>JAYUBF010000054.1:0-23464 GCA_043741435.1 Myxococcales bacterium
TGCCGGCGGCTCTCAATCGAGTCGCTGAATTCGTGCAGTATTGGGCGATTTGACGATGTGGCTGCCTTGGCTGCCGTCACTTTTTGAGAAGTTACTTTCTGTGTCGCCATCCGCAGGTAGAACTCGCGCGCCTCGACGCGCTTTGCGCCGCTCAGGATGTGCAGATTCGCCGACCAGGGCAGTTCTCTCACCAACGTTGAGAGATTCGGCGCATCGCGATAGGCGTCGAAGAATTGCCGCATGCGCCAGAGATTCTGCGGCGAGAACCCTCGTGCGCCACGCTGGGTACGAGACAAATACGACGAGAGCTCCCGAACTGTGCCTTTGCCCCAGCCGTCACCTTCGATCCGCCGGCTGATGACTGCGCCGATCTCCCAATACGAATCGATGAGCTGAACGTTGACCGTGCGAGTCACATGCCGCCGTGCGAACTCGATGAGCTGCACCACCTCGTCGAACTCGGCAACGGGTACCGCTGCGCGTGCCGATCGCGGCGCCGGGGGGACTTTTCCACCGGATACGGTGACGACATTTTTGCGCGGTGCCCTCGTCACGGACTGTCTCCTTGCGCGTCAGCAACTGTCACCCGTGCGGTCGACTGAAGCATGCGCAAGCAGAATGCCGGACCCCGCCGCTGCCAACAAGAACCGATGTGATCTCCTGGCCCGATCATCAGGCACTGCGCCAAGGACGTAGCTGGACGATCGCGTCGCGAGCGCAGTCACGAAAGGGTGGAGCTGCTCTTTGCAAGATCCCTCGAGGGGGACAATCGAACCATAGTTGCCAACCACACACTCGCCGTGCATGCGAGGAATGCCATCGACGTGAGCAAGAACAGCATCTTTCGGGTCGTCATATTTCCTCCGGGTTCGAACATTGAAAGCGGCCGTACCCATCGGTGCTACGGGCTCACCCAGTCCACCGGGAAGAGCTCCCAATCGCCATGGGCGTCGTCCCAGCGAACTCTTCCGTGCAGCGTTACCGTTTCACCGGCTGTCGGGATTCGCACCCCAGCTCGCTTGTACATCTCGAGCACATCGGCGAACAGGAACGGCGCGGAACCCAGTTTGATCTCGATGGCGCCGTCGTATCCCGTCCGCACGCTCGCGACCCGATCTCGCACACAGAGCGTCTTGCCGGCGGCAAACCCGCCAGCAGCAATGAGGCCGATCGGCGTGGTGGTTGGGCACTCGTCAGCCTGCGTGCGGCATAGACCGGCGACGCAGGACATCCCGCGTGGACAGTCGTCGATGGAAGCGCAGAGTCCCGGGTCGAAACATGCCGAGTCGATGCAGTATCGACACGTCGATGGGCCCGTCGTACCGACGCAGGACGAAAATGCGCTTGGGGTCTCTTCCGTGGCACATTCGTAGCTGACCGCTGCACCACCAACGCACGGCCCGCGGCCGTGTGCTTCCAGGACGTGGCACGTGCCGGCCTGGGTACACGTGGAGCTCACATCACATTCGCTGTCTCGCGCGCAGACGGCGGTCACGCAATGACCACTCGCCGTGTCGCACTGCTGCGGAGCGACGCAGCTGACCGTACCGCACCCGACTCCGCAAAGCCCCGACGTACAGATGCGTGCCGGAGGACCACAGTCGACATCGGCGTTGCACTCCATGTTCGGACTCTCCGCCAGCTGACACCCCGCTTCACCGGGATCGCAGCAGTGCCCCGTACTGCGCGCGCAACCGAGGCCGCTCGGGCAGTAGGCCGAGAGCCCGCATCCGACCGCGCAGCTTTGTGTCGATGGGCGACAAAGAATCTCGGGTGGGTCGCAACCGCGATCGTCGCTGCACGAGGTACCGACGATCCCGCCGCTGCACTCTCCGGTCACGGCGTTGCACTTGGCACCGCCCACACAGGTACTCGCATTCACCGTGCATCCCGGCACACATCGACGATCGACACCGCAGATTGTGGCGGGAGGGGAACAATCGATCGTTCCCGTACATTCGACCGACCCCACGATCGCCGCCGAACGACAAGCGGTCAACATCAACGCGACTGATAGCGCGATCGAGCGAAGGCTCACTGGCCGCGCGCGGGATGACACGCGGTACGGGCCTCCCGCGCGCGAGCTTCCCACGGCTCAGCGGGGTGCTCGAGGGCAAGCGCAAACTCAGCGTCGGCACGTCGACAATCTCCGTCGATCTCCCGCTGCAGCGTGCCGAGCACGAAGTGCATTTCGGCTGCGCGAAGGCCTTCGGGGTTGGCGATGAGGTACCGATCCACTTCGATCTCGGCCTCACGTGGCATGCGCAGTGCGATCAACACGTCAATGATGGAGGTTTGAACTTCCGACCGCAGCGTGCCATTCGGGAACCGCTCTCTCTGTTGACGCCAGATTGCCAGCGCCCGCTTCGCATCCCGCAAATCTCGCCAAGCCATCCAGCCTGCCTCGTAGAGCGCGTTCTCCGCGCGTGCTGGCTCCGCGTCCTGAGCGATCGTGAGCTGACAACGCACGCGTGACGCAGCGTCGCCATCGCACGGTGCATGGACGCTCGGCGGCGAAAAGTCGCCGAGCGTCACGCCTTCGCGATCGGCTGGCTGCAACAGCGCGACCTCCGCTGGGTCCGGCACGTCCATGGTGTCCGCGGGCCAGCGAGAGCCCGCATTGACCACGAACGCGGGCTGGCCACGAGGCTCGACTTCGACCGCGCCGTGCGCCACGACGATGCTCGAACGACCATCGGCGTGGACTACCACGCGCAACACCGTGCCGACCACGCGGGCGATGAACTGCGGTGTCTCGATGATGAGGGGACCGAGCTCCCCTCGTGGCGCGACATGCAGCAACAGGCTGCCTTCCTCGAGACGGAATCGAACCTCGGTGTCGTCGAATCGCTCGATCAGCGCTCGCGTCTTCGCGCCTGATACCACCTGACCGGCGGCGTGTAGATCGACGAACGAACGCTCCGATAGCAGGGGTAGGCGTTTGCCCGCGCGCAACTCGCCACGCGATTCGTCGACACCGGTCGTGGCAACCCGAAACCCGTTTGGGGATCGCAGCACGAGCACTAGTAGGAGCGCCGCAGCGACCGCCGCACCAGAGAACAAGATGGGCCAAGTACTCGAAGCTGGCACGCCTCGACGGCGCCGAATGGAACGCAACACCCGATCCTGCGCGCCATCCGGAATCGTCGTCTCGAATCGCGCGGCTTGCTCGATGATGACCTTGGCGTGGTCATCCGACGATGCCGTCGAACGCGAGCCATCCTCGGAGCGAAGCGGCCGCTTCACGACTGCACCTTCTGCTTGAGCAGGCGCCGCGAAAACTCTGCGCGCGCGTAGTGCAGGCGTGACCAGACGGTCTCGACCTTCGTGTCCACGATCTGGGCGATCTCTTCGCAGGAGAGGCTCTCGAACTCGGCGAGGATGAAGACCTCGCGCTTCTTGGGCGAGAGCTTCTCGAGGATCTCGTACGCGATTCGATGAGCTTGTCGGAGCTCCGCCTGATCGATCGACTCGATCGGGAACTCGTTCACGATCGCGGCTTGGTCGCGCAGAAACAGCCAACGCACACGTGCGCGGCGTCGTAGCCCGCGGACCACATTGAGCGTGATCCCATAGAGCCAGGTGGTGACGAGGCAACTTCCGTCATAGCTATCGAGCTTGCGCGCGACGATGAGGAACACCTCCTGTACGGCATCCTCTGCGTCGATCCCAGGCCCACCGAGCCGGCTCGCCTTGCGGTAGACGAACGCGAAGTGGTCGCGGTAGACATCCTCGAACACCAAGCCGAGCGGCTCGGAGCGCATGGATCCCTTTCGGGAGGAATCTGAGATCGTTGTGGGCATTCGCAGGGGTCAGGATCCGCCGTTTGCGTGTATATGCATCCGGGCGCGTCTGGGCTTCAAAGAGATTTTCGGGACAGCTTGCGGTGAGCCTAGTTCGCTGTCCGTGAAGGATCAACCGCGCGGTCGATCTTCACGCTCTATCTGCTAGAAGATCGAACCGCGCGCGCACGGGCCTGTCGCCGAATTTTCGCGGAATTGCGACGAGCTGGCGACGCCATCGCCGGATCACACCGATAGACGCACTGCCCATCTGTTCGCAAATTCGCGAGGCAGACGCGACATTTTTCTGCTGGGCTCGCGGGCCGCGGGCCAGCGCAAGATGCCGTGGCAAACTCGTGTTGTACGCAGGCTCCTTCGTGTGCAGTCGCACGCGAGAGCAGCTCCTTATCCATCTCCACCATGATTGGCTCTCCTCCGTAGCGTCGCCGTACGGACGTCCCGCTGTATGCGCCTGCCCGAGGTGTTCCTTCACGCATTTTTCGGATTGAGAAATCCGCAGTAGAGGCCCTCTTCTAGACCGATTCCTCTTTGAGTTGATCCGCTCCCGGCCGAAGCAAGCTTCGGCCTCGTGCTCACTTCGCTTCGCTCTACAAGGATCGTGTCCAAGCGGAATCGCATTGGTTCACATTCGCGCACAAAGATTGAAGGGTGCGGCGGCGAGAGGGCATGAACGGACGATTTCTCCATGCGTGCCAGCCGACACCGTGTTCGTCGAATCATCGTTGCGCTGGTGTGGCTGGCGTTGCCATCGGGTTGTTCCGCCCGTGCCATAACCGCTCTCAGCGACGAGCCGAATTGCGGCGCGCACGTGCTCGCGGTCGTCGCGCACCCGGACGACGACTTGCTCTTCATGAACCCCGACGTCGAGGACGACATCACCTCGAGTCGTTGTCTGACGACGGTCTACCTGACCGCCGGCGACGCGGGCAAAGACAGCACCTATTGGATGGCACGAGAAAGGGGCGTAGAAGCGAGCTACGCTCGCATGGCCCGCGTGGACGACGCGTGGTCGTCAGGCGAGGTGGTTCTGTCGGGCGCGATTCTTCATGCAGACACGCTGGTGGCAGCGCCGAACGTAAAGCTTGTCTTCGTCAGGCTTCCCGATGGTATCGAAGGGGAGGGTTCGACGCGCTACCGTGGAGCCAGCCTTGAGCGGCTGTGGCACAAGCTGATCGATCACGTCGATGCGGTCGACGGCTCCAACCGATTCAATCGCCAAGCCCTGATCGGGCTCCTCGCTGATCTGATTGCCGCGGAGCATCCGGAGATCGTGCGAACACTCGATCGGAGCGGCGCACATGGGAAGGATCACAGCGATCACCTGAGCGCGGCGCGTTTCGCGATTACCGCTTCCTCCGCCCTCGCGACGGACGCGACGATGTACCGCGGCTACAACATCAGCGAGGAAGTGCCGAACCTGGATGCGTTCGCCAGCGCCGAGAAATGGCAGACGTTTCTCGGCTACGCGGCGTTCGACGCCGAGCTCGGCGGCGGTTCGTCGAGCGACGTCGACTCCGTCTATCGACCATGGGGACAGCGACGGTATGCGATTTCCGATCGCGAGGCCGTGGCGACGCCGATCATCTCGTCCACCGACCTCTGCTTCGGCGCGGTCTCCGATGAGGTGCCGCACGGCGAGGCAACAGTGCTCGCAGCATGCACCGACCGGGCGCGCGCAAAATGGGTCATGACGGCGCAGGGCGAGTTGCGCAATCACCGGACATGTCTTGACGCAGGCGAGCGCAGTGTCCCGGGTGTTACGCCGACCCTTGGCGCGTGCAGCGACACCGATAGTCAGCGCTGGTCTCTGACCGCCGACGGCCACCTGAGGTCGGGCGCTCGTTGCCTGGCTGCACCCGTCGGAAGCGTCGTGCCCGTGCTAAGCGATTGCACCGAGGATCCAGCGCAGCACTGGCGGACCGGTTCATGAGCCAACTCACGGCGAAGCAGAATCGGGCGCGCCGTCCGTTCGCGAGCGTGTTGGTGCGCACGCAACGACTCCGCCCGCGCTGCTTGCAAGAGACGCTCGACAGCCTGAGCGCACAGACCGATGACGACATCGAGGTCTTGCTCGTATCACACCTCGTCGATGCGAACGACGCAGCACCATCGGCGTCATGCTCCATGAATCCCAGGTTTGCGACGAGGGTGCGCGAGATGTGCGTGCTCGGTGGCGGACGTGCGCGTCCGCTGAACGCTGGTCTCGATGCTGCCCGGGGGCGCTACCTCGTCTTTCTCGACGATGACGACCTGGTCACCCCCGACTGGATCGAAACCTTTCGGGTCGGCGCAGATGCAAACCCGGATGCGGTGGTACGCAGCCTGACCGCGGTCCGGACGATCGCCGGCCCCGCGGTCGGTGGCGCCGGCTCGTCGGCGAGCTCTCTCGCACAAGCCGAGGTCGTTCACAACCACCACTTCGATCTCTTCCAGCACTGGCACGATAACCAGAGCCCGATCTGCTCCTTCGCCGTACCACTCGATAGAATCCGCGACCTCGACATCCGTTTCGACGAGTCCCTCGTGTTGTGCGAAGACTGGGACTTCCTGCTGCAGGCCACGCTCGCGCTTCCCGTGCACGACACGCACCGTGCCACGAGCATCTATCAGCAATGGCAACACGATCCCACCGCATCACGCGTACATGGTCCCGAGGCGTTTGACGTCGCGCGCACGCAGTTGCTGCGCAAGCTCGACGAGCTCTCGCTCGTGCAGATCGAGAGCTCTCCACGCTGCGCGGCGATCCGCACCCTGCTCGCTTCCAAACAGCGTGACCTGCTGGCGCTGCGAAGTGACGTCGAGAAGCTCGAGAGCACCATCGAGAGCATGCACCATGCGCGCGCCGAGTCAGAGCAGACCATCCTCGCCCTGGAACGGGCGCTACGCGAAGGCCGCGAGCTGTATCAGAGGCTCGTCGGCTCGTGGTCGTGGCGCGCATTGACGCCGCTGCACCGACTGCTCGCCTTCTTGCGGACCAGCCGGTAGTCGAAAATCATTTCATCGAATAAGCACGTACGTGATGCCGCGATCACCGCGCAGCGACGATGAATCGCCACGATGCTTGAGCGTATTACCGCTGACCGAGACCGTGAACGACTGCGGCCCGCCTTGTGCTGCCATCGTCGTGAATCCACTTGAGGTGCTGCTCCAGGTCCCGGTGTCGTTCTTGCTGATATCGACGGCGATCGCACAGCTGCAGTTGTTGCCTGCCGGCTGACAGGTGATCGTGAGCCAGTTGAATTGAGCAGCCTGTCCGCTCCCATACGCCGGGCATCCTCCGAACGGTTGTGTACACGAGGTGGCAAGCGCTCGCGACGAATCCGAGGATGACAACGCCAAACAGGGTCGTACGGGTCATTAGACCCCCTCGGGTCAGAGGCGCACACCGATTCCGACGAACGGCGAAAGATCGACGACGGGGGTGTGGGTGAAGCTGCCGAGCCCGGCGATCACGATATCCTGCACGGTGAAGCCGACGTTGAGGTTCACGCCCGCCTCGAAGGCAAAACGCTTCACGTCGATTCGATAGGAAGCGCGTAGCTGCGCGCCCGGCTGGATCAGCACCCTCGTGTCGGGGTGGATGATGCCTGCGGAACGCGTCCACCACAGTGCGAGCAGCGGGCCGACCGCGAGCCGGAAACCTCCGCGGCGGATCGGTAGGTCGAGCGCGAGCGCAAGCACCAGCGGAATGCGCCGACACACGACCGATGCGACTGCCTCATCGCTCACGTCGCTTGCTTGCCAGGATCCGGCGACACCAGTTCGCAGAACGAGACCCCAGTTGCGCGACCAGCGATAGCCGATCGAGACATCGACGGCAGGCGTGGACGGCACGTGGTCGAGAGGGAACAACCAGAGCGCATGGACATCGAGCTCGAAGCGGCGAATGAACCGCGGCGCAACGCGGTCGACGACCGGATGCGCCGTCTCTACGACGATGTGCGGTGCGATGGGCCGCACGATTTCGGGGTCCGGCGGCGTTCTCGTGGGAGGACCGTCGTCGTCGTTCGTCGGCGCTGAGATCTCCGGCGGTGCTGGTGAATCGCGGACGGGTGTGGTGCGCCGAACACGGGGCACAGCGGCAGGTGGGATCACGCTGGACGGCGATGGATAGTACCTGAGCGGCATCGCCGCCCGCGCGACGATCAGCTCCGTCGTCTCGAGGAGCGACTCGCAGCTCGTATCTGCAGGCAGATGTCGGACCTCCACTCCGACGATCCGAGCGCCGGCGTCCCGCATCGTCACGCGCACCTCGAGTGCGGGCGATTGATCGCGCACCTCGACTTCATGGCCCGGGGCCTGTGCGGACATCGACACAATGGTCAGCGCGACCGCGCGCCGTTTCATACGTTCGACGAGGCGAGCGGCGTCGAAGCATCGATTGCTGAATTGAACGACCGCGACCGTCGCCGCGTGCTCGTCCGCGCAGGCGACAACCGAGAAGAGCAGCATCGACAACGACAGCGCGACGCGGTGGCTCATCGTGCCCCGGCCTCGATCCCTTCGAGCAAGGGATCGAGCAGTGCCGAGTGCAAGAGCGCGAGATACACGATGCCGAGGTTCGAAATCCCGACCAAGCTGGTCTGCAACAAGAGCTGGAAGCGCGATCGTCGAGGCTGCGCGGCAGCGATCCCAGACGCCGCTATCAGAAGTGACGCACCGATGGCGATCTGCCCGAGCGCGAGCATCAGCTGACGGCCTCTTCCCAGACCCGCCAAGAGAAAAAGCGCGAATATCGGCAGTACGAACGTGAGCTCCCGCGGGAAGCGAGGGCGGACCTCGAGCCGTGCGAGCCGCCAACCGAGCAGCCCAACCGTGGCGCACAGGATCGCGCCGAAGAGCAACGTCAGCGCTCGGTGCCCACGACCGCGTGCGACCGCGGCGAGCTTTTGTCGCGCCTCCCCGTGCAGATTCGTCGGACAAGCGCGCAGGACGTCCTCGAACCGATGGTGCGCCTCGTCGAGCTTGCCGCCGGCTAGGGCGACATCGCCCATCCCGCGAAGCGCAAGACAATGGGTCATGCCCGGGTAGTGCACGGCCTCGGCGTACCACCGACTTGCCTGCGAAAGCGCACCATCCTGCTCGGCCAAGTTGCCGAGCCAAACGAGCGCGTCGCCGGCAGCAGGGGTCTCCGACGCTTCCCTGGCAATAGCGAGGAGCTCACGTTCTGCCTCGTCAGTACCTCGCAGCGCAAACTCGGTGCGGAGTGCATCGAGACGCGTTTGCGCCGATTCCGCGGGCGACAAAAGCAGTCCGCAGACGAGCAGGTTCAACACGAGAGCAACGCTTTCATGACGGCAATCGCAAACGATGACAATTCGGTAGATGGATGTCCTGGGTCGCAGCCGGCCTTCAAAATTTCGTCGAGTGCCGGAAAACCTGAAGCTTGCGCGCAGCTCGGGGCATGAAGTGCTTGTTTGCCCGTGCCTCCGGAGGCTTCATGCGCGCGCTTCTCTTCCTCGCCTTATTGGTTCCGCTCGGATGTCGATCGAGCGGCTCGCCCCAGCTCCTGTGCTCCACGTGTACCGACGATACGGAGTGTGGGGGCAGCCCGTGCTTCCAAGACGTGTCGGGAAGCCGTTTCTGTGGAAGCTCATGCACCAGCTGTCCCGACGGCTACAGCTGCCAGCCTGTCTCGGGTACGGGCGGTCAAGTCGTCGAAACTTGTTTCCCTGCGTCTGAATTGTGTCCAATTCTCGGAGCCGACGCAGCAAGCGGTACTGGCGGGCCGACTGGAGTCGACGCCGGCCCGTTGTCGGGTGACCTCGGGATCCCGGCAGGTGGAAGCGTGGGGCCGAAGGGAGGCACCGTCGATCGCCTGTTCTTCGGGATCACCGGCGACACACGTCCAGACGTCTGCGGCGGAACCTACCCACAAACGACGATCAACAACATCTTCATTGGCATGAAGCAAAAAGGCGTGCAGTTCGCAGTGGACCAAGGCGACCACATGTTCAACTGCGGGTCGACGTCCTCGGCCTTCACCGGCGCCAAACAGCAGATGGCGAAGTACACCGCAGCGACGGCGCTGCTAGGAGCCCCCGTCTTCATGACCATGGGCAACCACGAGTGCACCGGCACCTCGAGCGCGCTGTGCACGGCCAACTCGTATGGTGGCAACGCGAACTACACCGCGTTCATGGACGCGCTCATGCCGATCTCGATGAAGCCGTACTACCGGATCGACGTGATGACCCACAGCGGGCTGGCCGTGTTCGTCGTGATTGCAGACGACGCATGGGATACGACGCAGCAGCAGTGGCTGACCACCCAGCTCACCGATGCCGACGCGCACGCCAAGTACACCTTCGTGAGCAAGCATCATCCCGAGGGGAACATGGACCACACGGAGTTCCCGCAAATCTACAATCTGGTGCGCCAGCACAAGTACACGCTGTTCCTGACGGGCCACTCGCACCTGTTCAAGCGCCAACCCAACGATCCGCGCGCGCTGGTCATCGGTTGCGGTGGCGCGCCGCTCGCGGGCGGAAGCTTCTGGGGATACGGCACGGTCTTACAGGGAGCCGATGATCGCATCTACGTACAGATCTACGACCAAGCGACCGGCAACGTCATGAGCGCCTTCGACGTCGCGCCCCAGTAGCCTCAGAACGAAAGAGAGATGCCAGCCTCGGTGTTCGCACCGAGGCGGCGTTGCAGGAGCGCGTAGTTGAGATAACGGTCTCAGTTCACCATTGCCGACACCATCGAGTTTACGCCCGCGCCCGCGAACGCGATTCCCTTGCCCGTCACCGGATCGTTGAACGTGTTGAAGAGCGTGCCCTTCCCGGTCGCGGGGTCGATGGTCACGACGTCGCCTGTGCCATCGTGTGTGAAGCCGAAGACGAGGCCCATCGAGTACGCAATGCCGTACAGCTCGCCGTAGCCAGTCGCGCCCAGTGTCTGGGTGCTCTTGCCGCTCGTGGGGTCGACCTTCACCAGCACGTTGTTTTTCTGGGTGCTCATGTCTGCGGGGCGGTAGGCGGTGCCATACATCGTTCCGTCGCTGACCGCGACGATGTCGCCGGACAGCGCGAGACCTCCACCGAGCGATCCGATCTGCGAAACGGTCGGAGGCGTGGTGGCGAGGTCGATCTTGCAGAAGGCTCCTTTGAAGTCACCCGCGTATAGGTTGCCGTCTGGCGTGGTGGTGAGAGCAACGTTGTCGCTGCCGCACGAGGTCACCACACCGACGGAAGTTACGTGCCCATCGGTCGGACTGGCTTTATACAGGTGCGTCTTCGAGATGACGTAGATCGTGTCGTCTGGCGCGACCGCGAGATCGGTGATCGTGTCCTCGGAAGAGCCGGACTTCGGCGCATTGAAGGGGCCGACCTCCACAAGGGTCTTCGCGGAGAGGTCGACGCGATACAAGAGATGGTTCGCGTGTGCGTACACGGTGTAGCAGCCGGTCTGCCCGGCCCCGCATCCTTGTTGTGGCAGCGTCGCGCCATCGGTCGAAGCGCGTTGCGACAGATCGAGGAACGCCGAGCCATCGACGTGTGCGAGGCCGCTGTTCCTAGCGTCCGCGCCACAACCCACCACGGTCACGAGGCACACAGCCCAACATGGAATCATTCTCAGCATCACGTTCGGCTCCTCATGCAGCAACCAGTCCTGATGCTGGATGTCGCGTGCGGCGCCAGCCTTCACACTCCTTTTCAAATCTCAGCGGAGATCTTTGTACGTGCTCATCCAGCGCACGCCAACAACGCGTTTTTGCATGCGAACCGATCGCCAGAGACCATGGACTGCAGGTCGTGGTTGCGAACCTTTCCCCAGTCCGGCTCGGATCGTGCGGGCGGGACGACGGCGGCACGTGGGTCAGCGATGGTGCACACGTATTGCTCGATGATCCTCGTCGTGAGCGCGTCGTCCTCGTACATCAACTGTAGGATCGTAAAGTAACGTGCCGCATCGAATGCGACGGGTGCTCGACCTGAATCGTCGAGGTCGTTGAAAACAAACTTCGACTTGCCGTCGATATGAATAAATCCGAAATTTTCCGGGTGGGCATCGCCGAATGCGAGGCCCGTACCTCCGAATAGAAGGCGCTCGGATAGGAGCGCATCAGCATCATTGGACTCTTGAGAGACTGCTTGAGCTTCTTTTTGAACACCCCTTTGCCAGCGCAGACTTTTCCGATGATCTCGGATGGGGATCCGCGGGGCTTGCGGACTCGATCGCGCTCGTGGATGTCGACGGCGATGGACGAGCCGATCTCTGCGGCCGAGCGCAGGACGGAATCTGGTGTGCTCGTGCGCTGGCCGATCGCTTTGCGTCACCCGCACGATGGAGCACTACGTTTGTGGCCGGAATCGACGTGCGGGATGCGGTCTACGGCTCACAACGTTACGGCGATGTTGACGGAGACGGACGCGCCGATACATGCGCTGTCGTTGGTGGCCTCGTGAAGTGTGGAATTTCGGATGGCAACGAATTCCGCGACGCGGATGGATACACCAATGACCTATTGCTCGGCGTCGATCCGTTCGACGACAGCGCTCGTAGCCTCACACTCATCGATCTCGACCACGACGGGCGTCTCGACCTATGCGCAGCGCCGGCAGACGGAATCCGCTGCACACTCTCCGAGGGTACTGGTCGCGGCGAGCAATTGTTCGTTGCGT
Organism: Myxococcales bacterium; assembly: GCA_043741435.1. GTDB lineage: Bacteria > Myxococcota_A > Polyangia > Palsa-1104 > Palsa-1104 > JBDTCO01. The sequence goes on from JAYUBF010000054.1 coordinate 12,434, forward strand.
CGGACATTCCACCGCGGAGCGGACTGGTTGCCTCGCCGCTGCACGCTACACGCGAAATCGAAAGCCCAGCAGCGGATATCGAGAATCCGATTGTGCTCGAGAATCGGCACGCAGGGACTCAGGGCTGGTGGGTACCCGTCGCCCAGCAGCACGCGACCGTCGAGCTCGAGGCCTACGCGGATCAGCTCTCGTATGCACCGGGAGAAACGATCTCGGTCGCGATCTCGACTCGTATGGATTCCGCCGTACGCTGGCAACTGCTTCGCACTGGCTACTATGGTGGAGTTGGTGCTCGACGCATCTCGCAAGGCGGAGTGCGGTCCATGGCGCAGCCTCGCCCGGACAGAGTCACGTGGGATCAACCAGCATCGGTCGCTTGGGCGACGACGTTGCAAGTGCCACTGGCGCCAGACGTGGTCTCGGGAGTGTATGCGCTGCGACTCGATGCGGTCGAAGCAAAGGCGACCTACTTCGTGACGGTGGTGGTGCGCGATGACAATCGCTTCACGGATCTCGTCGTGCAGCGTTCGGACTTCACAGACGCCACGTACAACACTTGGGATGGTGGTGATCATACGCAGGGGGCGTATACGGGCGCGACCGGCTCGGTATCCCTCGACCGACCGCTCGTCAGCCCCGATCAGTACGGAGGCAACCGCACGTTCTCGGCGGGATATTTCACCTTCGAGTTCCCGATGGTGCGCTTCATCGAGAGTCAGGGGTACGACGTGAAATATGTGTCGAGTAGCGATGTAGATAGGTCGGTCGATGCCGTGCTTCACACGCGGGCGTTTCTGTCGGTCGGCCACGATGAGTATTGGACCGCTGCGATGCGCGACCACATCGAAGAGGCCGCCATGGCCGGGGTCCATCTCGGATTTTTCAGCGGAGACGCCGTCGATGGCGAGATCGAGTTCACAGACGTGAGGCACCGACAGTTCTCGGTGCTCACACACGCCGGAAAGCGAAAATGGGCGGACAAGACCGTCGATGCAACGCGCCCAGCCCATGACCACCCGAGCGATACGCTGATGGGCACTCACTACCTCGGTTGGTGCGGCCAGGTCGACAAGGGATCTTGCTCGACTTCCCGGCTCGGCAAGCTCACGACGAGCAAGTCATACATCCTCGAGCCTATCGTCCATCCGTCGTTGCGGGATCTCGATCGATCAGTGGTCGCGCTTCCACACGTGGTTGGCTACGAATACGCTACGATCTCTGCCGACCCATCCGTGTTACCGGCCAACCCAGTGATAATCGCTCGAGCACCTTCCGTGCGGATCTCTGGCGCGACCGCGGTCATGGTTGCATTCCAGCGGCAGAGCGGTGCGCGGGTATTCAACACCGGGAGCGTGAACTGGGCCCACGGACTCGATGACTTTAGCGGACGAAGTCAGTTCCGGGAGAATCCGCAATCCGCGATGCGCCTCTGCCGTGACTCGGAGCTCGACGACCTCCAGTGCTTTCGCAACACCAGCAACGCGGTTCGGCAGTTGACCACGACCGTTCTCACAGACTTCGGAGCGCGCCCCCAGCTGCCGTCGTCGTTGCTGCGTTACGGTGCGACGTGCGATTGGAACCAGCCGAGCCCTGCCTGCGTGGATCGACCTTGACACCGATGGTTCGTGGCGGCTCCTACCCAGGCGGGAGCGACGCTTCTCTGAAACGGCGACGACACGCACCCTGATGCTTCCTCCGTTCATCGGTCGTACCGCGGTCGCATATGTCGCGCTCTGCCGCCGTCGTAGCGGCGTGGTGTTGCTCGGGCTCGGCTTGCTCGCGCTCTTGTGCGCGCTTCCGATCGCTCGTCTCGACCTGCGCACGGACATCGCGGACCTCTTGCCCGACGCTCACCCCGCCGTCGCTGCGCTGCATCGCCTCGCCGGGCGCCAAATGAGCTCCACCAACTTGGTCTTGCTCATCGCAAGCCCGGACGACATTGCCAACCAGCGGTTTGCCGATGCGCTGATCCCCAAGCTCGGCGCGCTCGTCCCTTCGCTATTCTCTGAGGTGCAATCGCGCGAGAATTCGGAGATCCCAGATTTTGCGCGCCGCTGGCGGTGGCTCTACGCCGAGCGCGAGGAGCTGGAGCGAGCCGATGCGATGGTCGATCGACTCATGCTGGAGCGTGTGCAGCCACTTGCGGTAGACATCGACGGGGATCCCGAGAGCGAGCTGCGAGCGCTTCGCGAGAAGCTAGAGGAGAAAAGTACGAAAGTCGCTGCGGCCGACCACTTCGGCGGCGTGTTGGATGGGACGCAGTACCGCGGCTTGATGCTCTGGCGTCGCGGAAATGCCCTCAACGGAACGAGCGATCGAGCAACTCTCGTGCGTGTGAAGCGCGAGGTCGAGGCGCTTGTCCCGACGTCGTTCAATCCACAGCTCCGGGTGCTCTACACCGGCCATATCGCGATGGCGCTCGCGGAGAGCGACGCCATTCGCGACGACCTCACCCTGGCGACCGGACTTTGCTTTGGGTCCGTCTTGCTGGTCATCTTCCTCTACTTTCGCCGCATCGCTGTCCTTGTCGTCGTCGGTGCGCCCGCGTTGCTGGGTTTGGTGCTGGCGCTTGCGATCGCGCAGTTTACGATCCGCTACCTGAACGCCAACACCGCGTTCTTGATCTCCATCATCCTCGGCAATGGGATCAACGCGCCGATCATTCTCATGGCGCGCTACGGCGAGGAGCGTCGACGCGGACTAACCGTTGACATCGCCATCGCCGCAGCGATGACGGGCAGCTTCGTAGCTACAGCGAGCGCGATGGCAGCGGCAAGCATCGCGTATGGATCACTCCTCCTTACGAGTTTTCGTGGCTTCAACCAATTCGGCGTCGTAGGTGGCGCGGGAATGCTGTTCGTTTGGCTCGCATCAATGCTGCTTGTTCCGCCGCTCGTGATCAGCGGCGAACGATGGTGGCCGGATTCTATGACTCCTCGCGCGCCACTTGCACAGAGCGTCTTCCGGCAAATCGGGAAAGCCTTGCGGCGACGACGTAGGCTCATTGCCTTGTTGGCCCTCGCGGTGCTGTGCGGATCGTTGGTCCCCATCGTCCGGTACGCGCGAGATCCGCTCGAGTGGGACTTCAACAAGCTACGGAGCAAGGAGACCGAGGCGCAGCGAAACTGGGCGCTCATGGAGCACTGCAACATGGGCAGCGTGGGCGCCGGCCACATCGGCACCGATGGCGTGATCCTCGTAGACGAGCCGGAACAAGCAGATGTCGTTGCCAAATCCCTCAAGGATCGAGATCCCGTGGGTGGCCATGATCACCTGATTCGCGCCGTACGAACGCTTCGTTCCATGCTTCCCCAAGAACAGGGGGCCAAGCTTGCGATCCTCCACCGTCTTCGCCGCAAGCTCGACCGACATCGCGGCCTCCTGGTCGCGGAAGAGCAGCGCGATCTGGACGCGCTGTACCCGCCGAGCTACCTGCGTGAGCTGACTACCAACGACCTCCCGCGCGCGGTCCAGGACATGTTCACTGAAACCACAGGCGAGCGGGGAAGGCTCATCGGAATCGACGCTGAGCCGAAGAACTTCGACGATTGGAACGGGCACGACCTAATCCGACTTGCAGCTGCCATGCGTACCGAGGCGCTCGGGAAAACGTGGATCGCTGCCAGCACCTCGTCGGTGTTCGGTGGCATGGTCGAGACCATCGCAAAAGACGGACCCATCGTGATGGCGTTCTCGCTCGGCGGCGTCGCGCTGATGGTCTTGCTGATCTTCGGTCTAACCGGAGCCGTCCCCGTCGTCACCGCGTTGGCGGCAGGGGCCGCGGCGCTCGTCGCGTTGCTCGGCATCGGCGGCTTGAAGCTGAATTTCGTGAATTTCGTCGCGCTCCCGATCACCTTCGGTGTGGGTGCAGACTACGCTGCAAACATGTGGGCGAGGCTTCGCTTCGTGGATCTCGCAGATCTGCCGGCGGCGTATGCCGAAACGGGGTCTGCTGTCGTTCTCTGTTCGACGACGACAATCATCGGGTACAGCTCGTTGCTCCTCGCCTCCAACCGGGCGCTCCAGTCATTCGGGGTCGTCGCGGATCTCGGCGAGCTCACCTGTCTCGTCGTCGCGCTCGTCGTCTTGCCCCTATTCGTGCGATCCGCGCCGCGCCGGCACTAACTCGCTATGCGAGCACTCGCTCGTAACATGCGAGCACACGCCTCGCGACGCGAGGCCACGCGAAATGCACAGCCTTGGCGAGACCCGCCTGCCCCATGAGCAGGCGCCGATCCTGATCGCCGATGAGATGATTCACAGCATTGGCCCACGCACGGGGATCATCGACCGGTGCAAAAATGGCCTCAGCGCCGCCGGCCACCACGCTGCGAAATCCTGGATTGTCACCGACGATCATTGGCGTTCCGCATGCCATCGCTTCGAGCAGGGTGATGCCAAACGACGCTCTCGACGTCGGACAGAGGTAGATATCTGCAGCGGCATAAAGCTCGGGCCGCCGTTCGAATACGCGACCCACGAACTGAACGCTGGATTCGAGCGAGCGTGCAGCGTGCTCCGCGGTGCGGCGCCAAAGGCCATCCCCCGCTATCGTGAGGTGCGCGCGCGGCCAGCGAGCAAGGATGCGCGGCATCGCGCGGAGCAATGTGCCGAGACCGTTGCGCGGCTCGATCCGGCCCAGCCAGAGTAGCTTGGGCTGCTCGGCGAGCGCACACGAAGGGCGCCGAAGGCCGGGCGTGAAGGCCCTGGTATCGACCCCGTTGGGAATGACCTCCCACTGCGCCCGAAAGTACCTCGACATTACATCCGCGACGGGCTGGCTTACCGCGATCGTAGCGGCGAAGCGGTCGAGCATCCGCTGCAGCGGGCGATTGAACACACGGTAGCCCATCGAGCTTGGAAACCAAGAGTGGAAAGTAGCCACCACCGGCACGCCCAAGCGCTGAGCCGCCAGCGGCGCGACGAGGCAGAGCGTTGGAACCAAGCCACCATGGACATGAACAAGGTCGTAGCGCTCGCGGCGAAACAGCTCTTCAAGTTGACCCTGTAGCCGCCACCCGACCGTTACACGCGCGAGCCCCCCGTTGCTGTAGAGAACAACACTCGTTCCAACGCGGCGCACGAACGATGCGTCCGTGTGATCTCCGCGCATGTGCGAGGTGACGACGTGCGCTACGTGTCCCAGAGCGGCAAGCTCGATGGCGAGATTGTGCACGTGCTCTGGCACGCCGCCGAGTTGGGGGTAGTAGTCCTCGGCCACCAGCGCAATGCGCAGAGGTCGCTGCACGTGCATCTCCGAGGGGACGTCGTCTGCAGCGACTGACCGCGACCCGTGCACGCCTGTCGTGGTGGAGTGGCTCACCTAGTGTCGAACTGTATCACTTCAGAGCGCGATTTTCTGCATGCCGCGGTGACGACCGACGATGTTTCCGAGGACGACCTGAAAGCGTTCCTCGTCGATTTGCTGAGCGATGAGGAACGAAGCGGCTGTCCCGGCAAGTTCACTGCCGAGCAGCTGGCTCAACTCGTGACGTTGGCGTGCCAGGAGCCCAAGGAGCTCGGGCTCCCGGTGACCCATTGGACGCCGCGTGAGCTGGCGCTGTGCGCGCAACTTGGAATTGTGGAGTCGATCTCGCCGCGTCACATCGCACGTTTTTTGGGAGGAGGCCGATCTCCATCCGCATCGCTCACGCTACTGGCTCAATCCCAAGATCGACGACCCCGTAGCCCACGACGCTCAGGTCGCCAAGATCTGCGAGACGTATCGACAAGCGCCTGAGCTGTCCGCGCAGGGAACCCATGTGGTGTCCTGCGACGAGAAGACTGGAATTCAGGCGCTCGAGCGGGCCGCACCCACAAAGCCCATGCGGCCGGGTCTCGACGAGCTACGCGAGTACGAGTACATCCGCCACGGCACGATGTGTCTGATGGCCAACCTGATGGTGGCGACTGGAAAGGTGATCGCGCCAACGGTGGGCTCGACGCGGTCCGAGGAGGATTTCTTCCGGCACATTGAGCAGACCGTTGCCACCGACCCCGAGGCGGGCTGGGTCTTTGTCGTCGACAATCTGAACACCCATTGCTCCGAGAGCCTCGTGCGGTGGGTCGCCGCGCTCGAGGGCGTTAGCACTGATCTCGGGCACAAGGGCAAGGACGGCATTCTGCATAACACCGCAAGCCGGAGCGCCTTCCTCTCGACGAGTACGCACCGCGTGCGATTCGTCTACACGCCCAAGCACTGCTCGTGGCTGAACCAGGTTGAAACCTGGTTCAGCATCCTGTCGCGCCGTGCGCTCAAGCGTGCGTCCTTCACCTCGACGGAAGAGCTCGGAAAAGCTCTGCTGGCCTTCATCGACTACTTCAACCGACTCCTCGCCAAGCCGTTTCGCTGGACGTACAAAGGGCGTCCCCTCTCCGTGTGATCCGCGCACGAAACATCATCGCTGACCGTCGAGACCGCCGCCACCGCGGCCCTCGCCAGCCACGCGCTCCACCCTCAGAAACTCGCTGCCCGATCAGGTCAGCGGATGCTGTGAGGTCATGCCCTGCTCGCCGATCTTGATCGACGGGCATGCCACTCTCTCGTCGGGACCGCGGAACCGATCGCCACTTCAGCCCGCGAGGACTAGTGCGAGGAGGCGGACTCGAACCCCCACGGTGTTACCCGCTAGCACCTCAAGCTACCGCGGCTTCGGCTTGGCCTGGGCGGGCGACATGCGAGCCGCGATCTCCGTCGCCCGGGCTTTGAGCTCGGCCGAGGGGTCGCTCGCTTCGACCAAGGCCAGCTCACGCTTCGCGGTGGCGTTGTCGTGCTTGTGGACGGCGAAGTCGGCCAGGTCGAGCCGCAATGCCGCGTCGAACGGCGTGGCCTCGAACGCTTGCTCGGCCGCGGCGATCGCGTCTGGCTTGTCGGCCGCCGCACGCAGCTTGAACAGTCGCTTGCCGATCGACGCGTCCATGATCTCGAGCGGGAGCGCAGCGGTCAGCGCACGCTCGGTGCACTGGTTCACGTCGATGCGACAGGTGCTCCCGGCCGGCATCTTCGCTGCCAGCGCCGCTTGTTGCAGATGCGGCTCGGCGCGATCGGGATCCGCGGCGGCAGCAGCGGTGAGCGCGTCCCAGGTCTCGATCAGCTCGCCGGTCGCGTGGTGTACGCGCGCCGCGAGGAGCTCCACGTCGGCACCGGATCCACCCGCGCTGCGCAACGCCGCGAGCGCCGCCTTGGCCTCGGGCAGGTGCTTGCTCGAGAGCTGCAATTGCACGCGCGCGTAGGCGATCTCGAGCGACGTCGCGTCCGTCTGCAGCAGCTTCTCGGCTTCGTCAGCGTGGCCTCCGGCCAGCTTGCCGAGCGCGAGTAGACCCCGCGTACGCGCGTCGTTCGGTTGCGCCTTCCACCGCGCTTCGAGCGTCTCCACGTCGGAGTAATCCGCGGGACGCAGCAGCAGCTGGCCCTGGAAGCGCGCAAGCCGATTGCCGAGCCAGGTCTTCAGCCCCGCATCGAACGCCGCGATGGTGTCCCCCGTGGTCTCGTGAATGACCGTTGCGAGGTCGCGCCCATCGGCGAACGCCGCGAGCGCACGGCGCACGCCTTTGCGTTGCGCACGCTCGACGAAGTAAGACACCGCGGTCGACGCCTCGTGGTAGGCGATCACCATGTGCGTGAGATCGCGCGCAGCGACGAAGGCTTGGTTCAGCTCCGCCACCGACGCCAGCTCGCCGCGTTGCAGCGCGCCCGCCAGCTCGGCGCTGGTGCGCCGCGTCCAGCGCGGGTTCTGCACCTGCGTCTCGTACTCGGACAAACCTTCGGTGAACCACCGCGGCACGCGCGACTTCGACGCCGTGATCGCGTAGACGTGCGCGAGCTCGTGCCACACCACCATGCCCCAGTTGAATTTGCCGATCGACGGTGACATCGCGGTGATCACCGGTCCGAACGTCACGCCGATGGCCTCGAGCCCGGGCAGCCCGACGGTGCGCACGGCGTAGTGCTTCGGATCGGAATAGAGCTCGACCGTGATGGGGCCTTTCAGCTTCGTCTCGTAGAGCGCATCGAACGCGACGCGCGCCTGCTGCAGCAGGGGCACCACCGTGGCCTCCAGTACCGCGCGCTCCGCCGTCGGGACGCGCAGGCGGAATGGCGGCGCTTCGATCATCGTGTAGCGCTTGGGGATCACGTCCTCGAAGAGCTGGAGCAGGTTGTAGGTGCGGACGTTGTACTTGTCGCCCTTCCACGACTCGCGCAGCGCGGCCAGACCTTCGGTCTCCCGTCCGAGCCGCAAGAGATTGGCGCCATAGGCCGCGCGGGCGACGGGATCTTTCGGGTCGACGAGCAGCGCGGCTTCTTCGAGCGCGACCGCATCGGCATAGCGGTGCTCTCGGATCAGGATCTCGCTCACGCCATGGAAGAAGCGGGAGTCGTGCGGGTTCACCGCGAGCACCTTGGTGCGTTCGGCCTCGTAGCCGGCCACGTCCTCGGCGAGGAGCGCGGCGCCGGCGAGGAGCGTGCGCGCGGCGACGTCGGCCGGGTTGCGCTTCAACAACGACGTCGCGAGCGCGCGCGCTCGATCGGCCCGTCCGCTCTGGAGATCCACCTCCGCGCGCATCGCGATGGCTTCCGCATGATGCGGGTGCGCCTTCTCCGCTCGCGCGAGCTCGCGGGCCGCGGCCTCGAGGTCGTAGGTCTGCTCGAGCTTGACGCGCGCGAGCAGGGTGCGACCTTCGGAATCCTCCGGCAGGATCGCGAGCGCCTCCTCGAGGCAGACCTCGGCGTGACCGGCGTCGTACTTCTCGAGGAACAGTCGCGCCCACGCGATGTTCGCGTGCGCCCCGTCCTTGCCCTTTCGGTCGGCGTCGACCGCGTCGCGAAACAGATCGTTCGCGTCCTTCGTCCCGCCGAGGAGCTGCGCCGCGCGCGCCATATACGTGAGCTCGCGCGCATTCTTCTTGTCGATACCACCGCGCTCGTAGTCGTCGTAGAAGCCGTTCCAGACGGCACGCTCGAGGCTACGCTCACCGAGCGCGCGATACACGAGGCCCAGCTCGAAGCGGGTCGGCAGCGAGTGGTCGGTACGGACCAACGCTTCGAGCTTGTTGCGCGCTTCGGCGTAGCGGCCTTTTTCACGCAGGCCGCGGGCGTCGGCCACGAGATCGTGTGGGGGGCCCGCATGCGCGGCCCAGCAAAACATCAACGACACGCCGACGACGAAACGCATACCCGCACAGCATGCGGTCCCCTCGTCGGGATTTCAAATCGGGGTTGCTACCCGAAGTTGCTACATGGAGTGGCAGGCCACGCTGGTCGCGAGCTCGAGACGCAGCTGGTGGTTGCCATAGATGAAGTCGCAGAGGCCGCGCAGGTACGCGACCTCGATGCGGGTCGTGCTCGGCGCGAGCGTGTAGCCCTCGAGCGCGCGCTCGAACGCCGCTAGGTCCGCGTTGTACAGGCGGACCGCATCGGCGAAGGCTTGCTCGGCTGTCGCGTTGCGCTCGCGACGCAAGACCGAGACGAGGTTGTGCGGGTCGTTGCCGTCGCGGCCAGTGCGCTCCACATAGTACGAGTGCAGGTCGTTCGCCCACGCGCACAACGTGGAGGCCGCGTCCCGGAGACGCCAGAAGCTCTCCTTGTTGGTCATCGTGGCGTCGAGTGGACGCGAGAGCGTGAGCTCGATGAGATCGAAGGCCGGTAGCGCGCCGATGCTCCACCGCCTGAGCGAGCGATACACCGAGAGGCTCGGCGAGCGGCCCGTGGTGCGGTACGGAAACTCGAGCAAACAGCCGTCGAAGTAACGTCGCATGCTGTAGGCCAGGCGGCGGGTCATCGTTTCGCCACCCTCGGTGCCGATGCGCTGGCGGAGATCGGCGAGCGCGTGGTGAAAGGCGGTGGGATCCTCGGGCAGCTCGTTGCGGAACAACACCTGCTCGAACGTCTGCAGCGCAGCCTCGAGCTTCTTGATGTCGCCGCACCACTCGCCGTACGTCGCGTCGAACAGCGAGAGCCAACCGATGAGATCGGCGCCGAGCTCCACGATGGTCGGGTTCGCCCGCGGATACACGTGCGCAGCGAACCGGCCGCATTGCATGAGCGCGAAGCGGTGGGCATTCGTGTCGTCGGTCAGCAATGCAAAGCGCGCGACCCATTCCGCTACGTGGGCCTCTGCCGCGCGAAGGTGCTCGCTCGGCTCGACGACCGGCGTCACGGCGAGCGCCGCGCTCACCGCGCGCGGTTGCACCGCATGAGGTTCGGTGTCCGCGTTGGCTTCGATCGACATGGGCGGCCCGGACGCTAACGACGCGGATCGACGGAGACAAGAGAAATGTCCGACAACCTTTCAGCATCGGCAAACGACGTAAGTTCCACTGCAGTGCGACGCAGGATTCTTACAGCCGGGGCAGCACGACGTAGCCGCGGTGCACGAACCGCCACTCGACGAAGTCGTTGTCGTGGAGGCCCAGGGTAGCGAACACGGCATCGGACAGATCGATGCCAGCGCGATTGACCGGGGTCCGATATGCACCGCGTCCGCGCTCCGAAGCGGGACGCGCCTCGTTCTCCCAGTAGGCGTCGTCGACGTTCCACGGACCGACGTCGAGCACGGGCACCACCACCACGCGACCGCGGTAGCGGACCTCCACGTCTTTGCGCAGGGCCTTCGGGTGCGGCAGCGCGACGAACATGGACTGGGGCTGGATGACGAGCCGCGTCGACGTTCGATGTCCGATCTCACCTTCCCGCGTCGCGTACACGTGTTGCCACGAGCCCGGCTGTCGCGCGTTCTGGAAGGTCCAGGTGAAAACGAGTGTGAAGACGAGGCTGGCTACGACGAGGAACAGGTGGTCGCGCAGACGGAATGCGCGCGCGCGACGAGAGCGGGCCATGTGCGTTGGCCGACGATAGCCCGGGGCTTTGGGCGATGCGAAGTTTATGCCGTCTCGGAGCTGCCGTTGCAGCCTGTGCCGAGGAACAGCATCAGCGCTGAAGACCCCGCGCCCGTGCCGGGCATCCCGTGGAACGAAAGTGTGGGGTGGTGCTGGAGGTGACGCGGGTCAGGCTGCAGAATGTCTCGGCCGATC
>JAYUBF010000055.1:0-8043 GCA_043741435.1 Myxococcales bacterium
GGCGACCACGGTTTGCTCCATTCTCAGCTCACGTGCTACCGCTGATTACCGCGGAGTCTGCCGCGCGTCGATCCCGATCCTGGGGCAGAGCACCACCGAAATTGCGCGCCGACCTGAAATTGCGCGCCGACCTGAAATTGCGCGCCGACCTGAAATTGCGCGCCGACCTGAAATTGCGCGCCGAAAAGTTGCGCCAAAAGCGGCAGTGCTGCGTACCGACATTTCGGCGAATGTAAGTACCAGAACTAAAAACACATTGACGACATGAAACGTATGCCTTCATACTAAACGAGCCTCATGCGCTTCTTGCGAGCCAAATTCCAGAGTCAGACGGACTTTCTGGAGAGCTACCAAGCGGACTTGCCTGCCGGCGGGCTGTTCGTCGCCACTACCGAGCCCTTCTTGGCCGATGCGGAGGTGATCGTGGAGATCGTCTGCGACTCGCTGCCGAACAAGGTCCTCATCCGCGGCTCGATCAAGTCGTGGCGCCCCGCTCTGCCTCGTCTGCGCGTGCGTGCGGGCGCGATGGTGGAGTTCAGCCCCGCCGAGGACACCAAGCGCAACTTCGTGCTGCGCACCCTCGCGGGCGAGCTCAACCCGGCGCGGCGCAGGCACGTGCGCATCCCGGTGCTGCTGCCCGCCGAATACCGCACTGTCGGCTCCAACGAAGCCACGCGCACCGACATCCTCGAGATTGCCGTAGGCGGAGCACTGCTCGCGGGGCCGCACATCGAGCTCGGCACCGAACTGGTGCTCAACATTCTTCCGCCAGGCGGCGCCACCCCGATGGAGATCTCGGGCCGCGTTTCCTATCAAACGCCACAAGGCAGCGGCGTGCGCTTCGTGTATCGAGATGGCGGCGGATCGCGTCGGCTTCGCGAGCTCATCCGCCGTATCTGCGCGAGCTAGGGCGAGCTCCACCTTGGCCCGCACCGGTAGCCGGCGCTCTCGTCGTCGCCAACTCGAGCCGGAGTCGACCAACTCGCTGGTCGACAGCACGCTCAAGTACCTTCGCCTCGACGACACGGTGCGCAGCATGCGCGCGATGCGGGCCTTCGATGCCGTCGTGGGTGCGAGGATTCGTTCGCGTGCCCGTGCGGAGCGCCTGCGAGGCCGCACCCTGGTGATCCGCGTATCTTCGTCCGCGTGGTCGCAAGAGCTGCACGTCATGCGCGCATCGATCCTCGAGCGCCTGCATGCGGTGCCGGGAGGTGCAGAGGTGGATGATCTGCGCTTCGTCGTGGGCGAAGTGGAGTCGCTGCCCACGTGGATCGCGGCCGAGCCCGTCGTCACCACCAAGCCCGCGCGCCCGACGACGCCGCCTCCGTCGGACCTGCAAGCCGCGATCGAGCAGATCCCGGATCCGGAGCTGCGCGCTCGCTTCTCTGCCCTCGTCGGACGCGCCCGCCTCGATTGACCGTCTCGCCGAGGGCGGGCTAAAACCCTGCATCATGAGCACAGCCCCGCGCGCCCCGAGCCTGTCTGCCACCGATCCGGAAATCGCTGCGCTCATCGACAAAGAGCACGAGCGCCAACGCCAGAAGATCCGGCTGATCGCCTCGGAGAACTACGTCTCGCGGGCGGTGCTCGAAGCGTCGGGGTCTGCGCTGCAGAACAAGTACTCCGAGGGCTATCCGGGGAAGCGATACTACGAAGGCCAGCAATACATCGATCCCATCGAGACGCTCGCGATCGATCGCGCGAAGGCGCTCTTCGGCGTCGAGCACGCGAACGTGCAACCGTACTCCGGCTCGCCCGCGAACCTCGCAGTGCTGCTGGCGTTCGTGAAGCCGGGAGAGCCCATCATGGGCATGGGGCTCCCGTCGGGAGGTCACCTCACCCACGGCTGGAGCGTGAGCATCTCGGGCAAGTTCTTCCGCTCGGTCTCGTACGGCGTTCGCAAGGAGACCGGTCGCGTCGACTTCGACGAGGTCCGCGCCACCGCGCGACGTGAGCAACCGAAGCTCATCTTCTGTGGCGGCACCGCGATCCCGCGCACCGTGGACTTCGCGGCGTTCGCCGAGATCGCGAAGGAGGTGGGCGCCGTGTTGTGTGCCGACATCGCGCATATCGCCGGTCTCATCGCTGGCGGCGCACATCCCTCGCCGGTCGGTCACGCGCCCGTCATCTCCACCACCACGCACAAGACGCTGCGGGGTCCGCGCGGCGGCATGCTCATGAGCGATGCCGCGCACGCGTCGGCGCTCGACAAGGCCGTGTTCCCCGGCCTGCAAGGCGGGCCGCACAACCAGACCACGGCGGCCATCGCCGTCGCGCTCAAGGAAGCCTCCACGGAGGCGTTCCGCGCCTACGCCCAGCAGATCGTCACCAACGCGAAGGCGCTCGCGGAGTCCTTGCTCGAGCACGGCTTCGATCTGGTCTCGGGCGGCACCGACAACCACCTCATCCTCGCCGACCTCACGCCGAAGAACGTCGCCGGCAAGAAGGCCGCGCAGGCGCTCGATCGCGCAGGCATCGTCTGCAACTACAACACCGTGCCGTTCGATCCGCGGAAGCCGTTCGATCCGTCGGGCATTCGCCTCGGCACCGCTGCCGTCACCAGCCGCGGGATGAAGGAAGCCGAGATGAAGCAGATCGGTGCATTCATCGCCCGCGGCGTCGACGCTTCGGCGCGTGACGATGAGGCGACGCTCGCCAAGATCCTGGCAGAGGTTCGCGCGCTCACCGAGGGTTTCCCCGCGCCCGGTCTCGAGCGTCAGCGCCTCGGCGACACGCTTTCGTAGTCAGTCCTCCGACGTTTCGCTTTGCGCGAGGCCCACGAGGTCGACCCCCGCCGCATCCGCGTTCGCTTCCATCCAGGTGTGAAGGATCGGCATGCCTTCTTTCAGGTGCAGCTGTTTTCGACGGTCGAAGGCCTCGCGAAGCAGGTGCCAGGCAAACTCGCGGTCGCCCGACTCGAGCTCGGCCCAAGCAAGAAGACCGAGCAGGGCAGCCGCGCCCGACACCTGGAGCCCCACCCGGGCTCGCGTGTGCAGCTCGTCCCCGTCGAAGCGATGACCACCCTCGGCCATGGAGATGTACAGCTCGGCGACCCAGTGCTGCAGACGAAGATAATCGCCCACGGGAGGACCTTCGCCCGCCCGCGCATCGAAACGTTGGCGCGCTTCACCTGTACGACCGAGGTTCACCAAGGTGACCTCTTCGCTGTATTCGGCGAGCTGCCGCATTGGGTTCTTTCGGCGCATCCGCGCGTAGAGCACGAGCGAGTTGCGCTGGTGCTCCAGCGCGGTCTCGTAGTCGCAGCGACGGCTGGCGATCGACGCGAGGTTCTGCTCTGCGATGGCCTTGAGTGGCCGCGGGCAACGGAAGCTGAAGCGCACCTCGTTCAGCGCTTGCTCCGCTTCGTCGAGGCGATCGTGCGCCAACAACGTCACCGCCGCTTGCAGTCGGCGGCCGCGGCGTACGTGCCACGCGAGGTAGGCACCGAGGCCCATGCCGATGAGGATGCCGGGCGGGCCGAGCAGTGCGCCGTACACCGTGGTGACGCCAGCGACGACGGTGCCCGCGACGGCGTAGCCCACCGCCTGCAAGGCTTTGTATCTCGCGGGAGATCTCACCTGGCCATCGTTGTCGACGTGCACGAACGCTCGAGGTTGTGCGCTCGCCAGCGACGGGGCGAGCACCATCGTGGGCGGCGGCGCCGCAGGCAGCAGCGGTGTGAGCATCAGCGAAGCAGCGGCCAGCTCCGTGCGCGTGGGTTGGACAGGCGCCGCCAGATCGGGCGTCGCCTCGGGAGAGGGAGGCCCCTCGCCTGGCGGCGGGCCACTGGCATCGCTGGAAGACATGAGCGTCCTCCAGTGTAACGCGTCCTTCTCGGAAGGAGAGGCGGGAGCAACTCGAACCGACAATCGACGGTCGTACCTTGACACCCTCCGTCGGAGGGCGGTAACAAAGCGCCCTCGCGAAGGACCCCTCATGTCGACCCGTCAGATCGCCTCCGCACCCGCACTGTTTGCTCTCTCACTCGCGCTGCTCTCTCCAACGCCGGCACGTGCCGAAGTGTTCCAGCTGCTCGACAACACACAGCTGTCCGGGAAGATCCTCCACTACTACGACGGCGTCTTCCACGTGGAGCTGGCCTCCGGCCAAAAGGTCGAGCTGCCGGTCACCAAGATCAAGACCGTCACGTTCAAGCTTCCGCCTGCGCGTCCCGAGTTCTCGACGCCCGAGAAGACCTTCAACCGGTACAAAGATGCGCTCGTGAAGAGCGACATGCCTCGCGTCGTCGAGTGCTATGCGCTCATGTATCAGGGCATGATGACGGCCCAGCTCACCCAGGCCTCCCCCGACGAGCTCAAGAAGATGCAAAAAGAGATAGAGGGAACCAAGTTCGACATCAAGGGCAGCAAGATCACCGGTCCTCAAGCGACGCTGAAAGTGCAGCGTACGCGTGGCGACGACGTCGAGACCAGCGACGTCCGCCTCGTGCTCGAGAATGGTGAGTGGAAGATGATGCAGTAATCCGCATCGATGCGTTCTCTCCGCTACGTCGTGCTGCTGGCCACCCTCGTCGTCCTCGGGGGCGTGGTGGACGCGCGTGTGGCGTACGCGGATGACCCAGCGCCGGAGCCCACCGAAGAGGTCGGCGACACGCCGGTCGATCCGAACACCGAGGTCCGAGGCACACAAAAGGCGGCACCAACGCCGCCGGTCGCGACGAGCCCGGGGTGCAAAGCGGACGTCGATTGTGCGCTCGGCTCCATCTGCGTCGACGGTGAATGCCAGCTGGTGCGCAAGCAGCGCCGCATCATCCCGCCGTTCTACTGGCACAAGCCGGACCAGCGCAGCGGCTATCGCTACGTGCCACCGTTCTACTTCGAGAACTGGAAGCACCCGGGTCCGCATGCGCCTGCCGGCAGCCCGGACCGCAACATCAAGGTGGTGCCCCTCCTCCTGTTCTCGCACGTCACGACCCCGACGGAGACGGCCACGCGCATCTGGCCGCTGTTCTGGCACACGAAGTATCGCGAGAACGGCAAGAGCATCGGTGCCCAGACCGCCATGCTCCCGCTGTTCTGGTGGCAGAACCGCAAGGGTCGTCAGGTCGGCGCGGTGCCGCTCCTCCTGTCGGGTTGGCAGCGCGATGCCGATCGTGACCTCACGGAGGGCATGGTGGCCGGGATCGGCTACTACCGTCGAGAGAAGGGCAATGCGTGGCGCGTGTTGTTCCCGCTCTACTGGGACCACGAGAAGCCCGGTTCACGTCTCGCCACGTTGTTCCCCATCTTCTGGTACCACCGCGACGGCTTGAAGTCGCAGAGCGTGTTCTTCCCGGTGGTGTGGCGCTTCACCAACGGAGAAAAAGGCACCGAGGACCTGAACCTCTTCCCGTTCTTCCACTTCCACAAGGAGCACTTCGGCCATCGCGCGTGGGCCATCTCCTTGCTCGGTGGCTACGAGCGCGACGTCGATGCGAAGCGCACGCAGCTCGTGCTGCTGGGGCCGCCGTTTTATCACCGTCGAGACCCGTCGCTCGATCTCGACGTGCTGTTGCCGATCTTCGCGCGCTGGAAGAACCACGTCACCGGCTCGGAAGGCGTGGTCGCGGGACCCGTCGTCCACGTGGCCGACAAGCAAGGGTCGACCACCACGGTGTTCCCGATCTACTGGCGCTTCGCCGACAAGAAGACGCAGGGGGTGACGCACCTGCTGTTGCCCATCGGCGGCTACCACACGCATCCCGGTGCGGGTGGCGCGGTGATCGGGCCTGCCTATGGTTGGCGGTCGACGAATGGCGAGGGCGGCTGGGGTGGAGGTCTCGCGCCGCTCCTGTTCATGGGTCGCAGCGGTCACACACGACACGCAGCGCTCGTGCCGCTCTTCACCTGGTGGCGCGACGACCAGACGGGAAAGCAGATCACCGCGGTGGGACCTCTGTTCGTGCGCCAGAATCCGCCGACCCATGGTGTCGACGTGGGCCTTCTGCCGTTGCTCTACTTCGGAAAGGAAGACCAGCGGGCGTACGCCTACGTCGCCCCGATCTTCTGGTATCGCAAGTCGCCGGACCGGACGACCGTCGTCGCGGGCCCCGCATACTACGACAAGAAGACGAACGGTGACTGGGCCGGTGGCCTCGCGCCGCTGTTGTTCTTCGGCAAGAAGGGCGACGAGCGCTACGACGTGGCGCTGCCACTGTTCTTCCGGCGCAGGGGCCCCGAGCGAAGCACCACCGTGGTGCTGCCGTACGTCCACGATCGACATGGCGCCACGACAACGGATGTGCTGTTCCCTGCGTTCTACCTCAAGCGCTCACCGGAGGAGACCATCCTCGCGACACCGCTCGGCGGCCTCCACCGCAAGGACGGCAAGGCCTTCGGCCTCATCGGCCCGTACATCTACAAAGCCGACGAAGCGCGTCGCTCGTCCACGCACGTGCTGTTCCCCATCGCGTTCGTGCGCCGCTCACCCGACTACGACCTCACCGCGGTGGCACCGTTGTTCTGGCAGACGCGCAACGGCTCCGAGCGCAACACCGTCTTCGCCCCGCTGTTCTGGCATCGCCGCGGTAGCTACACCGACGTCGACGCACTGTTTCCCGTCTTCCTCCGCACGACGAACGCCCACGCGTCGACGTTCATCGTCGGTCCTTACTTCGGTCGCCGGAATCACGACGGTCACGGTTGGCGGCAGGACGGCGTCCTCGGTCTCTTCTCGTACGGCGAAAAGCGCGAGGGCGACAAGCTCTCCCGGTTCGTCGGCGGCCCCGCCTTCTTCTACCAGCGCAACGACTTCACCGGTGTGCGCCGCCTGCTGCTCGGGCCCGTGTTCGACTGGCGCCGTCCCGACGGCTACACGAGCGGCATGTTCCCCGTCATGTGGGCGTGGCGTCGCGGCAACGTGAGCCACGTGGTGTCGCCGTTCTTCTATCGCCACGCCGATCAGGCGACTGGGTATTCGATCAACGTGGCGGGTCCCATCTACTGGGGCCACAACCGCACCGTCGACGGCGGTGGCGTGCACCTCGGTCTCTTCCCTATCTTCTTCGGCGCGTATGGCAAGGACGGCACCAGCAAGACGGCCATCTTCCCGTTGCTGTACTTCGCGAAGAAAAAGGTGGGCACTACCCTGGTCACACCCGTCGGTGGGTACTCGTCGTACGAAGGTGGTTACAAGGTCGTCGTCGGTCCGTTCTACGTGCGGCGGGACAACGTCACGCACTCCGGCGCGTTCTTCCCGCTCATCTATCACGGCGTCAACCAGGTCACCGAGAGCTCCACCACCTACGTCTTCCCGCTCTACTTCGATCGCCACAACAAGGTGGAGGGCACGCGCCTCCAGGCGTTCACCCCGCTCGTCTGGCGCTACCGCAACGTGGAGCAAGCCGTCACCGTAGGCCTGCCGCTCATCTTCGACGTGCACAAGTTCGGCGAGTCGCACACCACCGCGGTGCTGCCGTTCTTCTTGCGTCACCGCTCCGAGGTCAGCAACTCCACGTGGTGGAGCGCGCCGCCGCTGCTGTTGTGGGGACGCGACCGCCGCGGCGACGACCCGGGCAAGGACTTCGTGTTCTTCCCGCTCGTCTGGCGCTTTGGTGGCAAGGAACGCCAGACCACGATCGTCGCGCCATTCGTGTGGGACTTCAAACGCGGCGACTCCCGCACCACCGTGGTCTTCCCCATCATGGCGCGCTGGACTCGCCCCGACGGTGACCGCCTCATCGTGCTCAACACCTACTATCGCAAGGGCAAGGGCGTGCGCGCCGGCAGCTGGTGGCTCGACTTCTTCCCGCTCTTCAGCTTTGGTCGTCCGCGTCAGCAAGACTTCGAATGGAACATCTTCGAAGGGCTCGTCGGCTTCTCGCGGCAAGGACGCAACCGCACGCTCAAGCTGTTCTGGCTGATCGACATCTCGTTGCAACCATTGCCCGCGTCGACCATCTCGTGGTGGAGCAACACCCCACCCGAACAACGCACGAGCTTCTAATCCAGAGTCGCGCGGAGCGCGAGTCAAAACTGAGCAGCCAAAGGCTGCGTCGCGGCGAAGTCGCCGCGTGAGCAGGGTGGGACCCTGACGGCTCCGCCG
>JAYUBF010000056.1:0-23339 GCA_043741435.1 Myxococcales bacterium
TCGGTGGAGATGAGCAGCATGCCGATGCTCATGCCGGCCTTGAGCGGGATGGCGTACGTGGGGAAGGGCTTGCCCTTCAGCGCCGCGAAGGCAGTGCGCGAGTTGGCGAAGGTGTTGACGCGGATGCCGAACCAGGCGACGCCCACCGAGCCGGCGATGCCGACGATGGAGAAGCCGATGATGAGGAGCACCTCACCGACGGACAGGTGCTGCAGGAAGTAGAAGTAGGCGACGAGGATGGCGCCGATCAGCAGCTCGAGCTGCATGATGAACTTCACCTGCGTGACGAGGTACGTCTTGCAGGTGGCGTAGATGAGCTCGGAGACTTCGAGCATGGACTTGTGCACGTCCATGCCTTCGAGCTGCTTGTAGATCACGAGGCCGAAGACGAGGCCGAGGGCGCAGACGCCGAGGCCCATCGCAAGGAGGTTCCAGCCGGTGGTGCCGAGGAACATGACCGACCTGAAGTCGGGCAGCCGAAGGTCCATCTCACCGGCGTGCGCCAGCGACGTGGAGAGCGTGAGGCCACACAGGGTGGCGAGGGCGACGAACAGCTTCGTGCGCGTGGATACTGCTTTGGTGGACATTGGGCTCGCGGCCATCTCGAACAACCTCCGTTGTTTGGGAAAGCCGACGTAACGCTTCGAGCCCTTTCTGAAAAACAGGGCTGGGCCGTGGCCGCTCGTCGGAACGGGCAGGCCTATAGCAAGTTGGTATTCGACTGTAAAGGGGGAGCTGTACGCTCTACTGGGCTTTTCTGATCACGACGAGGCGGTAGTTGCGGAACTCGGCCTGACCGGCGGAGTAGAGCACTTCGGACAGCAGGCGATAGGGAACGTTCTTGTCGACCATGACCATCGCGGTGTTGTCGAAGGGTGAGCTGCCGAGCGCGGCGAGCTTCTTCAGGCGGTTGGCGTGCTTGGTCATCACGTCGACGAGCGGCGTGATGTAGTAGCCGTTCGCGCCATCGCGCTTGACGGACGGGTCGACCGCCCCGTTGCGCACGGGCGCGACCGCGTCGCCCTCGACGAGGATCGCATTCTGCGTGACGGTCACGTTCACCGACATCGCGCTCTGCTTCTCCACACTGGAGCTGGGCAGGGCGAGGCCGTCGACGCTGGAAGCGAGCGACGCTTGCACCGAGAACTGCTTGAGCAGGAAGACGAGCAAGATGGTCATCATGTCCATCATCGGCATGATGTTGAGGTACTGCATGTGCAGCTCCTCGACGTCTTGCTCGACCTTCTCCCGGAAGCGAGCGATCTGCTTCTTCGCTTGCTTGTTCGGGATATCTTCTTTCTCTGGCCGATCGCTGGTGGTGGTCATCTAGTTCACACCCGCCGAGAAGACCACGTCGGGAAAGCCTTCGAAGGTCTCGAGCACCTTGCCGGCGTTGGCCGGGTCGGGCTTGGTGACGAGCTTGCCGCGGCAGGCGTCGAGCGCTTGCACGATCACCTCGTAGGTGATGTCGGCGTTCGGGTTGACGATGAGCTTGGTCTCCGCCTTGGCGACTGGAGCGGCCTTGATCTCCATCATCTTCTTGCCGAGCGCTTCGTAGTCGAAGTCGGTGATGGCCGGCCCCTTCTTCGGGATGGTCGGCAGCGTGGTGGTGGTCTGGTTCAGGTTGCCGTCTTTGTCGAAGCTGAAACCTTGATACAGGACGGCGCCGGACGCGGCGATGGTGAAGCCCTTGTCGGAGATGGCGAGCGTCAGGTTGAGCTCGTTCTTCGGCTGCTCGTCCGGATTGGCGACGGTGGCAGCACCGGAAGACGTGGGCTGCGCGACGTTGATGTCGCCGAGCGCCGCGGCGAACGTCGTCGTCGCGAGCATGAAAATGACGATGTTCACCACGATGTCGAGATACGGGATGATATTGAGCTCGCCACCTTCTTCGGCGGCCTCCTCACCCTGTTCTCGGATCTTGCGAAGCTTGGTTCGCAGCCGTTGCGGCGTCATTTGTTTGAGCGGCTTGCGCTACGCCTTGGTTCCCGGCGAGGCGTTGTGGATCGTCTCGGCCAGCAGGTTCTCGAGCTTCATCGAGAAAGACTCGAGCTCGTGCGCCTGCTTCTTCGACGCGCCGTTCAGGAACACGTGCGCGATCATGCACACCGCGGCGATGGCGAGACCCAGCCATGTGTTGTTCATGGCCTCGGCGATACGACCCGAGAGGATGGTGGAACGATCGGCAGCGGCGGCCTTGGCAACGGCAGCGAACGCGCCGATGAGGCCGGTGATGGTGCCGAGGAGGCCGATGAGCGTCGCGATGTTCGCGAGCGACCACAGCGCCGGGATGCGCTTCTTCAAATCCGGCGTCACGTCGACGAGCGTCTCTTCGATGGCGGTCGTGATGGCGGCTTCGCCTTTCGACAACCGCGACAAGCCTGCCTTCGCGACCTTGGCGACGGGCGCCTCGGTGGCCGAGCACAGCTTGATCGCACGGTCGACGTTGTTCGCAGCGACCAGCTTGCGGATCTGCTCGAGGAAGGCGGCGGCGTTCACCGAGCCCTTACCGAGGAAGAAGATCGTGCGTTCGATGATCAACCCGAGGGCGATCGCGGACGACACGATGTTGACGTACATAAAGAAACCGCCCTGCTCGAAAAACTCAGCAATGTGCTGCATGGGTCCCCTCTAGAACTCGTCAGCGAAACGGATACTCGGTCTCAGCAACACCTGCTGTGACCGCAAGCACGGCAATACGTTTCAGGCGCGTCAAGATACGTCGTTTGTCTTTGGGGTGTCAAGCAACCGCACCTGCCGCGTTAAGGGACTTTGGCCCGTGATGTTGCGACTGTGCGAGTTTGACTGAAGGCGTCGATTCAGAACGCGTCGTCGGTCGCGAACACGCTGGAGCCTGGCGGCGTGTGTGCGCCCTTTGCGAACTGCGCGGGCAACGTACCGCGTCGGAATGGGAGGAGCACCGAGTTGGGGGTGCCGGGCTTCGCCGGTAAGCCCTTGTCCACTGTCGCGCGCACGAAGTAGACATCCGACGGTGCGTCGAAGTCGCGGATGGGCGTGGCCGGATGCGCGGCCTTCATGAACTCCGTCCAGATCGGTGCCGCCGTCTGTCCGCCCGTCGCGTTGGCGCCGATGGTCTTGAAGTCGTCGCGACCGACCCACACGCCACAAACGAGATCGCGCGTGTACGCCATGAACCAGTTGTCCTTGAAGTCGTTCGACGTGCCCGTCTTGCCGCCGGCAGGGCGTCCGAGCTCCTTCGCCTTCTGTCCGGTGCCGCGCTCCACGACGTTCTTCATCATGTCGACCATCACGTACGCCGTGTCGGCAGGGATGCGACGCTTGCGCACCGCGGGCGGCTTGTTCTCCTCGACCACGTTGCCGTCGGCATCGGTGATCTGCGTGATGAGGATGGGCTTGACCTCGAGCCCTCCCGCCGGGAACGTCGCGTAGCCGTAGGTGTGCTCCATGAGCGGCACCTCCGGCGTGCCGAGCGCCACCGACGGGTGACGCACGATCGGCGCCGTGATCCCGAAGCGACGGATGCTCTCGATGACCTTGTCGACGCCGAGCGCCACGACGATGCGAACGCAGACCGTGTTGATGGAGTGCTGGAGCGCGGTGCGCAGCGTGATGGGGCCGAGGTACTCGGCCTTGTAGTTGTGCGGCGACCAGAACCCGGCGGCCGTCGGCACCGACACCGGCGCGTCGTACACGATGCTCACCTCGGTGTAGCCGTGCTCGAGCGCTGCGGCGTAGATGTACGGCTTGATCGACGAGCCCACCTGGCGCTTCGCCTGCGTCGCGCGGTTGAACTGCGAGAGGTTGTAGTCATAGCCGCCCACCATCGCCGTGAGGTGGCCATTCGCGGGATCGACCGCGACGAGCGCGGCCTGGATGTCCGGTTGCTGGGCGAGGCGTGCCACCTGCACCTCTTCGTTGTAGCGACCTTTGCCCGAGCCGTGGCTGATCTCGACCTTGATGATGCGCACCGGGATGAGATCGCCTGGCTCGAGCTTGTTGCCCCGCTTCTGCAGCCAGTGATCCACCTTCGCGGCGTCGCTATCGTCGAGCACGACGCGCAGCGCACCGAGGCGCGCGTAAGGCTTCGCCTTCGCGCCGCTCTTCGGCTCGTACATCGCGAGGTACGGACGGTCGAGCACGAGCGCACCCGCCGTGGTACCGAGGCCCGCGTCCTTCGGACCGGCGTAGGGGCGCGGCATGCCCTCGAGGAACGTCTCGCGTTCTTCGTCGGTGAGATGCGCCACGGCACCGCGGAAGCCATAGCGACGATCGAGGTCGTCGAGCCCATGGCGTACCGCGAGCTCGGCGGCGCGTTGCTGCGGCATCACGAGCGTGGTGTGGATGCGCAGGCCACGGTCATAGAGGTTCTTGCCGGAGTACTTCGCCTGCACCAGGCGACGCACGTGCTCGACGAAGTAGGGTGCCGCGAGGTGGTTGAGGGGCGTGTCCTTGGAGACGATCGCGATCGGCTCGTTCATCGAGATGTCGTACTGCGTCTTGTCGATGAAGTCGTTCTCCAGCATCTGGCCGAGCACGTAGCGCTGGCGATCGCGCGCGCGCTTGAACGACGAGAACGGGGAGTCCTCCGTGGGTGCCTTCGGCAGGCCGCCCAGCATCGCAGCCTCGGCAATGCTCAGATCGGCAGCGTCCTTCGCGAAGTACACCTCGGCGGCGATCTGTATGCCGTACGCGCCGTGGCCCAGGTAGATGTGGTTGAGGTAGATGGCGAGGATCTGTTCCTTGCTGAGGCGCTGCTCGATTTTGTGCGCGAGGATCGCTTCTCGGATCTTGCGGAAGAGGCTACGCTCGTTGCCCGCGAGCATGAGCTTCGCCACCTGTTGCGTGACGGTGGAGCCGCCTTGGACCACCCGGCCGGCCTTGAGGTTGGCGAACGCGGCGCGTGCGATGCCGAGTGGATCGATGCCGTGGTGATCGAAGAAGCGGTTGTCCTCGGCGGCGACGAAGGCCTGCTGCACGTGACGTGGGATCTTGCTGGGCGGAAGTACCACGCGCTTCTGGAGATAGAACTCGCCGATGAGCTCGCCCTCGGCGGAGAACACGCGGCTGGCGCGCGCCGGCTTGTAGTCGGTGAGCTCGCTCCAGCGATCGGGGAGATCACGCTCGAACTGCTTGTAGCCCCAGTAGCCGAGCGCGCCGCCGAAGATCGACAGACATACCGACAACAGGATCGCGAAGCGAATGAACGAAAAGCGCTTGCGCGGCGGGCGCGCCCGACGATCCCGAAGATTTGGGACGGGTGCTTGGGGATTACTTGCGTTGCCGCTGGTGCCCGACACTATGGATGGTATGGAGCCGGGCGGAAGGCCTGTCAAATTGTCGCGTTGCAGCGCGATGCGCGCCTTCGTGCGCGTTTCGGCGCTCGCGATCGTCACGGTGCTTGCATCCACCGGCCTCGCGGAGACGCCCGTCGCACCGGTGCGCGATGGCTATCTGGTGCTGCCGTTCGTGAACCTGTCGAACGTGAAGCAGCTCGATTGGATGGCGTCTGCGCTGCCCATCACGGTGGCGGAGAAGCTCGAGGCGTTGCCGAACCTTCGTCCGGTGTACGGGCCGAAGGTGCTCGATCTCATCGAGACCGACGAAGAAGGCAAGAAGGTGCAGATCGGCGGCACCGGCGGCATCCGTAACGAAGCGCTGATCCGTCGAGCGTACGATCTCGGCGCCCGGTACATCGTCGCCGGCAGCTTCGGCCGTCCCAACTGGCGCGCGGAGATCACGCTCGAGCTGCTCGAGGTGCTGCCCCCGTCGCAGACGCTGCCGCAACCGAGCGCTCGCCAGGTCACTCGCACCTCGGGCACGGCCGACCGGGACAAACTGCAGGAGCTCTTGCTGCAACAGATCGAGAAGCTGGTCGATGGCGCGGAGTTCAGGCCCGACACGGATGCGGTCGCGATCTTGAAGCAGCCGATCATCAAGGACCTGTACGCGTTCACGCTGTACGGACGCTCGATCAACGAGTGCTTCGGCATCGCGATGCCGAAAGATCCGAAAAAGGCCTTGCTCGCTTTCCGCAAGATGAGCCTCATCGAGCCGAAGTTCGCCGAGGGCCATCGCATGCTCGGGCAGTGCCTCCTCGAGATGGGAGACAAGGGAAAGGCCTCGTCGCAGATCTCGTACGCGCTCGATCTGAAGCCCGGTTACTACGCGGCGCTCATCGCCTTGGTGCGCCTCTATCGTCACGACGGCAATCGCGTGCGCACACTGGAGCTCGTCGAGAAGGCGCTCGACGCGCGGCCGTACGACATCGAGGCGCGTCAGGTGTACGGCGAGCTCTTGTGGGAAGGCGCCGACCTCGATCAGGCGAAGATCGAGCTCGAGAAGGTGCTCGCCGTGCAGCCGCGCAGCCTCAACGCGCGCCGCACGCTCGCGCTCATCTACGCGGCGAAGGGGCAGACGCAAGATCTGGAAGCAGAGCTCGAGCGTGTCGCCGACCTGGCGCCCGACGACATGGACATCCGGCTCGATCTCGCTTCGGCGTATCAGCGCACGGGCTCGCTCGACAAGGCGATTGCCGCCTACGAAGAAGTGTTGAAGCGCCAACCGAAGAGCGTGGTGGCGTGGAAGTTCGTCGGGGATTGCTATCGACGCAAGGGCGAGCCCGAGAAGGCGGTGGCGGCGTACCAACGCGTGATGAAGCTGTCGCCGGACGATCCGCGTCCGTACTTCCTGCTCGGCGCCGCCTATCAAGAGGCCGGACAGGATCGAAAAGCGGAGGCGATCTTCCAGGAGGCGCAGCAGTTCCGTCGCTACGTCGGCGAGGCGTGGGTCAACCTCGGCGCGCTCGCGTACCGTCGCGGCGATCTCTCGATGGCGTTCTGGTACCTGTCACGCGCGGTCCAGCGCGTTCCACTGCGGCCCAAGGCGCACTACAACTACGCGCTCGTGCTCGATGCGAAGAAGGACCGGGAGCACGCGCTCGACGAGCTGAAGATGGCGACCGAGCTAGACCCCGAGGACGCGGAGATTCGCTACCTGAGCGGCGTGATCTTGTTGCGGCTCGGCCGCCTCGAGGAAGCGAAGAAGGAATTCGAAGAAGCAGTGAAGCGTAAGCCCGATCATCCCGACGCCAAGCACAACCTCGCGCTGCTGAAAGACCTCGACCGTCGCTACAGTGGTGAGCGCTCGGGGCAGGGCGTCCGCTAGACTCGACTTGAGCACTTTCGGACCGAGCCGTCGCGTCGCGAGGAGCCTCGACAGCGACGAGCGACGAGCGACGAGCGACGAGGGAGAATGCTGGTGGTATTCGACCGAGGAGCGAGGAAGCCGACGAGGCCCGCAGCAGCGACGGCGACGGGAGAAAGTGCTCAAGTCGAGGCTAGACGAACGGCTCACCGGCGCCGCACGAAGAGCCTTGCGATCACGCACGCCACGGTGCAGCCCGCGTTGACGTAAAACGCGAGCGCCCAGTAACACGCGGTCCGGCAGTAGGAATCGGCCACGAAGAGCCCGAACTCTTTGCAATAGATGACGCGCAGCGTGCTCGTGAAGGTGAAGAAGTACCAAGAGACCACGGTCAAGACGGCGGCCGCCAGCGCGATGCGGACCAGGCGACGTGCGAGCTTGGGGTTGGTCGTGATCATGGTGTCTCCGGGGCGCCGGCGTCGCGGACGCCGACGCCGAGAGGGGGAGGTTCTTCGGTGGTCCGGCAGCTATCGAGGGCGTCCTTCACCACCTCGTGGCAGTCATTGAAGGGCGGTACCCACAGACCGGTGTAGCGTCCGACAGTCATCTGATCGCGGACGCAGTCGGCGTCGACGTGGGCCCATTTCTCGTCGACTGCGCCGACGGGGACGCACGTTGCGTCCGCTTTTGTGCCGCTGCCCGTGTGGTCGTTGATGGTGGTGTGCAACGTCTTCGGATTGTCCGTATCGCCGTCGGGAACACCGCCGCCGCGCGGCCCCATGCCGGCTTCGAAGCCCGCTCCCCGCAGCCACCAATGCTGAACGCCTACCTTTCCCAGGTTGAACGCCTGCGCGGGGCGCTTGCACAGCTCGAGCGGCTGTGGTGCAACCCCGCGCGCAGCGACGGTTGTCCTGGCGGATGATGCGTTGTAGTGCGGCGTGCCCCTGTTGCTTCAACACCGGGGTGGGCGGCCCGATGTGCGGACCTTCACGATGCGTCCGCTCGTGGGTCTCGTGGGTCTCGTGGTCGACGGCTCGGGTCGCGTGGTCAGACATGTTGTTGCCTCGTCGCGCATACGGAGTGACCCCAATCGAAGCGTGGATCACGCAGCAGTTGGTGCGGATCCGTCACCGCGTGACTCACGTTTGCGCCGAGCCGAGCGCCGCTCCGAGAAGCGCTCGTGATACGCGCAATCAGCACTGGGTCGACGAGGAGCTGATGCAAGAACACGATCGCGCTGTCGGTGAGCCGTGCGTCGCCGCGGAGGAAGCGCAGCACCTCATTGCGTACGAAAGAGCTGGCCGGCAGTGGAAGCTGCGGCCGGGCCCCGTTGGAACGGTACGCATGCGTGGGCGTTCGCCGCGGCGCGAGCGCGGCGTGAGACATGCTGGACATGGCGACTCCATCGAGTTGGCGCACCGTCGCTGACCGAAGAACGGCCCGCCGATGCAGGACGTCGGAGGCTCGCCCTACCGACTGGCGACTGCCCGACGGAGATGTTTATCGCCGAGCGTGAAAAAGAGTTGCTTGTCGCCCGGCCTTTCGGTGAGGACTGGCTCGCGGCTCGACGTTGACCCGACGGCCGAGCGCACGTAGGGTCGGCCTCGGCAGCATGGACCGCGAGGAAGAGGAAGTCGAAGGCCTCGTGCAGCGCGTCGTGTATCGCGCTGCCGACGGTGGCTTCGCGGTCATTCGGCTCGAGGTGGAAGGGCGCCCGCAGCCGGTCACCGCCGTCGGGCTTCTCGGAGAGGTGAGCGAAGGCGAGAACGTTCGCATCACGGGCAGCTGGGAGAAGCACAGCGATCACGGCTCGCAGCTGCGCGCGCGCGTCGCCGTGGCTGCGCCGCCGAGGTCCGAGGATGGCGTGAGGCGCTACCTCGAGAGCTTGCCTGGCCTCGGGGCCGCGCTGGCCGAGCGCCTCGTGGAAACGTTCGGCACCGAGGCAATCGACGTGCTCGCCACCGACCCGTGGCGGGCGGCCCAGGTGAAGGGTGTGGGCAAGTCGCGCGCGGAGAAGGCCGGCCGCGCCGCAACCGAGCGCAAGAGAGAGCGCGAGGTGATGATCTTTCTCCAAGGGCTCGGCGTCTCGCGCGCGTACGCCGGCCGCATCCGCAAGACCTACGGGGACGACGCCGTCGCACGCGTCCGCGAGAACCCGTATCGATTGGCGCGCGACGTCGAGGGCATCGGCTTCCTCGTTGCCGACCGCATCGCCCGAGGAATGGGCGTGGCACCAACGGCACCTGAGCGTCGTGAGGCCGCGCTGCTGCATGCGCTCGAGACCCTGGCGGACGACGGCCACACGCGCAGCCCCGTGGAGGCTCTGTACGTTCGCGTGGAGGCCATGCTCACCGGAGATGACCGCCCGGTCGACCTGGCGGCGAGCGAAGCTGCGCTCGATCGCTTGGTGCTCGAGGGCGCGCTGGTGAGGGAGGATCATCCCCCCGTCGCGTATCTGTCGCGGCTCCATCGTGCGGAGGTCGCGCTGGCCAAGCGCATCTTCGATCTGTGCGACGCGCCGCGTGGTTTATCGCCTCCCCTGGTCGCGGACGTTTCGCTCTCCGACGGCCAACGCCAAGCCTTGGCCGCCATCGGATCCGCCGGCGTCGCGGTGCTGACCGGTGGGCCTGGCACGGGAAAGACCACCGTCACCCGCGCGCTCGTTCGTAGCTGGGAATCGGCCGGCAAGCGCGTCCTGCTCGCCGCACCGACGGGGCGAGCGGCCCGCCGCTTGGCCGAGGCAAGCCGACGCGAAGCGCTCACGTTGCATCGCATGCTCGAGTGGGGCCGCGGCGGCGGGCGCTCCGGCTTCTTGCGCGACGCGGACAATCCGCTCGAGGCCGATCTGATCGTCGTCGATGAAGCGTCCATGATCGACCTGCCGCTGGCGAGGGCCCTCGTGGAGGCGTGCCCGCTCGGCGCCACGTTGTTGCTGGTCGGCGACGTCGATCAATTGCCATCGGTGGGGCCAGGCCAGGTGCTCGCCGATCTGATCGCGTCGGGCGCTGTCCCCGTCGCGCGCCTGCGCGAGGTGTTTCGCCAGGGCGACGGCTCTGGCATCGTAGAAGCCGCGTACCGCGTGCTCGCCGGTGACGTGCCGGTGAGCCGCGTGGCAGCGCCGGGCAAGACGAGCGACTTCTACGTCATCCCCGTCGACAATGCCGCGGACGCCGAGCGAATGGTGCTGCGCGTGGTGAAGGAGCGCATCCCGCAGGCGTTCGGCCTCGACCCGTTGCGCGATGTGCAGGTGCTGGTGCCTATGCATAGAGGCCAGTCGGGCACGGAGCGCGTGAATGCCATGCTGGCCGAAGCGTTGTCGGGCGATCGGCCGGTGGTGCCATTGCCCCCGCGCGGCGATCGACCGCGTGCGCTGCGAATCGGCGACAAGGTCATGCAGATGCGCAACGACTACGCCCGCGACGTGTTCAATGGCGACATCGGCTTCATCGTGGGTGAGTTGCCGAGAGAACACGGTGGCGACCAGAACGTTGCGCGCGGCATCATCGTGGACTTCGACGGGCGCAAGGTGGAGTACGACGTGGACGCCGTCGGGTCGCTCGAGCTGGCCTACGCGGTCTCCATCCACAAGAGCCAAGGCTCCGAGTACCCGGCCGTCGTGATCCCCCTCGTCGCGGCGCACCACCTCATGCTGCGCCGCAATCTCGTGTACACGGCCATCACGCGGGCACGCTCTCTGGTGGTGCTCATCGTCGAGGAGCGTGCGCTCCGGCGTGCGGTGAGCACCACCGGCGGTGCTCACCGCGGTGATGACCAAGGTGCGCTGTCGCCGGAACGAGAGACGGGCCTGCGCGCGCGGCTCGCGGCTCGGCTACACTAAACGCCGGGTGTCGATCGTCTTCCAGCTGCGCCGTTCGCTCGTTGTCGCCACCTGCGTGAGCGCCGTGGCCGTTGCAGCGTGCGGCGACGACTACCGCGACTTCGACGCCTCCGTCTTGCGTGACGCCGGCGTGCTCGATCAGGGCGTGTCCACCGAAGGCGGCATCCCGGTTGGCGCGCGCTTCACGATCGTCGGCTGCGATGCGTTGACGTTCGACGACGCCGCGCGCCCGCTGTGCACCACGTCGCGCGATCGTCTCCTCACGTTCATCCCGTTCGGCACCGGCGCGCAGAACGTGGTCTGGACGTTTCCGAGCGGCTCGCCCTCCTCCTCCACGCTGTCGTCACCCGAGGTGCGCTGGAGCAAGCTCGGTAGCTACACGGTCTCGCTCGCTGTGGGTGGCGGCGGTGGCACCGCGCTCGGCGAAGGCGCGGTCAAAGTCGTGGCCGTAAACGCCGGCGCTGCCTGTGTCAGCGACGATGACTGTGACCAGAGCACCGGCCTGCGCTGCCTTTGTCCCGCGGGCTCCGGGTGTCCGGGCGCTCTCGCCGCCGGCGTGTGCGCCCGTCGCTGCGAGGGGACGCCGTGCAGCGCTGGCGAGATCTGTGCAGATCTCACGCTTGGCGGTACCGCCGGTGTTGCCGATGGCGGCGCGAACGCCGATGGTGGCGCGAGCGACGCGTATCGCGTCCGTCTCTGTCTCCCGAGCTGCGTGTCCAGCGGCGAGTGTCGTGCTGGCTTCACGTGCGCCGAGCGTCCGGTCGGCTCGTCGGCGACGGGCTACACGTGGCAGTCGGCGTGCTTTGCATCGGTGCTCGGTCCCATCGGTGCGGCGTGCCGTGATGTCGACGGCGCGCCCGACAACGCCCGCTGCATCACGGGGCTCTGCGAACCACTCGGCGCGCGCGGTGTGTGCAGCGAAGACTGCGATGACGATCACCCGTGCCCGAGCCACGCCGTTTGCGCGAACGTGCCGAGCCAGGGCCAGCGATGTCTCGCGCGTTGTGCCACCTCCGCAGCGTGTGACGACGCGCGCATGGCCTGCCTCGCACCCGGCCCGGGCGGCCTCGGCTTCACGCTGCCGACGGGCGTACCACCGACCACCACGTTGTGCTCACCGAAGCGCTGCGTGGTCGGTGCCGACTGCGGCTCCGCCGGAACCTGTCAGGCCGTGAGCGGCGCCAGCTTCTGTTTGCCGTAATGCTTCAGCGACGGCGTCGCGAAAGCTGCAAGCGCGGCAGGGCAACGAGCCCGATCGCGAAGAGAATCGAGAACAGCGTGAACGGCGAGCCGTTGCCGCCGACGTTGCAGCCGGGCAGACCAACCGACTTTGCGGGCGGCTTCGTCGTCATGTCGCCGGGGGCGCTGGCGCCAAGGTCGTTGCCGCCAGTGGTGGAAGTCGCCATGTCGGAGTCGGGCGCGCCCGCCATGTCGACGGCGCCGAGGTCCATCGCCGGGACTGTACCGAGACGGATGTCGGCGCACGAATAGTAGTTGACCGGGTTTGCCGGAACCTCGGTCATGACCATCCGCAGTTGTAGTGTGCAGTTGTCGCAGAGGGTCGCGGGCAGCGTCAGCGCGACCTTGGTTTTTTCGAGTACGTTTGGGGGATTGACGATATTGTCCATGCCGGCCATGACGGTGAACGTCGCATCGTTGTCGCTGGACCAGTGCAGCTCGTAGTGCCCCGGATGCGTGATCGTCTCTTCGATTTCGACCATGACGGTCGATCCCGGCGCGTAGGTGTTGCCCGCGGGGACCGCTGCCTTTGCGCCGCCACACGGTTCGGCTGCGCCCTTGATGCCGCCATTGAGATCCG
This sequence comes from Myxococcales bacterium, assembly GCA_043741435.1. Classification (GTDB taxonomy): domain Bacteria; phylum Myxococcota_A; class Polyangia; order Palsa-1104; family Palsa-1104; genus JBDTCO01. The sequence goes on from JAYUBF010000056.1 coordinate 12,783, forward strand.
CCATGACGCGGCGAACCGGCGTCAGCAACCGAGCGTGCGCCGAAGCGACAACCGGAAGAAGGACCAGGGAAGCAATGCCGAGGGTCGAGGCTAGACGGCTCATGCGGACACAGTAAGGCAAGCCGGAGACCACGTGAATGCGCCATTGATCCCCGGCGCTTGGGCATGCGCACGGACGAAAATACCGGGGGGCAAGACCCCGATTTCACGATCTCCTGGGGGAGCTACCCCCAGTCGGCACGAGGCCTACATCGATCTGCGATTCGAACGGCTGATTGGATGAGAGCTCGGAAACAGGGGACGGGCAACAGGTAACCGGAACTTGCAGGTGCCACCCATGTACCCGGTTCACACCTTCTCTGAGTCCGCCTCATTGCCTGTCGCCGGTTGCCCGTCGCCGGTCTCCTATTTCTTGCAGTGAAGGCGAGGCTGCTACTTGAGGACGAGGCTCCAGCTGTTCAGCGTTCCCGCGCTGGTGCCGCCGACGCTGTCGATGACGCGCAAGGTCCACGGGCCGCCGCGATCCACGCGTGAGAAGTCGCTCGAGAGGTTCCACGTGCCGCGCACGCCGGTGGTCTTGCCGGTGCCGTTCGACCACAACGTCCACCAGCTGTTCTCGTGGAGGATCTGGACGACCAGGTCGGCCGGGTGCGCATGCGCGACGTCGATCTGCAAGCTCACTGCCGTCACGGGCCCGCCGCTGGTGACGTTGATGACGTCGTCGGTGGTGCCCGGGTCTTTCAGCGCGAGGTCGCTGCTCCCGGTGAACGTGACGCCGCCCGTCGGCAGCGCCGCGCCGGTGGGCAGACCCAGCACGTACGCGGAGCCGTAGGTCTCGACGTACTTGTACGAGATCAGGCCGTAGCCGGGGCGGTACGGATTCTTCGAGCCCCAATAGTCCGTGCCCCAGCTGTTCTTGACGATGTAGAAGCCGCGCTCGTAGATGGGCTTGCCTGCGCTGTCGATGGCGGGCAGGCCGTCCTCGCCGAGTGCTTGCACCTGGTACTCGTCGTCCCAGCCCACGACCAGCACCGCGTGGCCGACCCGGGGCTTCGCGTCGGCGTTCGCGCGCTCTTTCATCGTCGGGAACGGGACCTCGCCGCGCTCCCACGAGCCCGCGCGTTGCGTGAAGGTCTGCGGCGGGTAGCTCCACGCGGAGTGGACGAAGGTGAGGCCAACGGCAACGGCGGTGTGGTTCGTGAAGAGCGAGTCCTTGATGGCCGTCGTGCGCAGGTAGCGACCCACCGGCACCTTCTCGCGTGGCGCCGACAGCGCGATCGTCGGGGGATTGCCGTTGGTGAAGCACTCGGCTGGCATCGTGGCGGTGCTGCCCACGCAGTTGCCGTGACCGAGCCACGACGTTTCCTCGTAAGGCCACAGCGACTCACCGACGGTGCCGCGTTGGGAGAGCGTGTCCATCACCTCTTCGATCGATGACGCTTCGGCGCGTTGCACGTCGCTGCGCTCACGCTTCTGCGACCACTGCAGGAACTGCTCGGAGTAGTTCGGGTCGGCGATTCCATCGATGCGGCGGAGGTGCTCCAACATCGCGGTCGACGTGAAGATCGTGCAGACGCCGCGCTCGCCCTGACTACGCACGTCGCTCTGGACGTCGAGGAGATCGGTGTACTTCGCAGGGAGCGGCGTGTCGCTCTTCACGTCGTCCGGGAGATCCACCTGCGCCGGCGCCTTGCCGTTGACCTGCTCGAGGGGCGGCAGCGTGAAGACAGGGACCGCGTGGCTGGCTTCGTCCTCGCACCCCGTGAGGCCTCCGGAAAGAAGCAGAGCAAGGCCAAGACGACGCGTCGTGAGAAGAGGCATTCTACGGAATGATCCCAGTTCTGTGCCAGCGACGAGACACATGAATCCGGAGGGATGAGCTTCTTTTCGACTGGCTGGCGTTCGAGCTAGCCGGCTAGGCGAATGATTTTCGGTCTCCCGCGTGGCCTGCGGTAGCATGGCTGCCGAATGCGGATCCTCGGGATCGATCCCGGCAGCCGGCGCTGCGGCTACGGCGTCATCGAGCGGGTGGGCGCCGGCCGCGTGCGCTACGTGGAGTGCGGGATCGTGGAGGCGCGCGCCACGGACTCGCTGGCGAGTCGGCTGGTGGAGATCGGCGAAGGCCTCGCCGAGGTGATCGCCGAGCTGCGCCCGCAAGCGGTCGCAGTCGAAGGTGTGTTCCACGGCAAGAACGCACGCTCGGCATTGCAGCTCGGTCACGCGCGCGGCGTGGCGCTGCTCGTCTGCGGACAGTCTCAGATCGCGGTGAACGAATACGCGCCAGCGACGGTGAAGCGCGCCGTCGCCGGCTCGGGTCGCGCCACCAAGGAGCAGGTGCTGAAGATGGTGCGTATGTTGTGCGCGCTGGAGCAATCGCCGCGGCTCGACGCCTCCGACGCGCTCGCGGTCGCCATCTGTCACGCGTTCCAGGCAAAGCTGCGCATGAGCGTTCGCGCATGATCACCCGCGTGCGTGGTCTGCTACTCGCGCGCGAGCTCGACAACGTCACCGTCGAGGTCGGCGGGGTGGGCCTCGAGCTCGCGGTGTCTTTGCAGACGTCGTCGCGGCTGCCGCCGGTGGGACAAGAAGTGTCGCTGCACACCTATCTCAACGTGCGCGAAGATCTGCTCCAGCTGTTCGGCTTTCGTTCTCCCGAAGAGCGACAGGCGTTCCTGCTGTGCTTGTCGGTGCAGCAGGTGGGACCAAAGCTCGCCATGTCCATCCTCTCCACCGTCGATGCGGAAGGCCTGGCCGCCATCATCAAGGCCGGCGACCACGCGCGCCTGCGCAAGATCCCAGGCGTTGGGCAGAAGACCGCGGAGCGCCTGGTGCTCGAGCTCAAGGACAAGATCGACAAGCTGGGCCTCACCGGCCGCGGCTTCGCCACGACGCCAGCCAAGCCCGGCGCGTTGAACGGTCCTGCGGCCACTGTCGCTGCGGCGCTCATCAACCTCGGGTACAAAGCGGCCGAAGCGGAGCGCGCCGCCAAAGAAGCTGCGCTGGCGGCACCTGCCGATGGCGTGGAACTCCTGCTCACGCGAGCACTGCGCGCCTTGGCCGAGTAGAGTAGCGGACGATGAGTCGCAAGAAGCACGTCGAAGCCCTGAACCAGAACGAGGCCGAGCCGCGCAGCGAGGTTCGCCTCGTCGACGCGCGGGAGCTGCCCGACGATCCGGCGCTGCGTCCGCGCACGTTCGACGAATACATCGGACAGGACAAGGTTCTATCCAACCTGAGGGTGTTCGTGAAGGCTGCGCTGCAGCGAGGCGAGGCGCTCGACCACGTGCTGTTCTCGGGCCCGCCCGGTATCGGCAAGACGACGCTCGCACACCTCATCGCGGGCGAGCTGGGCGTCGGCCTACGCTCCGTCGGTGCACCGGCCATCGAGCACAAGGGCACGCTCGCTTCGTACCTCACGTCGCTCGAGGCGCGCGGCGTGTTGTTCATCGACGAGGTGCATCGCTTGCAGCCGGTGGTGGAGGAGTACCTCTACCCGGCGATGGAAGACTTCCGTCTCGAAATTCCCGTTGGGGACGGACCCAATGCAGAGATGTTGCCACTGCGGTTGCCGCGCTTCTCGCTGGTGGCAGCAACGACGCGCACCGGCCTGTTGTCGGCGCCCTTCCTGTCGCGCTTCGGCATCGTGCTGCGTCTCGACTACTACACCCCGGCCGAGCTCACAGTGATCGTGCTGCGCTCGGCGCGGCTGCTCGGCGTGGCCATCGCCGAGGATGGCGCCGCGGAGATCGGCCGTCGCGCGCGGGGCACGCCGCGGATCGCGAACCATCTTCTGCGCCGCGTGCGCGACTTCGCACAGGTCGACGGCGATGGGCGCATCACCCGTGCCATCGCCGAGAGCGCGCTCACGCGGCTCGGCGTCGACGCGCAAGGCCTGGACGAGCTCGACCGCACCGTGCTGCGCGCCCTGATCGAGAAGTTCGATGGTGGCCCCGTCGGCATCGAGTCCCTCGCCGCTGCGGTCTCAGAAGAGCGCGAGACGCTCGAGGATGTGGTCGAGCCCTACCTGATCCAGGAGGGCTTCATCCAGCGCACGCCGCGCGGTCGCGTGTCCACGCGTCGCGCCCACGAGCACCTGGGGCTACAACCGCCGAGGCAGGGCTCGCTGCTCTAAACAGCAACGCATTGTTCGGAGATCAAAGGTTGCGTGGCTGTTTAGTCTATCTCGTCGGGCGTGCCGCCCGCCCTGCCGGCCGAGCCGTCAGGGTCCCACCCTGCTCACGCGGCGACTTCGCCGCGACGCAGCCTTTGGCTGCTCAGTTTTGACTGGCGCTCCGCGCGACTCTGGTTAGCAGGAGGCTGTCCCGGTGCTACGCGCACAGAGTTGTCGAAGACGTCGACGATGTGCGTGGTCTACTTCGTCGCCGAGCTATCTGGTCTGTGCCGTCAGCGAGCATGAGCGGCATGAACGTAGAACCGCTTTTATGGATCGAACTGCTGCGCTTCTGACGAGGCTGGTGACTGCCGACTCGTCGACGAGAGCGGCAACGCTGGCGTCAAGGTCGAGGTCGCAGTCAACGAGCACGGAGACGTCCACGCCTCAGGATCTGCTCGGGCTCCGGAAGATGTGATCAATCAACAGGGCAGAATGAGTGGGGCAACAGAGCAGAAAGAGTGAGGCAAGATTCACGATCGCCGGCGCTCTCTCGGAGCGGGACCGTACGGCATCCGAACCACGGATCGCTGTGATCCGAGCGGTGGGTTGCTGGTATTTCGGGCGCATCGCCACGCCGCTACCGCAGCGGCACGTCGAGCATGCTCAGTGCGATCGCTTCGTAGAGGCTGCGACGCGGATCGTCCGCCCGGAAGATGAGCCGGAAGTAGTCCGACTGAAGCTTCACCTGCGGAAAGACCCGGACGAGGTGCCCGCTTTCGAGGTCGGGCGCGACCAGGTACGCTGGCAGCACGGCGACACCGTCTCCGGCGAGCACTAGATCGCGAATCGCTGCGATCGTGCCGATGCGTAGCACTCGCTCGAAGCGGAGGCGATCCCCGCCGCCGGGCGCATCGCGCCAATAGCCGAAGAGGGACAACTCCGCGCTCGTATCGATGATCGTGTGCCTGCCCGCGTCCGCCGCGCTCCGGAGCGGTCGCTTCGCGAGCAGACGTGGCTGCGCGACGAAGACATAGCGTTCCGGATGCAAGCGCACCGAGTCGAGTTTGGGGTCTGTCACGCGCATGGACCCGATAGCGCAGTCGATCTCGAGCGAGCGCACCCGGATCAGCAGCTCCGCGCTCGACCCGAAGTAGAGGTGCACGGTCAGGCCCGATCGCCCCGCCCGCAGCCGCGGGAGCATGGGGACGATCCAGGAGAGCCCCAGCTCGTGGCGGGTGCCGAGGGTGAGATCGACGGGCGCCGGCCCGACCTCGCCACGGGCCGCGCGCCCGCAATCCTCGGCCGCCAGCAACGCCCGCTGCGCGTGGGGCAGGAGCGCGAGGCCCGCCTCCGTGAGGACCACGCGTCGCGTGGTGCGGTGAAAGAGCGGAGCGCGGAGCTGTTCTTCGAGCTGGCGGATGCGATTGCCGAGCGCAGCGGGCGTCAGGGCGACCGAGCGTGCAGCGACGCGGAAGTTGAGGTGACGCGCGGCTTCGACGAAGCAGCTCAGACTCTCGAGCGAAAGCATGATGTGATTATAAAAGAATCATGCACTGCCTAGTAAATAAAATATCGATTCTCTAAACGAACTGCGCGGCCTAGAAATCGTTGGGTGAGGAACACGCCGTGAAGCGCTTCGAACAGCCAGCCGCGCACCTCGTCGCCACGGGCGGGACGCCGCTCTCCCGCCGTCAGTTCCTGGCGCAGACGCTGGGCGTCGCCGGCTTCGTCCGGCTTCGTGAGCATGCTCGCGTGCTCGAATCCATCGCGCTTTCGAAGGTGACCTGATGCGATCGGAGGCATCGCTGCGCACGATAGAGAAGGCCGGCCTCGCGCTGATCTCGCTCGTCGTCTCGCTGGGGCTGGCGGAGGGGGCCGCGCGCCTCCTGCACGGGAACGCGTTCCCGTTCCTCAACCTCTACACCTCCGATCCACAGCTCGGCGTGCGGCTCCGCCCGTCCGCGAGCACCCGCGTGCGCAGCCGCGAGGGCCACGTCACGGAGATCGAGACCAACGCGCTCGGCTTCCGCGGCCCCGAGTGGCCACAGCCGAGCGATCGGGTGGTGCCCGGCCGGGTGCTGCTGCTCGGCGACTCGCAGGTGTTTGGGTACGGCGTCCCGTATGAGGCCTCGCTCGCGGACCAGCTCGCCGCGGAGCTCGGTCCAGGCGCCGTGGTGTTGAACGCGGCGGTGCCGAGCTGGGGGCCGCCCGAGTACACCAAGGTCCTCGCGGAGCTCGGGACGACCTACCGCCCCGAGGTCGTCTTCTTCGTCGCAAACCTCGCCAACGACTGGTTCGAGACCACGGTGGGGAACGAGCGGCGCACCAGCGCGGAGCACGGATGGGCGGTGCGCGCGCAGCCGGGGATTGCGCCCGCGCCGTCGTTGTGGCGCGACCTCGTGTTCGGCCGATCGCACCTCGTGCTCGCAGCGCGGGAGCTGTGGGAGCATCACCGCAACGACCGCGGCATGCCGCCCGAGGCCGCGTTTCAGCTGTCGCGGGACCTGTCGATGCTGCGACGCCCGCGAGGCGGGTACCGCTCGGTGATGACGCCCTTCGTCGCGGAGGCGGCGCGCATCTGCCAGGCGATCGGTTGCCGGGTGATCGCCGTGGCCCTGCCGATTGATGTGCAGGTGGATCCGCGGGAGTGGCGCAAGTACGCGGGCAGGCCTGTCGATTTAGCTCCGACCGAGGTGCTGCTCGAGGATTTCGTCGACGAGACTGAGGCCGTGGGCGTAGAGGCAGTGAACCTTCTCTCGGCGCTCCGAGGCGCCTCGCCGGGCGCCTTTCTCCCTGACGACTACCACCTCTCCCCGCGCGGGCATGCGGCCATCGCGCGCGCCGTTGCCGAAAAGCTGTCGCCCCATCCAACGTTCGCAGGAGCCCGCCCATGATCGCGCGCGCATACCCGTATGAGGCGCTGCTCCGGCTGGTCGCGCCGCTGGTCTGGCGCAACGATGCCAAGATCGCCGCCAAGCTGGAGGGCTTCGCAGCCACCGAGGCCGGCTCCGCGCTCGACATGCTCAAGGCGGCCGAGCTGACGGACGATCCGAAGCTCCGGCGCCTCTTCTTCCGCCACGCGCTCGACGAGGCGCGCCACGCGCAGGCCTTCCGCGTGGCGGCGAGGCGCATGTTGCCCGACCCGATGACGCTCGGCTCCGAGTACAACCTTATCCACGCGACGCGCCAGAACCTGTTCCAGACGCTGGGCCTGCATCGGTTCGTCGCCTTCGTGTTCCTCGCCGAGCGGCGAGGCGAGGCGCACTTCCGCGCGCTCAGGCGGCACTTCAGGTCGCGCCCCGAGCTCGAGTCGTTGTTCTCGTGCATCGGCAAGGACGAGCGCTTCCACGTCGCCTACACGCAGCGGCTGCTCGAGACCTGGCAGAAGCAGGGTCTTTCCAGCACCGTGCGCCTCGCGCTCCTCCGCGTCCGCGGCCAGCGGGCCCTCGAGGCCTGGCGCCGCTCCGGGCGCATGATCGGTGACGTCATCACGCGGCTTCTCCTCGGCGTCGTGTACTTCGTGTCGCTGCCGCTGATCGCGCTCGTGCAGCGGCGAGCCGATCCGGATCGACCGGGCTGGAAGCTCGCTCCGCCCAAGCCGCCGACGCTCGACTCGGCGCGGAGGCAATACTGATGATCGTCCTGGGCCTCAGCGCCTTTTTCCACGACTCGGCCGCGGCTCTCGTCATCGACGGCGAGGTGGTCGCCGCGGCGCAGGAGGAGCGCTTCTCTCGCATCAAGCACGACGCCACGCTCCCGGTGCAGGCCGCGCACTTCTGCCTCGACCAGGCGGGCATCACGATGGCCGAGGTCGACCATGTGGTCTTCTACGAGAAGCCGCTCCGAAAGTTTGAGCGCATCCTCGTCGGTCACCTGCGCGAGTTCCCGCGCAGCCTCCTGCAGTTCCAGCGCTCCATCGGGGCCTGGCTCTCGAGCCGGCTGTGGATGAAGTCGGATCTGTGCCGCTCGCTCGGCTGTAGGCCCGAGCAGCTGCTCTTCTCCGAGCACCACCTCTCCCACGCCGCGTCCGCTTTCCTCTGCTCGCCGTTCGAGCGCGCTGCGATCGTGACCGTCGACGGCGTTGGCGAGCAAGCGACGACGTCGATCTATCGCGGTGTCACCACACCGGAGGGCTCGCAGATCGAGCTGCTCAAGGAGCTGCACTTCCCACACTCGATCGGTCTCTTGTACTCCGCGATCACGGCGTACCTCGGCTTCGAGGTCAACGAAGGCGAGTACAAGGTGATGGGGCTCGCGGCGTACGGCGCGCCGCGCTACCGGGACGCGTTCTGCGAGCTGTGCCAGATCGGCGAGGACGGCTCGATCGCTATCGATATGCGCTTCATGAGCTACCAGAACCACCCGACGCGCAGCTTCACCCCGGCGCTCGAGGTGCTCCTCGGGCCCGCGCGTCGCCCCGGCGCCCCTCTCGCGCTCCCCGCGCGCACCGACGAGGATCAGCGCTTCACGGACATCGCGGCGACGCTCCAGGACCTCACCGAGCGCTACCTCCTCGTGCTCACCGCCGAGGCTGCACGCCTGACCGGGGAACGCCACCTGTGCATGGCGGGCGGCGTAGCCCTCAATTCGGTCGCCAACCGCCGTCTCGCCGCCGAGGGATCCTTCGACGAGCTGTTCGTCCAACCCGCGGCCGGCGACGCCGGAGGGAGCCTCGGCGCAGCGCTTTGGGTCACGCATGTCCTCCAGAAGCTCCCGCGCAAGGGTGCCATGCGCAACGTGTTCCTTGGCGCGGCCTACGACGCCGACGAGATCGCGGGCTTTCTCACCGATTGCGGTGTCTCCTTCCGCAAGTTCGACGACCGGGCCGAGCTGAACCACGTGGTTGCCGATCGGCTCGCGCAGGGCGAGGTCGGCGGCTGGTTCCAGGGGCGCTTCGAGTGGGGCCCGCGTGCGCTTGGGGCGCGATCGATCGTCGCCGATCCGCGAGACCCTTCCATGAAGGAGCGCGTCAACCGCAAGATCAAGTACCGCGAGGGGTTTCGTCCGTTCGCGCCCGCCGTCCTCGACGAGGAGATGGCGCGCTGGTTCGAGTTGGACGGGACGCCCGACTACTTGACGCCGTTTATGTGCTCGGTCGTGCGCGTGCGGGAGGAGGGGCGGCGGTGCCTGCCAGCGATCACCCACGTCGACGGCACCGCGCGAGCGCAGCGCGTGGCCCAGGCCGACAACCCTACTTTCTACGCGCTGGTCGAGGCCTTCCGCCAGCGCACCGGCGTCGGGGTGCTGCTCAATACCTCGATGAACCTGAAGGACGAGCCGATGTGCGCCTCGCCGGCCGAGGCGTACGGGATGTTTGTGCGATCCGACCTCGACTTCCTCGTCCTCGAGCGCTGTCTCGTCGCGCGCCCAACGGAACAACCCAGGAGCTGACATGAGACCGATCGTCCACGTTCGATCATCTGCGATCCACGCACGGGGGGGACGCGCGCTCGCGATGCGCGCCTCCACTCTCGCTGAGCTCTATCGCCTGCTTCGGGAGGGAGGCCGCTGGTGGCTCATCCCGATGGTCGGCGTGCTCGTTGGCACCGCCGTCCTGCTCGTGGCGGTGGCCGCCGTCGAGTACGTAGCCCCCTTCGTCTACACCATCTTCTAGCCCGATTACCCAATTGAGGAGCCCATCATGAAACGAACAATCGTCGTCTTTTCCATGCTCGCGCTGGCGTCTGGGTGCGGCTCCGACGCGCTCTCCGACGATGACCGCGCGGCCGTCATCCAGGATGACTCGCTGGCCGCCGACGACGCGGCCGGCACGGCTGACGGCATGTGCGTGCGCCGTCACCAATCCTGCGTCGTGGGCGGCGAGCGCTGCTGCACCGGGTTCTGCGCGACGTCGGGCTACTACGGCTATGGCTACGGCAAGGGCACGTGCTCGGCCTTCCTCCTCGATGGCTCGTATTGCACCGGCGCGAGCGAGTGCAAGAGCAAGGTCTGCACCGACTACCAGTGCGTCGCCGCAGAGGTGACGACCACGCCGGCGTGCGGCGTCGTGCACGCAGCGTGTACGACGAGTGCCGACTGCTGTGGTGGCTCCTGCGACCAACAGGTCTATTCCCTCAGCTATCACACGTGCATCGCTGCGCAGGCGGACGGCTCGTACTGCACGGAGAACCGCGCCTGTCAGAGCAACGCCTGTAACAATTATCGGTGCGTCGCCGCCGCTTGCATCGACGACGGCAAAGAGTGCGCCGCGAGCTCCGGATGCTGCAGTGGCTACTGCGAGATGGGTTACATCACCGGGACCTGCGCCGCGCCACAGGCGAACAACTCCTATTGCCGGGCCGACTCGGAGTGTAAGAGCGGTCACTGCACCAAATATGTCTGCGCCAACTGAAGAGGTGTCTATCAATCGCGCGAATGACGCGCGGTGGAGGGAGGCTCGTCGGGCTCTGCCCGACGAGGGAGGACGGGCAAGTCCTCCCCTG
>JAYUBF010000057.1:0-7978 GCA_043741435.1 Myxococcales bacterium
CGCGACCGCCTCGCCCTCAGAATCCAGGTCGTCCGTGCCACACTCGATCCCCGCGAAGCCTACAACCAGATCCCGGAGAGAGACCCCCGTCTCCGTTAGGCACCACTGAGAAGCGGGGCAGCTGGTCAGGAGAAGCCGGTACCGCTAGGCTGTCCCATGATCACATTGAAGCCCGAGGCTGTGCCGGTACGTCCAACCGCGCTCCTCCGCGTTGGACCCATCGGATCGCTCGAGCGTTCTCCACGCGACTACCTCATCGCGCTCGAGATCACACTGGGTCGCGGTGAGTCGGTAGAGGAGGAGCTCACACGCATCGGGGCCCTGGCCGCGAGCTCGCTGCGCGGCGTGTCGCCGAAGGGCACAGCCAGCGACGGGCCGGTCGTGCGCAACTTGCGGTCGGCGAGCTTTCGCGGAAAGGATGGCGCGATGCACAGCTCGATCTGGGCGGTCGAGGCCGAGGTACTGTGCGCGGGTTGGCCAGCGGACGACGCAATCGCGGCGATCCGCAACGAACTCTCGGCCGCCGGCTACCTGGTCACGACCGAGGAGCGACGCGCTTGCGCCGAGGTCGGCTGCAACGAGGACGCCCCGGTGAAGTCGTCGCGCCGCGACGTGAGACCGCAGGGCTGGTTCAACGAGTCGGTGTGTGGTCGTCACAACTTCCGCGCATGCACGAGCTGCCACACCGTGTTTCGCCTCGTCAGCGAGAGCGCGAACGGCCCAGCGCCATCCCTGCACTGCAGCCACTGCGGCGTGGTCATGATCGAGTGGGGCGGTACCAAGGTGTGGGAAGCGCAGCTGGTAACCAAGGCTGCCGCGATGTCGTAGTACCTCTCGGCAACTCGCGGGTTGATCGCGGCGATCCCGTCTCCCGTAGCGTACGCAGCAGGTGCTCGATGTGCTGACCGATGCGACTCACGAGCGAGTGTTCGACGACCGTAGGGTTCGCGCTGTCGACCTGGAGCGTCGCGAGGCGCTCGCGCACTTCCTCTCGCTCGCGCGTGAACATGGCGGGCAGCCAGGCCGAATCGAACACGTCCGTCATCACGTCGACGAGCGCGCCGCGCGGGAGCGAGCCACGTCGGGCCCGAATTCGCCACGCCCCAGATGCGGAGCGCGCCGTTCTCCTCGTGCGCGCAGATGAGCGCAGTCTCGAACGCCGCCGCCGGAGCTACGGGCCGACCGACAGTGGGTGACCGCTCGGCCAGCGCGCGAGGACGTAACGCGTCAGATCCGGCGGGTACGCGGTTGGGCCCCGCCAGGCCTGGCATCGTCGCCCGTGAGCCCCCCTGTATCACAGCTTGCGGCGCTACGCGCTCTCGCACCAAGTCAGAACGTCGCGAAACGATCGCTCCGCCAGCTGCCCGAACAACGGATGTCGCGTGAGCTTCGCGCGAGACAGCGCTGGGCTGGTGATGCCCGACAACCAGCGCGCGAGCTGACGCGGCTGCCCCAGTGCCTGCGGATGTCGACTGCGCGTCGCCGCCACGGTCGCGACGTCGAGAGCACCCGGCAAGGGCAACGGCGGCTTCGAGCGCGGAAGCGGCCGCGCGGTTCCGGCACGGCACGGAACGCATGTGCCGCAAGGCTGCTCGCGCTGCTCGCCGAAATGAGCGACGAGCGCGTTGGTGTGGCACTCGGTTTTCTCGACGAGAGCCAGCACCTGCGCCAGCCGCTCGAGCTCCGCGGCCTCGCGTTTCGCGAAGCGCGCCTCGAGATCGTGAGTGAGAGTACCTGCATCCTCGAGGGGACGTAGTCGCGCGTAGCGATGGCGTAGGTCGGAGGCCACGAGCTCCACGAGCCCACGTTCTTCGCAGACCGTGAGGGCCCGAATCACACGGGCTCGGTCGGCTGCAATCGCGTTGGCGACGGCCTCGGGATCGATCGTCAGCCAGGTGCGACCCATCTTGCTCGCCGCGAAGACGCTGGCCAAGAACTGCCGAGGCTCGCCGGTGAAGGCCGCGAGCGCATCGGCCTCGGACGTCGCGAAGCGGAGCTTGTAGCCCGCGTACATCGGGGTGAGCTGCCGCAGCGCCGAAGCCAGCTCGAGGTACGTGAGCGCCGTCCGCAAGACGAGCGGCCGCAGATCGTGGCGCTCCGCCAACGCGTGCTGGCTCACCGTGATCTCGCCATGTCCGGACAGCATCTCCTGGACGAGGCCGCTGAGCCCCTCAGACGTCGGCGTGTCGCCGAACGCGAAGCTCTCGAGCGCAGGCACATCGTCCGCGCACGCCAAGAGCTCCACCACCGACGGCTGTCCGTCCCGACCGGCACGACCGATCTCCTGGCTGTAGCTCTCGAGGCTCTTCGGCAAGTTGTAGTGGTAGACGTAGCGGACATCGGACTTGTCGATGCCCATGCCGAACGCGATCGTGGCCACCACGATGCCGTTCCGCGACGCCATCCAGCGGTCTTGAACGGCGGCGCGGTCCTCGTTCTCCATGCCCGCGTGATAGGCCTCCGCGGGGAGACCGACCTCGCACAGTCGGCTCGCGACCTCGTTCGCCGTCTTCTGCAGTGTCACGTAGACGATCGTTGCACCGGGCGGGCGGGCCTTCAGCCGCTCGAGCAAGAGCGCGTCCCGTTCCTTCCGTGTCACCGGCGTCACCACGAGCTCGAGGTTCTCTCGGTAGAACCCGGTGATCACCGCGTGCTCGGCAGAGATGTCGAACGCGGCGCAGATATCGCGCACCACGGACGGGGTCGCGGTCGCGGTCAGCGCCAGGACCCGGGGCACCTGCAACGCGTTCGCGATCTCCGCGAGCTTCAGATAATCGGGCCGGAAGTTGTGACCCCACTCGGAGATGCAGTGCGCCTCGTCGACGGCGAACAGCGACAGCTTCGTGCGCCGCAACGCATCGAGGAAGCGCTCATTGTTGAAGCGCTCGGGTGCAACGTAGAGCAACTTGATCTCGCCCGCCGCAATGGCGTTCATCAGCGAGCGCGCTTCTTTCGCGCTGAGCGTCGAGTCGAGGCGCGCGGCCGCAATGCCACGGCTGGTCAGAAAGTCGATCTGGTCCTTCATCAGCGCGATGAGGGGCGAGACCACCAACGTGAGGCCATCGAACAACAGCGCGGGCAGCTGATAGCAGATCGACTTGCCGCCGCCCGTCGGAAACACGGCCAACGCGCGTCCGCGACCGCACAATATTTCGACGACCTCGCGCTGTCCCGGCCGGAATCCTTCGAAGCCGAAGTGCTTCCTGAGCAGCGCGCGCGCATCGATCGCTTCGGCGGGAGAGGTCATGCAGGGGAGGAGAGCATGAAGCGCGTAGTTTGGCGCGCAGCTACTTCAGCAGGCTCGCGCGCAGCCCCTGGTAGCGGTCCTTCGAGATCGCCTCCAGCGTCTCGTCGATGCGTAGCGTCGGCTTGCCGTTCTTGTCGGCGATGGTCTTCTGCGTCTTCAAGCCGGTTGGCCCAACGGTGCCGGTGCGACCAGCGTGCCGCCCGCCGACAGCACGAGCTCGTAGGTCCAGCTCGTATACGCCCACTCGGGGCCGACGAAGGTCATCGTACCGGAGAAGGTGCTCTCCGCGTCGATCGCGGCGAACTTCGCCGAGTCGCCGATGCGACGGAGCTTGGCCACGTGGTCGACCGCGCGCTCGCCCGTCTGACTTGCGGGCTGCAGCACGTACTCCTCGATCTCCGCCGAGCCGGGCCGAACGATTCGTTGCACGAGGGAGCTCGCGTTGCCGACGCCGCGGCCGCCCTCGGCGCTCGTATAGACCACGGGCCCGTAAAAATACGCAGTGCTCTCGGGCGGCGTCCTCGCCTCGGTGGTGGCGCCGAGGCGCTTGCGAACGCTGCCTTGCTCGCGCTCCACGAGGTCGTGGATGCGCCAGCCCGCCTTCGTGCGCCGAAGCAGCACCTGCATCTCGACTGGCGTCTCGCCGTTGAGGAAGCGAACCAGCAGCTCGGGCTGATCTGGGTCGCCGTGCGTGGTGTCGATCTCGAACGCCTTGAAGGTTTCGTAGTCCTGACAGCCGCACAACACGTCGCCATCAATGCGACCGACCTCGCCGTGTACTTCGCCGCGGTCTTTCTTGAACAACGCGCGCAGCGACGGCTCGAATAACGCGGCCTCGCGCTTCGTCACGGGCGGCGCGTTCTCGTTCTTCAAGTATGGCGTATACGCCCGGACCAGGAACGCCTCGGGCGACTCCCGCTCGTCTGCCGAGCCGGGGGCGGCGCTCGCGAGCACCAGTGCCACGACGACTGCACGCGATGTGAAGGACAGGGCGTTCCCGAGACCAGATTCCGATGGCATGCACTCCACCATACCTGTGGCATCGGCTGCGCGACGAGAGTAAGTGACTGGCGTCCCCGACGGGATTTGAACCCGAAGTAGGGCACGGAAGACAAACTGAGGCGCGGCGCTGGCTTGTGTCTGTTTCCTCAGTCTTTCCGTCGGTGAGCGCTAGAATTCGTTGCATCCCTACGCTCCCGCTCGCTCCCGCTCGTTCCCTCTGATTCCCGCTCCGCGTGGCACCCTGGTGGCACCGGCCGCTTGCTCATTGACCACCCGAGCGAAGTCCAGAACAAACGATCTGCAGGCTGAGGAAGCTTGGGAGAAGCGGGGGTCGACGTGTCTCGCCTTTTGACATCCCCAGAGGCTTCCCATACGAGAGGCCCATGAAGGTCGTACTTCTGCCCGGGATGGACGGCACTGGACGGCTGTTCGCGGCCTTCCGAGAGGCCGTTCCCGACACGATGGTGACGAACACCGTGGAGTACGGCACTGCAACAACCGACGCTGACCTGCTGCGATGCGTTCGCATCCCCGAGGAGCCGTTCGCGATCGTTGCCGAGTCATTCTCCGGCGCGCTAGCCGTCCAGATCGGCGCGACCGCGCCAGCCCAGTTGAAAGCGATCGTGTTGGTTGCGTCCTTCATGCGCCGCCCTCGAAATTTGCCGCATTGGTTCGCGGCCACCGTTTCGCCGATGTTGTTCACCTTCTCACCACCGCGTTGGGCAGTCCGATGGGCGCTCCTTGGTCCCGACGCACCAGAAGCCGACGTCGTTCGCTTTAGGGAGACGTTGAGGTCGGTGCCCGCCGAGGTGCTCACGTCCCGGCTTCGTTCGATCCTCGGCAAGGATGTGACCAACTCCTTTGCTCAGTGTCGGATACCGATCTTGTTCGTCCAAGCGAAAGCGGACCGAGTGGTTCCGTTGCGCGTGCTGCACGAGCTCTTGTCGGTTCGTCCCGGATTGGAGCACGTCACGATCGACGGTCCCCATCTCCTGTTGCAGCGTCGGCCGCTCGAATCCGCCGCGGTCATCGTGCCGTTCTTGGAACGATTCCTTTCATAGGATCGACGAGAATCGCCCCGGGAACCCCGGAGACTCCATTGGTTCAGTGGATGGAGCGATGAGACGAAACAGCGAGAACTCGGCGCAACTCTCAAACGATCCCAGGAGGCTGCGATGCACTTGGTGTTTTGGGCAGGTGCCGGCGCACGGGTCGCATTGGGCGGCCGCCGTGCGTTGGATACGCGAACGTGAGCCAAGTCGTCGGTCGAGCACCGCTTGTCCGGCGCCAGGTTGACGACGCAATTGGAGATGATCGCGTCGACGCTGCGATCGGGGAGTGGAAGGTGCTCGATCTCGCCGATGCGGAACTCCACGTTACCGGCCTCGATGTTCGCGGCGTTCGTTCGCGCCTTCGTAACCATGTCCGGCGTCATGTCCACACCGATGACCCGGCCTGCCGGGCCCACCTGTCTCGCTTGCGAGGAAGCAGTCGAAGCCAGCACCGCTACCGAGGTCGAGGACGGTCTTGCCGAGTCGGAGCGCGGCGAATCCCTGCGGGTTGCCGCAGCCCAGCCCGAGATCCGCGCCCGCGGGCGGGGCGGAGCGCTCCTCGTCGCTGTAGCCGAGCGCAGTGCTGCTGCCGCATGGGACGCACCCTCGCGGCAGCCCACTTCTTGCGCCTCGCCGCGTGCCACCTTGCCGTAGTGCGCTCACCTGCTTGTGGACGCTCTTGTTCGTCGCGTCACTCATGTCGAACCTCCTGACTGAAAGACGCGCGGACCGGAAAAAGATGCACGAAGTCGTCCGGTGGCGTCAGCGACCGCGGAACAGCAGTCTGCTGACGAGCGTCAGGACCAGGGTGGCGGCTCACACGAGCACCGTGAGTTGCTTGTCGGCGCCTTGGAGGAGCAAGAGGGCGGTCGTGTCGCGCCCGTCATCTGCGCGATGCCGAGCACCGCGCGTGTGAAGGCGAGTGGCTTGCGTATCTCCTCCGGCATCGCTAGCTGCGCACGCTGCTCATGTCAGCCCAGGGAGCCCGCGACCTTCTGCGCCAGCTCGACCATGCGGTGCACGTAGCCAATCTCGTTGTCGTACCAGGCCAGCACCTTCACCGAGGTGCCATCGACGACCATGGTCGAGAGCGCGTCGACGATCCCGGAGCGGGGGTCGTCCTTGAAGTCGACCGAGACGAGCGGACGCTCCTCGTAGCCCGAATCCCGCGCAGGGGGCCGTCCGCAGCTGCTTTGCAGAGGGCGTTCACCTCTTCGACCGTGGTCGCCTGCTTCATCTCGAAGACGCAGTCGGTAAGCGAGGCGTTGAGGAGCGGCACCCGCACGGCCATGCCGTTGAGCTTCCCTTGCAGCTCTGGGTAGATGAGTCCGATCGCCGTCGCCGAGCCCGTGGTCGTCGGGATGAGGGGCACGCTGCTCGCACGCGCGCGGCGGAGATCCTTGTGAGGGGCGTCGCCGACCGTCTGGGTGTTGGTGATGTCGTGGATCGTCGTCACCAGGCCGTGGCGGATGCCGATCCCTTCGTGCAGCACCTTCACCACCGGTGCGAGGCAGTTCGTGGTGCAGGACGCCGCGGTAATCAGTGCGTGCTTCGCCGGGTCGTAGAGGTCGTCGTTCACGCCCATGACGATGTTGAGCGCGCTCGCTTCCTTGACGGGCGCGGCGACGATGACCTTGCGCAC
This sequence comes from Myxococcales bacterium, assembly GCA_043741435.1. GTDB lineage: Bacteria > Myxococcota_A > Polyangia > Palsa-1104 > Palsa-1104 > JBDTCO01. The sequence goes on from JAYUBF010000057.1 coordinate 6,944, forward strand.
GCCCGCGGCGTAGTAGGGGTCGAGGAGGGCCCGAGTGCGGAACTTCCCGGAGCACTCAAGGACGATGTCGACACCCGCCGCTCGCCAAGGCACTTCGCCCGGCGACTTGTGCTCGCTGTAGCCGAGAAGCTTGCCGTCGATGATGAGGTTGTCCTCGGTCGAGGTGATCGCGCGGGGCCAGCGAGCATGGATCGAATCGAACTCCAGGAGGTGCGCCGCCGTTGCTGCGCCGCCCTTGGTCTCGTTGATGTGGACGAAGTCGAGGCCCTTGGCGCCCCAGTCCGCGCGCAGCGCGAGGCGGCCCATCCTGCCAAAGCCGTTGATGCCGACGCGAATGCTCATGTCCGGTCTCCTTGCTGAGGCTGGGGCTCCTGCGCCCAGTCCCGTTCCTCGATCAGCTCCGCGACGCGTCGCCGCACGTCGTCGCGGATCGCTCGCACGCGCTCGATGGGTTGGCCCTTCGGGTCGGGGAGCGGCCAGTCGGCGCGCTTGAGCCCGGGCACTACAGGGCACTCCGCGCCGCACCTCATCGTGACGAGGAGCTGTGCCTGGCTCGCCAAGACATGAGTCATGCGCTGAGGCCTGGCCGAGGAGAGGTCGATGCCGACCTCCGCCATCACGGCCACCACCTCGGGATGCACCTCCGTACCCGGCTCGGTGCCCGCCGACACAGCACGCGCGCGATTGGGCGATGCGAGCTGGTTGAAGAACGCGGTGTCAATGGCCAGCGATTATGTCCGCCCCGCTGGGGTTGATTTCCGGTGCTTCTTCTTCGGGAAGTAATTAAGCGGCAGCGGCTTTGAAAGGCGTCGGGGCGTTCGTGTGGGCAGGCGGTCTGCCGGCTGTCCACACGAAGAGGGCTGTGCCCGTCCCCGACGCCGTTCGAGCACGGCCGTGTTGACCTCCAAGATTCCCTTGCGAAAGGCGCGGGAGGCCCCGGGGCGCTTCTTGCGCGCTCGCGGCTTGAGCTCGACGAGAGCGTTTGCTGCCTTGGTCGCGATCGGCGCCCCGCGGTAATAGACACGCCAGCTGGCG
>JAYUBF010000058.1:0-7972 GCA_043741435.1 Myxococcales bacterium
CGAATACCGTCGAGCTAGCCAAGCGCTTGATAACCCTGGTACAGGAGCCGTGAACGATGGTCAACTTTGTGAGCGCTATTTCCGAAACGGACTACTAGCAACCCCGGCTGCTCGTTTTTGGTGTGCCAACCCACGAAGATCGCTAGACCAGACCATGGCCTGGACCTTGCTCAGAGTCGCTATATGCTTCTGCGTCGGCGATTGCTGATTTGGACGATCTGCCTCTTCGCGTTGCCTTCGGCGGCATCACACGCCGCGCGCCCGGCGAAAATGAGCGCGGCGCCGAGCGTGGCCTCCCCGACGCTGCGCAGCCGCTTGATCGCGCTCAAACCGTGGGGCAAGGCGAAGGCCCCGGTGAAGATCGTCGCCCACGACACAATCGGTGATCGAGTGATGGATGCGATCGCTCGCTCGACGGGAAGCCCTCGCTACATCGCTCTGCTCGGCGGCTCGATGCTTGCCTGGATGGGCTGGAATGCCATCTCCGGTCACCCCGTCGATCCGCTTCCCTTCGTCGGGCTCAACACATTCATCTCGCTCAGCACGTGGACCCAGCAGGGCTTCCTGCAGATGACCCAGAACCGACAGGCCGCGCTCGATCGGGTGCGCGAAGACAAGGATCACCGCGTCAACCTGCGCGCCGAGCGTGAGGTGCGTCACCTCCAGACCACCACGCAGCAGCGCTTCGACGATATGCAGGCACGCCTCGATGCGATGCAGCTGCAGAACGAGCAACTCATCACACTCGTAGAGTCACTCGCTGCCTCCAAAGCGAAGTGAGCGTCGCGTGCGCTTGACAGCGCGACGCCGTCGGCAAACGATGGGCGATTAGACCCGATCCATGTTGACTCGAGCCTGTAGAGCGAAGCGATGTGAGCGAAGGCCAGGCTTGCCTGGCCGAGAGCGGATCAACTCAACATGGAGTCGGTATAGCGATGACGAAGCAGGAGCTGATCGAGCGGGTCGTGAGCACACTCGGGGAGAAGCTGTCCCGCGGTGAAGACCTGCCCAAGAAGACGATCGCAGTCGTGGTGGACTCCGTGTTCGCCGAGCTGGGTGCGTACTTCACCAAGGCGAAGATCACCGCCAAGCGGGTCCCGCGCTTCACCTACCCGGGCTTCGGCACCTTCACGAAGAAGGAGCGCGCGGCGCGGACCGGTCGCGACCCGCGCTCCGGCGACGTCATCGAAATTCCCGCTCTCACCACCGTCGGTTTCCAACCGGGCCAAGACCTGCGCGAGAAGCTCAACACACGTCGCAGCAGCGACCCCAAGAAGAAGGCACATGGCTGACGCAGAGGCGCCCGGACCCAAAGCGATCGACCCGAGCACCGACCTCGTGGAGCTCCACCTGCACGTCGGTGGCGCCGTCGCCCCGCACGTCCTCTGGGCTATGGCCCACGACCACGGCTTCAAGTTGCCGGTGAAGTCGTACTGGGACTTCTGCGACCTCGTCACCGCGAACCCCGAGAAGGTGGCGTCACTCGGCGACTACCTCAAGATCATGCACGAGTGGACGGAGAAGATTCAGTCGTCGCCGTCGGCGATCGAGCGCTCCGTCTACGAGGTCATCGGCAAGGAGTATCGCTCGTCGCGCGTGTCGCAGATCGAGCTGCGTTTCAACCCGATGAAGCGCAACCTCGGTGGTGAGCGCGATCTCGACTACATAATTGCCGCTGCCGTGCGCGGCATGGAGCGAGCCTGTCTCGCCTATGGCGTGAAGGCCGGGCTCATCCTCTGTCTCGCGCGCGAGTTCGACTACGCGCTCAACGAGATCATCGTGAAGAAGGCGATCCGCTTCTTGGGCCGCGGCATCATCGGCATCGACCTCGCGGGGCCCGAGGCCCACACGCTCGAGCTCGGCGACGAGGTCGTGAAGTACCGAGAGTTGTTCCGGCAGGCGCGCGAGGCAGGCCTCGGCACCACCATCCACACCGGGGAGACGTCTCACACCGGCGCGGATGGTGTCCTTGCCGTGCTCTCGGAGCTGAAGCCTACGCGCATCGGCCACGGAATCGCGGCCGCCAAGAGCGACGAAGCGGTGAAGCGTCTCGTGGACACCGGCACCGTGCTCGAGATTTGTCCGACCTCGAACTTGCGCACCCATGCGGTGAAGGACCTGGCCGAGCTGCGCGGCATCCTCCAGCGGTTCTTCAATGCGGGCGTGAAAGTCACGATCAACACCGACGGCACTTACTTGCTCGGCACGACGCTGCGCCAAGAGTTCGACCTGCTCCTCGACGCCGGCACCATCTCGTTCGAGCAAGCCGAGCTCTGCATCGCCAACGCACGCGCCGCCAGCTTCATTCGCTAAATGCAGGCGCTCGCGCGGGTCTCCGCGCATCGCCCGCGGTTGGTCCTGTTCGTTGCCGCGCTCCTCGCGGTCGCAGCCATCATCGGTGCGGGTCGCGTGCGCAAAGAAGACGACCTCCTGGTCTTCCTGCCGACCCGCGATCCGGACGTGCAGCGCTTCGAAGCGGTGAGCAAGCGCTTCGGCTCCATGCGCGTGGCGCTGGTCGGCGTCGAGGTCACCGGCGAGCACGATGTGTTCGAAGCCGAGGTCCTCGGGAAGATCGGTCGCGCCTCGGAGGCCATCAAGAACCTGACCGGCGTCGATCGCGTTGTCTCACTCACGACGATGACCGACGTGCTGGGCAGCGCGTCGGGTGCCGAGGTCACGCCGCTCGTCGCGGGGCCACCGGCAGACGAGGCCGCGCACGCTGCGCTGCGAGCGAAGGTGTTGTCGCGCGATCACGTCGTCGGGACTGCCGTGTCGGCAGACGGGCGTGCAGCCCTGCTGCTCGTGTTTCTCGCCGATGCCCACGGAGGAGATGCTGCCGGCGATCCGGTCGAGCAACGAATTCGCGCAGCAGCGGAGCGTGAGCTGACCGGTCTCACGATCGTCTTCGGTGGCGCGCCATTCGCCGGCCGTGCCATCTACGACGAAGCGCAGGCGGACGTTTGGCGCCTCTCACCCATCGCTCTGCTGCTCTTGCTGCTCGTGGTCACGTTGGTCTTCCGCGATCCCGTCGCCGTTGCGCTGACGCTGTTGTCTGTCGGCTACGCGGCCTTGCTCGTGGTGGGCGCCATGGGCTTCATCGGCGAGCGCTGGACGGTGGCCACCGCGACGTTGCCGGTGATCTTGTTCGCGTCCGGCAGCTCGTACGCCGTGCACGTGCTCGGCCGCTACTTCTTGGTGAAGGCCGAGCGCCCCGAGAGCGGTGCCGCGACCGCGATGGACTCGGCGATCTCCATCGTCGCTGCGCCGCTCGCGATCGCTGCGGCCTCCACCTCCGTCGGGTTCTTCTCCTTCGTCGCCACCGATGTGCGCCCGATGCGCGCATTCGGTGTCGCCTGCGGTACGGGCGTGCTCCTGTGCTGGCTCACTTCGCTCACGCTGGTGCCGGCCGTGGTGTCGTTCTTCCCCCGTCGCACCGTGAAGCCCTTGCAGATCGCGTGGCTCGGCGAAGGCGTCGTTCGCTTGTGGAGGCTGTGCGAGCGCCACCGCATCATCGTTCTCGGCGGCTTGTTCTTGCTCGGCGCAGCGCTGCTCGTGCCCAGCACACGCGTCCACGTGCGCATGGAGCCGCGCTTGTTCTTCCGCAAAGGCTCCGACCCCGAGCGCGCCGAGCGCTTCTTGGTGCAGCGCTTCGGCGGTGCCACGTTCGTTCAGGTCGCGGTCGATGGTGACTTCGACGAGCCGGTCGCGCTACGTGAGCTCGCACAGCTGGAAGATCGCGCGCGCACGCTCCGCGGCGTCACGCAGGTGCAGTCCATCGTGGCGCCGTTGGTGCTGGTGTCCGACGCGATGGGTACTGGCCACCGCTTGCCCACCACGCGCGGCCAGGCCACCAACCTCTACTTCTTCTTGCAGGGCCAGCCCGAGGTTCGGTCGTTACTCTCCGAAGATCGCAAGCACGCGCTGATCCACGTTCGCGTCGCAGCGCACGCGGAAGCTGTGGTGGACGCACTCGAGGCGTACGTAAAGGAGCGCTTCGCGCAGCCACGGGCGTGGCCCACGCGGGACGCCATCGCTGCGCAGCTGGCCGACATCCTCACCATTCCAGGGCAACCGCCTCCCGATCTGGGGGCATTGCAGCGCGCCGCGCGCGTGGTGGCCGAGCCGACGGAGAACGATCCGGCGCTCGTGACGCGCAAGACGCGCTTGCTGCGCGAGCTGTTGCGCCGTGGGGACGCGCCCAAGTTGCGCGAGGGCACCAAGGCCGAAGCGGAGCTGGCGGTGGAGCAGCAGAAGCTGGGATGGGAAGACACCTGGCGCAAAGCGGCCGTGCAGCCCGACGACGTCGAGCTCGCGCTCGCGAATCTATCGTCGGACTTCGACGAGCTGCGGCTACAGATGGGCGTCGATCGCGCCTACGACGTCTTGATCGAAGGCTCGGCCGTGCACGACGCGTCGCCGGCGGTACAAGAGCGTGCGCGCCGTGCCGTGAGTGATCTGTTCGTGCGGGACGCCGCCGAAAGATCTGCTGCCGTCACGTTGCACGCAGACGTCGCTGGTGAGCCGGTGCTCGATCGCGGCTTCTCGGCCGCGGTCGAGCGCAATCACCAGCGCAGCACGGGCATCTCGATCGTCGTCGTCTCGCTGTTCATGCTCGCGCTCTTCCGCAACGTGCGCGCTGCCGTGCTCAGCATGGCGCCCGCGTTGCTCACCTTGTTGATCCTGATGGGCGTGATGGGCCTTTGGGGGGCGCACATCGACCTAGGCACGTCGCTCGTCGCGGGGATCGCCACCGGCGCCGGCTCCGACTTCGCGATGCACTACCTCTGGTACCTGCGCACCGAAGATCAGGAGCGCGTGTCGCGGACGGTGATCCCTGTCGCGATCCTGTCCGTTGCCATCGTGGCCGTCGGCTTCTTCGTGCTCGCGCTCGGTCGCTCGCCCGTCATGCACCTTTTCGGAGGGCTTGCCGGTGCTGCGATGGCGCTGTCGGCGCTGCTCGCCTGCTTCATCCTGCCGGCGACGTGGAAATCTAGCGAGGGACGCAATCGCCCCACCTAGCACCTACCGAACGACTACAGGGTCGGTTGCCCCCTCGGTGAACGACTACAACGATTACGCCGTAGCGCCCGCCGCGCTGCAAGCCGCGGTCCGCGTGGCCGGTGCCGGGTGCGCCAGCCAGTCTCGTCATCTCGTGCGATTGCGGAGCGTTGGAGCCCGAATGGGAAGTGCTTCAGGCGGGCGCAACCGCCGGCGCCGCGCCGCGCGCGACGAGGCGAACCGCGTGAAATCACGCCGCCGGCTGACGTGGCACGCGCGTTGCTTTTGGGCTGGGCATGACCCACCGATGGATTGCCCCTTCCGTGCTCGCCATACTCGGACTCACCACCGTCGCTGGCGCCGACTCCCTCGACGTTCACGTGCGCCGCACCCAGACGCTGCGACCGGCCGAGCCCACGCTCGTCGGCCACGCGTCGATGGCGACGCGGCGCGCTGCGCCCCACCTCGAGCTGGCCTCTGGCTCTCGTCGGGGCTACGTGGAGCCGAGCTTCATGGGCGGTCCGTGGGTCGACCCCGATCGGTTTCAGACCGTCAAGGGGCCGGAGACGCACGCGTGGAACGCGACGATCTCGGGGGTGGAGTCGGGCGATCGCGTGCGGCTCGAGACCCAAGCCCCGTCGGCACCGTTGCACCTGCGCGCCCAGCGCTTCGTCGCTGCGCACATCGACGAAGAGTTGCACCTCCACAGCGACGGCCGATCGCTCGTCGCGGCGGCGCACGGCCACGTCGACGTCGACGTCGACGTCGAGCGGGTTCACGGTGGCGCCGCGGTGAGCGCGCTCGCTCGGCAAGGGAGGCTCATGTCGATCCGCTCGGCGCTGCGCGCGGCCCAGCGCTGGAACACGCTCCACGAAGAGCGTGCCGATCTGCCCGAGGTCGAGCGAGACGCGTTCGGCCCGAAGCACTTGTCGCCGCCGTACCAGATCGATCGGCAGGCCCAGCTCGCCGTGCGCACGCCGGTGCGCGTCACCGTCGACGACAAGCACGGTCGGCGCCAGTTCGTCCGCACCGCGACGGTGGGCGGTGGTGCAACGCGCATCCCGTTCGAGATGGAGCAGGGGGAGGCGTACTGGGCCGGCGATGGCGAGCCGGTGCGGTGGCGGGTGGGGCAGGGTGGGCCGTACCACCCGCTCTATCAGGAGGCGGTGTCCGCGAACCGCCACCTCGGCGTGCGCCTCTTCCTCTACGGCAAGGTGGGCGGCGGAGCGGCGTACGAGGAGCGTCCGATTTGGACCCAGACCGAGAACATCTGGGCCACGCCGGCGTACGTGAACCCGAAGACACGCGAAGGCGTCGCGACCATCGTCGGGCTCGCCGCGCTGCCGGTGGGCAGTCGTGTCGTCGTCGTGAACCACACGTTGTCAGAACGGGTCGGTGGCAGCGTCGAAAGCGAGACCACGGTGAAGAAGCGCAGCGGGTCGTTCGTGCTCGACGTGCGCGCCCCGGTCGCCGGGTGTAAGTACTCGATCCACGTCATGGGCCCAGGCGAGCCGCGCAGCTTCGACTTTACGCTGCCCGAAGCCGACGCCACGCACGGCGCGAGCCTGCGCGAGCTCAACCTGAAGGACGCACAAGTGCGTGCAAAGTGACCCGCGGAAAATGCAAATCGCTCTGGCGTGAAAAGGATTGCCTCTGGGCTCTCGTGCGCTGGCCGCTTCGGGTCCCGCCCACGAACAACGAATCCGAACGGATCTCCGCCACGCCGTCATCCTGCGGAAAACCAACTACCGCACTCAAAGCGATCGCGGCAGCCGTTTCACCGAGCGCATGCTCAGCGACAATTACATCTCCCCGCCTGGCGATCGAGCGTCACATACCCCAATGCATCGCGCTACGGGTGACGCGACCTCTGCGCCATCCCTCGCGCGCGAGCCAATGCGCCGGCCGGGGCAAGAGCGCAGCGGTGGTGTCGGCCGACAAAACATACACATCCACGTAGCACTGCGGCAGCGACGGGAAGTGGTGCCTTCGGTTGTGCTCGAGGTAGTGCATCACGGTGCGCACCTCGGTGGGCGTGGCGAGGGCTCGCGCGTGATAGCGATCGCCCACGACGCGCCCGTGGCTGCGCATGAGGCGGTTCATGCCCTTGGCGAGCCGGATGGAGAGGCCGCGCATGCCACTCGAGAGAGCGCGCTTGTCGTCCGCCTCGACGAGGAGGTGGATGTGGTTGCCTTGAATGGAGACTTTGACGACGCGAAATCCTTCGCGGGATGCACCGCCACGCAGCGTGCGCTCGATGACGCGCATGCTTCGCGCACTGCGCAAGCTGTAGACGCGACGCTCCATTCGCATCGTGACGTGCAACGGCATCTTCGCGTCCAGCTCCGGACGGCAGCGATGAGGTAGCTCGCCACGCTCGAGCGTTCGCTTGCGCCCGGCGTTCTTGCGCTTTCCGCCGTGCGTCGGCGGACTGGGAAGCGCTAGTTGTCTGAGTTTGCGCGCCATTACTTGATTGAGCTAATATTGTATCAGCGACGGCAGATGTCAAGCTCGAGCGAAGAAAATGTTCGCCTGGTTCGCAACGGTCCGGATGGGCCCGCATCGGCCCCTCGTTGGTGGTGCGGACGGATGTGCTCGGACGGCGACGAGGACGGCCTCCGGCCTTTTCGTGTGGACAGCCGCGAACAACATCGCGCGCATATCGAAGGATCGCGCCTGCCCACACGAAAGCCCTCGTCGCCTCAGCGGCTTCTTGGAATGAGGAGAGGGTCGGGTTTCTGAAAAATCTCAACAACAACATCCACAGACCGCCTGAGACGACGAGGGCTTTGCTGTGGGCAGGCGCGATCCTCCGCCATGGGCGCGCTTTGGGTCTCGGCTGTTCATAGCAAAAGGCCGGAGGCCGTCCTCGTTGTCGTCGGACAGGGACTTCGGCCTGAGGGGAAACGCCGGCAAGTATGACCGTCGTCAGCGAAAATCGAGGATGTTCACCCGATCTGGTGAAATCGATCCT
>JAYUBF010000059.1:0-7971 GCA_043741435.1 Myxococcales bacterium
GCCACAAAGACCGGCGACCGCATTCGTGTTCAACAGAACCTACCGTCACCACTCCCAATTCTCGGCCTCGCCGCGTGACCTGGGCCGATCTGCACCCAATAGACTTCAGCGCGCCGCGGGTCGCTGCAGCACCAGGTCCCTCGCGCTGAGCTCCACGAGCTTCGAGCTGGTGGTCGCGGGGATGCGCACGATTCCCTCGACCGCCGGGAGCTCCGTGCCGTCGAGCAGACGAATCGACGTCGCGTGCGGGTCGTGGAGAACCAGCAAGCGCTCGATGCCCGGCTCCACCGGCGTCACAATTCTTCCGATCCGCACGCCCCCGCTTCGCTCGAGCGGAAGCGCCGCAACGATGGAACGCAGCGCCGGTGCCTCCTGCTCTGTCGCAGCGAGCGCGAGCAGCGCGGCCCGCACTTCCATCCGCTGGGCGTCGTCGTGCGCCGCTGCGAGATGAACGAGCGCCTCGACCATCGCGACCCGCACGGGTACGTAGGGCTCGCTCGGCAGCGCGCGCAACAGCCAGGGGATCGCGCGCGCATCATGGAGAGCGTCCACGGCCGCGACGACGGCGGCACGCGAACGCACCGGCTTCAGCGCGAGCAACAGCGCATCGAGCGCCAGCGGATCCTGCGTCTTGCCGAGCGCCGTGGCGAGCGGCACCACATCGTGCTCGTCCTCCGCGTGCGCGAGGGCAGCGACGAGCGCCACCGCCGTGTTCGCCGCCAGCGCGGCGCGCGCCTCCTCGGACGGTCCTCGCGGAGGTGCGGTCGCGAGCGCTTGGAACCTGTCCAGCTTCGCGCGGAGGCGCTGGACCACGTCGGTATGTTGCTCGCCCACGTCGTGTTGCTCGGCTCGATCGGACCGCAGCCCGTACAGCGCGCAGCTCCCGACGGCGAGATCGCAGATTAGCTTCCACTCTCCCTCGACGACCGCCTTGCGCTGATCGATCTCGGCGAAGACGGGATCACCGGGCGAGTCGGAGGCCGCACTCATGAAGGACGCGAGGCTTTCCCTCTGCTCCAGGGCCACGAGCGACGCGATCGTTGGTGCCACGTCGACCAAGCTCACCGCCCCTGGCACCACGCGCGGTGGAAACGATGGCGCCTCACCCAACACGGCGAAGAACAGGGGCACGCGGAGCTGCTCGTCGAACAACGTGGTGCCGTGGTAACGCCCGCCATGCTCGCCGAACTCTTCGCCGTGGTCTGCGCACAGCACCAGCAACGCACCCGGCCGGTGCAGCCGCAAGTACTCCACCAGTCGCGCGAGCTCGACGTCGACCAGCCGCGCCTCCCCCTCGTAGCGTGTGATCGCGTCCTGCGGACCATCGGCGGTGATCCCCGGGTGCACGTCGTACGGCTCGTGTGGCTCGAAGTAGTGCACCCACACGAACGCGCGCGCGGGACGCTCCTCTTCGAAGTAAGCGATCACCTGATCGGTGCGACGCGTGGCATCGAGATACTCGTACTTCACGTATTGAAAGCCGTAGTGGCTTTGCTCGAAGGGCGCCAGGCGCTCGCGGTCGATGAAGAACACCGCGGGGGGATAGAACGCGGCGCTGCGGTAGCCCCGTTCACGGAACAGCTCGGGCAAGCTGTGCGTCGTGAGCGCCGCCAGGTCCGACGGAGCCAGCGCGTAGGTGTGGCGGCCCGTGAGCAGGCTCGCCACCGCGAACGATGTGTGCGGCACCGGCGTGCGCGCATCCTCGAAGCGCACGCCGCGATCAGCGAGCGCACGCATGGCGGGCATCACCGCCGCGGTCAACCGATCCGCACGCAAGGCGTCCACCGTCACGAGCACCACGTCACGCGATCCGAGCACGGGGCCCGGCGGCAACGCGCGATGCGCCACCCCATCGGTCGACAACACCGGTGCGGGGTACCACCACGAGCGCAGGCGCAAGAGCGGACGAAGCACGGTCGACGCCGCTGGCGCGCGCTCCAGCACGACCGTCGTCACCGACGGTTCCAGCCCCACCGCGGCGAGCACGATGGCGACGCCCGCCACCGAGACCGCGACGTTCACTCCAGCCGCAGGCGCGCCGTGGATCCACGCGCGCACGCCGAGCGCGGCGGCGACGAGCGCGACGAGCTCCAATGCCCGATGCAGGAACGGATAGAGCCGAGGCAAGACGACCTGGTCGGCCACACACGCGGCGAGCATCACGCCGAGCAACACCACGCCGACGACGTGACGTTGCCCGTGGATCACGAAGCGCATGACCGCATGGACCACGAGCGCTCCGAACGCCACGATGCCCACCTGCATCACGAACCGCCCGGGCATGACGTGCGCGCGCGGTCCGAGGAACGCAAGCCACGCGAACAAACCGAGGAGTGGAACGGCCACGAGCGCCGCGAGCGCCGGCCACCGCTCGCGCGCCGCCTTCACGAACAACGAAGCAAGCGCCGCGAGCACCCCCGCCACGATGGCGGAGGCGCCGAGCTCCACGCCCAGCAAGGCCACTCGTTCGCGCCAACCGACGACCGGCGACATCGTGAGCACCCACGCAGTCTCGACGAGGCCCACCAGCAGCGCGCCCAGCATTGCAGCGGAAAGGCGGCCGTCGCGGCGCGCTGGCTCGGGAACATTCATACGGCGGCGCACCATACCCCGTGCGTGGCCCTCGCAAAACCGCGGGATGATGGTTAATAGTCTGCGTCGCCGTGTCCGAAGCGCCCCACCTCGAGGTGTCCACGAACGAACGCACGCCGTTCGGGCAACGGGCCTTCGCGTTCGTGTGGAACCGCGCGCGCCTAGTGATCGGCCTGTCGATGGTGGTGTTCTTCACGTTCAGCTACCTGGCGAGCCGCCTCGAGCTACGCACCAACGTCGCGGAGCTCTTGCCGTCGCGTGATCCCGCCGTCGAAGAGCTGGAGCGCCTGGCGCAGCACGTTGGCGGCACTTCGATCTTGCAGATTGCGATCGAGAGCCCCGATCGCGAAGCGAACCTCAAGATGGCGGAGGCGCTCGCCACGCGGATCCGCGCGCTGGGACCCGAGGTCGTGGCGGACGTGACCTACGACGTTCGCGCGGAGCAAGCGTTCTTCCGCGATCGAAAGATGTTGTACGCGCCGCTCACTGACCTCGTGGAGCTGCGCGACGCACTGCGGTCGGAGATCGCGCGCCGCAAGAACCCGGCCCTGGTGGACATCGTCGGCGACGACGACGTCGAGTCCGTGGTGGCGCGCATGAAGAAGCGCACCGGCGACCTCGATCACTTCCCCACCGGCTACTTCGAGTCAACCGATGGTCACCTGTTCGTGATCGTGTGTCGTCCGCCCGGCGGTCTGTTCGCCGAGCGCGCCGGCGAGAAGCTCGCGAACGGGACGCGCAAGCTTATCACCGAGCTCGACCCGCACCGATTCCACCCCAACATGCAGGTGGGCCTCACCGGCGACGTGATGGCGCAGATCGAGGAACGCGATGCGCTCGAGAACGATCTCGCGTGGGCCACGGGCCTCTGTGTGTCGCTGGTCTTGCTCGCGATGGTCGTGTACTTCGGTCGGCTGCGCGCGGTGCCGCTCGTGTGCATGCCCGCACTGCTCGGCGTCGCTGTCGCGTTCGGAATGGCAGATCTGCTGTTCGGGTACCTGAATGCGTCGACCGCGTTCATGGGCTCCATCGTGCTCGGCAACGGCATCAACTTTCCGATCATCGTGCTCGCGCGCTACGAGGAAGAGCGGCGCGCCGGTCACACGTCCCGCGACGCGGCGCAGGTCGCGATCCACGCCACCATCCGGCCCACCGCGATCGCGGCGCTGGGCGCGGCCATCTCGTACGCGTCGCTGTGTGCCACCCGCTTCCGCGGCTTCTCGCAGTTCGGTGCCATCGGAGGCATCGGGATGGTCGCCGCGTGGCTCGCCACCATTACGCTGTTGCCTGCGCTCATTGCGCGTGCCGATCGCCGCGCCTCCATGAAGACGTCCGGTGCCCACACCGGTGCATTCTCCGGCCTGGTGTCGCGCCTCGCGACGCGCGCACCGCGCACCTGTCTCGCGATCTTCGCGATCGTCACCGTCGCATCGCTGGTGCCGCTCCCCCGTTATCTCCGTGACCCCTTCGAGTACGATTTCCGGAACCTGCGCAACCGTCGCTCCCTGACCTCCGGCGCCGCCGCGCTCGCGCCTCGCGTGGATCGCGTGTTCGGGGAAACGCTCACGCCCGCCGTGGTCCTGTCCGACACGCGCGCGCACACCGACGAGATCCGTCACAAGATCCTGGAGCGCGATCGCACGCTGCCGGGCGGACCCCTCATCGGCAAGATCACCACCATCGATGATTTTCTCCCGGGCGACGAGAAGACGCAGACCGCGAAGCTCGCGGTGCTCGCGGACCTGCGCCGCATCGCGCATTCGCCAGAGATGGAGCTGGCGAGCGCGTCCGAGCGCGAGCGACTGTCCGAGCTCGACGGCACCGAGAAGCTCCAGCGGGTCGCCGACGACGACCTTCCACTCACCATTCGCCACCTCTTCAGTGAGCTCGACGGCACGCTGGGTCGCCTGGTGCTCGTCTATCACGCCGAGCATGTCTCGGTGTGGGATGGGCACAACCTGGTTCGCATCGCGCAGCTCATCGACGTGCTCCCGCTCGACGATGGCACGGTCGTGCGCTCGTCCGGCCACGCGGTGATCTTTTCCGCGATGATCCGCTCCATCGTGCACGACGCGCCCCTCGCCACCTTGGCCTCGTTCGTGGGGGTCTCGTTGCTGGTCATCGTGCTCACGGGCTCGACGCTGGGCTCGGCGACCGTGCTGGGGGGCCTCGTGGCCGGCGTGCTGTGGATGCTCGGCTGCGCAGCGTGGATTGGCGTGCGCACCAACTTTCTCAACTTCATCGCCCTGCCGATCACCTTCGGCATCGGGGTCGACTATGGCATCAACATCTACATGCGCTATCGCATCGAAGGCCGAGGCCGCGTCGGCCGTGCCTTGCGCGCCACCGGCGGCGCCGTGGCGTTGTGCTCGCTCACCACCATCATCGGCTACGGCGCCCTACTCGTCGGTGACAACCAAGCGCTGCGCTCGTTCGGTGAGATGGCCATCCTCGGCGAGCTGGCCTGCATCGCCACCGCGCTCATCGGCCTACCCGCTTATCTCGTGCTGCGCGAGCGTCGCATCGTACGGCCCGAGCACATCACCGGCCCGCACGCGAAGGTCTAGCGAGCGCCGAAGCTGGCGCCGTCTACTTTTACCGCGTAGCGCGCATCGCTGGCGACGAAGGCGATGGTCACCCCGAGGATCGCTGCGCCCACGCCGAGTGCGCCCGCCAACGCGATGGGCCAGATCCGCGTCTTTCTGCGCGGGGCGACGCGCGCGACGATCCGCGGCGCGGTGACGACGAGCGACGGAGCCAAGCGCGGATCGTCGGTGGACAGTGCCGGTGCACCGGTCGTGCAGTGCGCATCTAGCACCCGAGCGATCGCTTCGCGTGTGTTGCCGCGATCGTTCAACGACACCTCGACGGGCTCTGTCGCGCAGGTTGCCTGGACGCGAGCGACCAGCAGGTGTTTGCCATCAGCGCTCACGACGGTGACGAGCACGGCATCGGCGGCCACCGCGTCGGCGAGCGCTGCGAGCGCTCGAGGATCGGGGGCGTGTCTCAGCGCCTCGATTCGAGTTGCCACGACATCAGGTGGCGCCGCCGTGGGCGCGGCCTGGGGCGCATGGGCCTTTTGCACCTCGCGAAACGACCTCACCACGTCGGGGCGCGCCGTCTTCTCGGTCAGCTGCGCGCCCGGCCACAACGCGAGGGCCCGGCGAAACGCGATGCGCGCCTCATCGGCTCGGCCGAGCTCACCGAGCGTTACGCCGTATTCGAGGGCTGCCTCGGCCGCGAGCGATGCGACGCCGGCATACATAAGTCCTTCCGTAAATGCCGCCTCCGCCTGCGCGAGGTGACGCGCCGCCTCGTCGAGCTCCACCCGCTCGCGAGCCTTGTGGCCAGCCACGAGCGCGGCCCGACCTTCGGCCAGGAACCCCAGCTCGTCGACCGAACGCCAGCCCTCGCGCCGCGCGGAAAGCGCGGCCTCCAGCGCATGCTCGACCACCCGCGTTGACGCGGGCAGCGCCTCGATCAACCTGGCACGTGCCGTCGAACCCACGTTGGGCTCTGCGCCAGCGCCGCTGTACACCAGCACGGCCAGCGTCAGAATCGGGAGCATGCGCTCCATCGTGCCACGCCGCGCGTCGCTGGTGCTAGCATTGTCCGCCGTGAGCCAGGACAAGCCTTCCGACGATGCCGGCAAGACCACGACGGCAAGAGGGCCTGATCGCCCTCGGCTGCGGCCCCTCGAGGCATTTCCGGTGTTGAACGGGCCCGAGCCGCTGCTGGCGTTCCGCGATCCGTCGGGCCTTGCCCAGCCGGTCTCGCTGCCACCCGCGACCGTCGCGGTGGTGCAGTTGATGGACGGCGACAGCACGCGCGAGGAGATCTGCCGTCTCTATGAAGAGCGCTATCAACGCGCGCTACCGCGTGCGCGTCTCGACCAGCTGATCGAGAAGCTCGACGAGGCGCTCCTCCTCGACTCGGAGCACTTCCGCATGCACTCGGCGCAGGTGCACGCAACGTTCCGCGACAGCGACACGCGCCAACCGCACCTCGCGGGGTTCGGCTATCCCGATGATGCAGCCGGCCTCACGCACCTCATCGAGCGCTGCCTCGCGACGCCGCAAGGTCCGGGCGCTCCGCCAGCGCGCATCGCCCCGAGCCCGACCCTCATCGTCACGCCGCATGTCGACTATGCGCGGGGAGGTCCGGCCTACGGCTGGGCGTTCCGCTCGCTGCTCGAGACACGCGTGGCCGATCTTCCCGAAGTGGTGATCGTCTTCGGCACCAACCACCTGAGCGCCGCGCATCCCTTCGCGTTCACGAAGAAGCACTACTCGACGCCGCTCGGTCGCATGCGCACCGACATCGCGATCGTCGAGGGCATCACCGAAAAGGTCCGGGCCAGCGTCGACGACAAGGCAGCCATCTCGTTGTTCGCCGACGAGCACCACCACCGCACGGAGCACTCCATCGAGCTCGCCGCCGTATGGCTGCGTTATGCGCTCGGGGAAGCCGCGGACCGCGTCACCTGCGTACCCATCTTGTGCGGCGCGCTGGAGCCTTTCCTCGAGGCCGACAAGGATCCGGCCGCCGATCCGACGGTCGCCGTCGTCCTGTCGGCGTTGGGCGCGCTGACCGAAGGCAAGCGCGTGCTGGTGGTGGCGGCCGCCGATCTCGCGCACGTCGGCCCGCGCTACGGCGACGACTCACCACTCACCGGCGCCGATCACGCGTCCCTCGAAAAGCGCGATCAAGAGGCGCTCGCCACGCTGCAGGGCGGCTCGGCCAAGGCGTGGCTCGACGAGATCTGGCGGGAGCGCAACCAGCGACGCGTGTGTGGCCTCGCGCCCATCTATCACGCGCTGTTGCTCGCACGGCCGGGCCGAGGTCAGCTCCTCGCGTACGCGCAGTGCCCGGCCGACGAACGACCCGGGAGCGACACGCTCGGCTCGGGCTCCGTGGTCTCGATAGCGTCGTTGGTGTTTTGAAGAAGGCCAAGGCGGATCGAGGGCCGCAAGTTCCAGGTCACCGGCCACACCGACAACGTTCCGATCAAGAGCGGCAAGTTCAAGTCGAACTGGGAGCTGTCGGCGTCGCGCGCCGTCGAGGTCGTGAAGTTCATGTCGGGGAACGGCATGGACGCGAAGCGCCTCTCGGCCGCCGGTTATGCCGACGAGCTGCCGGTCGCCAACAACGATAGCGACGACGGCCGCCGTCAGAACCGCCGCATCGAGATCGTCGTACAGCCCAACCTCGATGAGCTCCCCCGCCTCGAGGACGTCGGTATTCCCGGCAAGACCTGATCGCGCAAGCCGGCCGGCGCAGGTGGGTGACTAACGGAGACGGGGGCCATCGTTGAGTAAAAAAGTTGCAGGTTGGTGGAATAGGTGATCTAAGACAGGAGCTGCCGTCGCTGTTGCTGCG
>JAYUBF010000060.1:0-23262 GCA_043741435.1 Myxococcales bacterium
AAGTGACGGCAGCCAAGGCAGCCACATCGTCAAATCGCCCAATACTGCACGAATTCAGCGACTCGATTGAGAGCCGCCGCCACTTTTTGAGAAGTTACCTTCATTCATAATACCGATGAGCCGATGGTCAAGCGCGATGTCTAGGATCCGGACGTCCCAAAAGCCGAGGAGGGAACCGAGGAGCTTGTTTTTTTCTGCGGGCGAAATGGCACCAGCCAACAGCGTTGGATCGGGCGTATTCATAGATTTCACCGGGTGTGATTCGTCGGCGTCAAGACGTTCGCTCGCCGCACAGGTTAGCTTACCCGAACAGAATATCTCGGCAGACTGCGCGCGCAGAATAGTAACGGCAGCGTGGCATCGTCAAGCGAAATCGCCACGGATCGGCTTGGGCAAAGGCGCGGGACGCCCGTTGATAAGGTTCGCGCCATCGGGCAACGGACGTTCTTTGTGACGTGCGTTGCGTGGATAATCCATCGCGTGTTGGCACTTTTTGCAAAGCGGACGCGCCGGTTTGCAGTGGAACGAGCTAAGATAGAGCGACCTCGGATCAGTTTTTCTCCTCACAAGGAACACGCATGGCCCAGCGCCTGGTCTCTCTCATCGACGCGGACGTAAAGCTCGCCAGCCACCTGCAAACGGAGCTGGCTCGTTACGGTCTCACCGTCGAGATCGAAGTGGACGCCAACGACCTCATGGCGCGCAAGGACAACCTGCCGGAGCTGGTGGTGTTGTGCATCGACCCGAAGCGAACTGGTTGGGCCGTGTGCAACCGGTTGCGCAAGAGCCCGTATCTCAAGTCCATCCCACTCGTTATCACCAGCGCCGAGGCCACGGAGAAGGACTTCGATGATCACAAGAAGCTGAAGACACGCGCCGAGGAGTACCTGCACAAGCCGTTCTCCATCGAGGCCCTGGTGGAGAAGGTCGGGACGCTCATCGGGCTCGCCCCGGTCGAAGCGGAGATCGACGTGGAGAGCGAGATCGAGGTCGAGTCGGACGATCTCAGCGGGGCGGAGGAAGAGTTTGCCATCGAGGAGCCGTCCGCTGCGCACGTCGCCGCTGAGGCCGGTGGCTTCGACAGCGGCGGCGATGACGAGAGCACGCGCATCGGGTTTCCGACGGAGATCGATGGCGAGGTCGATCTCGAGACCAACGCGGCCTTTGCCGCGATCGGCCTCGATGATCCCGCAGAGCCCGCAGCGCGCGCCGCTGCCGATGGTGGCTCTCCGTTCGACGACGATCCTTTCGATGGCCCCGACGAACAAGCCGCGGAAGATCGCGTGCCGGCCGCCGTGCCCGTCGCTGCTGCATCGGTGCACGAGAGGCCCGTGGTGTCGATCGCGCAAGCGCCGGCCGACACGGATTCGGTGCCGATGCCGAAGCTCGATGCCCACGATCTCGGCCTCGGCCTCGGCCTCGGCCTCGAGGAGGTCGCTCGCGACGCCGAGGCGATGAGCGCGAAGGCGCCAGCGATGGCACCGCTCATGTCGGCGCCCGCATCGGCTGATCCTGCTTCGCAGGCCGAGCTCGCCGAAGCGAGGAGTGCGCTCGAACGCTTGAGCCGGGAGAACGAAGAGCTCAGGTCGCGCCCGAAGGCCGAGCCGGCCGCGAGCACCAGCTTCTCGCGCGAGCGCGAGTTCCTGACGCTGCGCGAGACGATCAACAAGAAAGAGAAGGAGCTGCTCGACCTACGGGACGGGCTCGACTCCAAAGATCGCCAGCTGCTCGACGGCAAAGAGAAGCTGCGCGATGCCGAGCGCAAGGTGCGCGAAGTGGAAGAGCGCTCGCTCACCTTGGAGCGCGAGATGGTCGCCGCCCGCGAAAAGATGGAGGCGTTAGGCAACGACAAGGAGCGTGGCATCGAGCGGGAGAAGCAGGTCAAGGCGCGCCTCGAGGATGCGCAGAAGGCGCAGCAGCGGCTCGAGGGCGAGCTCGAGCAGTGGCGCACCAAGCACGCCGCCGATACGGCTTCGCTCGACGAGAAGCACACGCAAGCCGTCGCCAAGCAGCGCGAAGAGATGGGCGCATTGCGTCAGTCGCACGCCGAGGCGTTGGTCGAGATCAAGACCGAGCACGGCAATGTGGTGGCGCAGAGACAGGCCGAGCTGGCAGCGGCGGTCGAGGCCGCGAGGACGTTGCTCGCCGAGTCGCTGGCGAAGCAAGCGAGCCAGCACAAGGCCGAGCTCGAGACGGAGCTGAAGGCAGCGGAGCGTCGTCAAGGCGAGGCGCTGGTCGATCTCGAGTCGAAGTACGAAGCGACCGTGAAGACGCTGCGCGACGAGCACGACGACACGATTCAAGGTGCGCGCGCCAAGCACGAGGCGGCGCTCAAGACCCAAGCCGAGGAGTCCCGCCGCAGCCTCGAGCAAGTGGCCACCGAGCACGCCGCGGCGAAGATCACGCTCGAGGCATCGCATCAGCAGGCGCTCGAAGACGCCGAAGCCCACGAGGCCGAGGTGGTGGCAGCGGCGGTAGAGCAAGCCGCGACCGAGCTGGCCCAGGCGCTCGCGCAGAAGCAGAGCGAACACGAGACCGAGCTCAGGGCGGCGCGCGAGCAGCACTCGCGGAAGCTGCAGGCGCTGGAGGAGTCGCACGAAGATCTCAAGGCGGGTATGCAGGCCCGTCACGCGGGTCAGCAAGAGGAGCTGAAGAAGCAACACGCCGCGCAGGTCACCACGCATGAGGCCGCCCTCGCCGAGCGCGAGCAGGTGATCGCGCAGCAGCACGAAGCGCGTGCTGAGCTCGAGGTGGCACTCACCGCCGAGCGTGGCGAGGTGGCAGTCCGTACGCAGCAGATCGAGTCGCTCGTTGCCGAGCTGGAAGCAGCGCAAAACGAGATCGAGCAGAAGAGCACCGCGCTGGCCGAGCGTGCGCAACGCATCACGGAGCTCGAGCAGGACAGCGCGCGTTACCAGGACCAGGTGCTGCGTGCCTATCAGCGCATCAAGAGCGACGAGAGCATCGTCGCTCGGGCGAAGAAGGCACTGGCCATCGCGCTCACGCTGCTCGAAGAGAACGGCCCGGAGAACGAGCAGGCCAAGAGCTGATTCCGTGGACGGCCACGAGGGTCCGCGAGACCGCCTAGCTATTCGGCGAGCGCAGCGTCGAGTGCAGCGCGCAGTTTCGGTGCGTCGGGCTTGGTGAACGACGAGAACAACTGGCGCACCTTGCCGTCCTTGCCGATGACGTACTTGTAGAAGTTCCAGCGCGGCCGGCCCGACGCGCCGAGGATGCGGTAGAGCGGTGCTTGCTCCTTGCCGTGGGTGTGGACCTTCTTGAACATGGGGAAGGTCACGTTGTACTTGAGCGAGCAGAACTTTTTGATCTCCGGCTCCGCGCCCGGCTCCTGTCCCATGAACTCGTTCGAGGGAAAGCCCAGCACCACGACGCCGCGCTCGCGATACTCGTTCCACAGCTGCTCGAGGCCCGTGTACTGCGGCGTGAAGCCGCAGCGCGAGGCCACGTTCACCACCAACAGCACCTTGCCCGCGTACTGCGACAGCGGCTGCGGATTCCCGTCGATATCCTCGACGGTGAGACCGTGCACGCTCTCGAGCTGCGGCCGCGTGGTGGCGCAGCCGGGAATCAACAGCCCGAGCAAGAACCACAGCCGAGCGCTCAACTGAACGCTTCCATGATGCCGCGGGTGACGAACAACTCGACCAGCTCGGGATCGAACTGGGGGCCCGCTTGGCAACGGAGGATGTTCTTGCACTCCTTCATGGGGATGGAGGCCTTGTACGGGCGATCGGTGGCCATCGCGTCATAGGCGTCGGCAAGGCACACGATGCGCGCGATGAGGGGGATGTCTTCGCCCTTCAGGTTGTCGGGGTAGCCGCCACCCGCCCAACGCTCGTGGTGGTTGCGGATGCAAGGGACGACCGGACGCAGCATGTCGAGCTGCGACGCGATCTGCGCACCGACGAGCGGGTGGATGCGCATATGGGTCCACTCGACCTCGTCGAGCGCTTGCGGCTTGGTGAGCACGGCATCGCGCACGCCGATCTTTCCGATGTCGTGGAGGAAGGAGCCGATCTCGAGCTGCTCCAGGTCGACCTCGGACAGGCGCGCTTCCCGACCGAGCGCGATGGCGAAGACGGCGGTGCGACCGCAGTGACCCTTGGTGTAAGGGTCCTTCGCTTCGATGGCCTCCGCGAGGCCGAGCAGGGCCTGGCGCGAAGCCGCCTTCAGCTGGTCGTACGCGCTTTGCAGCTCGCGCGTGCGCTCCTTCACGACCACGTCGAGGAGCTTCTCGCGGTTCTTGAGGCGGCCGTATTCGATGCCGAGGTGCTTGATGAGCTCGCGTTGCTCGCGCTCGAGCTTTTGTAGGCGCAACCCTTCGAACACGATGCCCGAGAGCTGCCAGCGTTGGTCGGGCCCGCACAGGAAGCGAAACACGCGGCCAGCGAGCTCACCGTCGAGGGCGCGCGCTTCGCTCTCCTGCTGCGTCATCATGATCACGAACGCATCGGCCTGCGTGCTCGCCGACTCGGCGATGATCTTGCGGCTGTCGATCCCGGTCGCCAGGTCGGCGACCGAATGCTTGTGGTCGACGATGACCACGGCAAACCGCTCCGTCGCGATTCGACGCAACGCATCGGCCTCACTGGTGGCCGACTCCACCTCGACAAGCGCAGCCAGTGCGTCGCGGATCTCCGCGGCGGCCTCCCGACTGGGGTGGACGACGAGCGCGCGTGGCAACACGGCAAGAAGATGTTAGCACGTGTTATTAAGCCCGGGCGCCATGCAGACATTGACTGGAAACACCCAAGGACTCTCCGTCGCCGACAAGAAATTGCTCGAGCGCATCTGGCGTCGTCGCGTCGACCCGCACACGATCGTCACGTCTGAGCTCGCCACGTTCTTGTGCGAGTGCTCGCAGTCGATCAAGCGTCAGGTCGGCGTGCTCATCGACCGTCGCGGCGACATCATCCATGTCATCGTCGGTGACCAGGAAAAGATCATGCTGCCGGACCTCGGCCCGCGCCGTGCCGGCCAGGGCCGCTTCCGCGGTCTGCGCCTCATCCACACGCACCTACGTGCCGAGCCGCTCACGCGCGATGACTTGATGGATCTCGCGAAGCTGCACCTCGACATGGTGGCGGCGATCCTCATGACGCCACGCGGCGCGCTCGGTCCGGTCGACGTCGCCCACCTCCTGCCGGCGAACCCGGAGAACGAGCAGTGGCGCAAACTCGACATCATCCCGGTGCACCAGCTGCAGCGCGGCGACACGCCCGACTTCCTCGAGCTCATCCAATCGTTGGAGGAGGAGTTCGCGCACAAGGCGGCGCAGACGCGCGAGGTCGACGACGGTCGCGAGCGCGCCGTCTTGGTGCAGGTGCAGATCGGCAAGGCGCGCAACGATGCCGATGCGCGCCTGCACGAGCTGAAGGAGCTCTGTCGTACCGCCGGGGTGCGCGTGCTCGACGTGGTCACGCAGAAGCGGTCGCAGCCGGATCCGAAGACGCTCATCGGCGCGGGCAAGCTCGAGGACATCGTGTTGCGCGCGCTGCAGGCCGATGCGTCGCTGCTCATCCTCGATCACGACCTGTTGCCATCGCAGGCGCGCAGCATCGGTGACCTCACGGAGCTGAAGGTCATCGATCGCACGATGTTGATCCTCGACATCTTCGCCCAGCACGCCCAGAGCCGCGACGGCAAGCTGCAGGTCGAGCTGGCGCAGCTCAAGTACACGCTGCCGCGCCTCCAGGACAAGAACACGATGATGTCGCGCCTCACGGGCGGCATCGGTGGTCGTGGTCCCGGCGAGACGAAGCTCGAGATCAACCGACGTCGCGCAAAAGAGAAGCTGAACCTGCTCGAGAAGCAGATCGAGGAGCTCGCCAAGCGTCGCGGCGAGCGCCGCTCGCGTCGTACGAAGAGCGAGCTGCCGATCGTGGCCGTCGTCGGTTACACGAACGCGGGCAAGTCCACGCTGCTCAACACGCTCACCCAGGGTGACGTGCTCGCCGAGGACAAGCTGTTCGCCACGCTCGATCCCACGTCGCGGCGCCTGCGCTTCCCGTCGGAGCGCGAGATCATCCTCACCGACACCGTGGGCTTCATCCGCGACCTGCCGAAGGATCTCGTGGCGGCGTTCCGCGCCACCCTCGAGGAGCTCGACCAGGCCGACCTCTTGCTGCACATCGTCGACGGTGCCGATCCGGACTACGAGCAACACATCCACGCCGTCGAGAAGATCTTGAGCGAGCTCGAGCTGGGCGATCGGCCGCGGATCCTCATCTTCAACAAGGTCGACAAGCTCACGCCGGAACAAACTGCCAACCTCGTGGCCTCGGCACGTCGCGTGGGAGAAGCCACGCCACTCGCGGTCTCGGCGAAGAACTCAAAGACACTCGGTCCGCTCTTCCTCGCGATGGAGCGCGCGCTGTGGGCCGACAATCGGCTCAAGGATCAGGCGAGCTTCGAGCGCGACGCCGCGGTCGACCTCGTGGAAGACTCGGCGTCGGAAGACGAAGACTCGGACGACGAGCTCAGCGACGGCGTTCTGCTGAACTGAACGGAGAGTTAATCGCCAGGACGCCAGGACGCCAGGGTCGGATTTTTTTAGTTCAGATCGAGCACGTCCGCTCGCGCCAGCGATAACTCAACCCTTCCCTTCGATGGCGTCCTGGCGGTTGACTCGCATGCCGGTGCGATACCGAGAACACCGTGGCGATCGATCCAACTGCTCCGCTAGCCGCGGATGCGGATGTTGTAGGTCAGCGTCGCCAGATCGCGCAGTACCTTCGGTACGCGCTTCACGAGGTTCACCGACGGGGGACGCTTCTCCACGATGTGGATCGGGATCTCGGTGGGCCGCTTGCCGTCACGCTCGGCGCGGATCACGAACTCGGAGGCAAAGAGGTCGCGATCGAGCTCGCAGCGCTTCACGGTGTCGAGCAGCGCTTCGCGGCGGAAGGCCTTCAGGCCGTGCGTGTCGGTGCCGTGGAAGCCGACGAGGACGCGGAGCATGCCGTTGATGATGAGCGTCGCGCTGTGACGGAAGACGCCGCGACGATCATCAGCGCCTTGCATGACCTTGCTACCGACGACCATGTCTACGCCTTCGCCATCCAAAAGGGCGATCGCGCGTTGGTAGAAGTCGGTGTCGCACAAGTCGATTTCGTCGCAGATCACGAGATCACCGCGCGCACGCAGGATGCCCTGCTTGAGCGCCTTGCCGTAGTTGGGCTCGCCGAGCGAGTGGATCTGCACCTGCGCGTACTTGTGCGCGAGCTCCTGCCCGATCTCCACCGTGCGATCGCGCGAGCCATTCTCCGACAGCAGGATCTCGTAGCGGAACGGGAACGACTCGAGGCGTTCGATGAGATCGATGACGGAGGCGTGGAGGATGCCCTCCTCGTTGTAGACGGGGATGACGATGCTGACGTGCGGGCGCTCACCCGTCGGGTCGTTGGTGAACGAAGAAAGCGGGGGGCTCATGCGCGCTCCGGTTGCTTGGCAGAGGCGGCGATGAGACGTGCGGTGTCGCGCCCAGCCATGAGTGAGTCTTCCATCGAGTTGTAGATCCAGCTTCCGTAGCGACCGCGTGGGTAGATGCCGTGCTGCTCGAGCCAACGCGTGATGGTGCCGACGGCTTCGAAGTAGTGATCGTCGAACACCACATAGGCGTACTTGAGCTCTTTCATCTCGGCGAACAACACGTCGTCGCGAGATTGGATGGCGCCCGTCGCGATCATGGCATCCGCGACGTCGGGCATCACGTCTTCCGCCCTCAGCCCCGAGCGACGATCAGACAGCTCGACATAGAATGAGCCTCGCCCGGCTGGCGCCATCGACGGCACCGCGTTGGTGTAGATACCCACGCGGTAGAACGGATACTTCTCCTCGGGCACGTAGATCCAATGGTAGTCGGCCGTCGGCGGAGTCTTCGTCGCGACGTTGAGGTAGCGCAGCTGCGTGCAGCGCAGCCGATCCCCGGCCTCCTGCACTTCCTTCGGCGCGTCCACGATGCGCTTCACCAGCTCCGGCAGCGGTACCGTAGCCACCATCGCGCGCCATGGCCGTGACTCGCCACCGACGGTGATCTGCTTCTTGCCCACGTCGATGGAGTCGAAGCCGGTCTGCAGGTGCAGCTCCGACTGACCCTGCGAGGCCTGCACCCGCGCGACGAGTGCCTTCGTCAGCGTCTCGATGCCCCCCGTGCGAGGGTAGAGGAACGCGACGTTGTAGCCCATCTCCGGCGGCACATCACCGACGGCGCCGCGCACGATGTCCGCGAGCTTGGGGAGTGGCACGAAGCGAGAGCACCACTCCGCGGTGATCTCGCTCGGGTGAACGCCCCACAGCTTCTGGTTGTAGGGGATCATGAAGTGACGCGAGATCCCCTTGCCGAAGTGCTGGTCGCAGAACTCTTCGAAGTTCGCCGGCACGACGGGATCCTTGGTGCCTTGCTGCTTCTGCTCGGCGGCGAACAGCTCGAGCAGGCACTCGGAGATGATGTTCGGCGGCAGCCCGTATAGGTTGGCCTGGTACGGGTACCGAGTGAGCACCCCGTGAGAAAAGATCTTCGCCTTGCGCTCGACGCGAACCATCCCGTCGGGCAGGAGCTCCGCGACGAGCTTCTTGATGCCGTCGTCGCGCAGGTGCAACCAGTGGCCGGTCTTGTCGAAGTGAAAGCCCTGCGTCTCGTCGGTGCGCGCGTGACCACCGAGGCGGGCTTCCTTCTCGAGTAGTGTCCACGTCACGCCGGCTTCCGAGAGATAGAGAGCCGCCGACAGGCCACAGAGCCCGCCGCCGAGAATCATCACCTGCGCGTCGGTCGACACGGGCCGGCTCATAACACGCGGACAACTGAGGTGCCAACCGGAGGTGTGAAATCGGGCTCGGTGCCCGAAACGTAGCTTGGCACACGCCTCGCACAGGCTGAGCTCGCCGTGAGAAATCTGACCCTGTCCTTCTCTTTGCTTTCAATGCTCTCGTTCACAGCCTGCCATCGCGAGGATCCGGGAGGCGGGAGTAACCCTCCGGATTCCGGAGTGGTGCCGACCACTGGTCCTGCCGTTTGCTTCGAGGGCGCGACCTGCGAGGACATGGCATTCGTCGATCCACCGGCTACTCCGGACGCCGCGGTTCCCTGGACACCGTCGCCGCCAGGCGACCAGTGTGACCAGCAAAGCTACGCGCTGACGGTCACCGGCAATGCCCCCAACATCCACCTCGTGATCGACCGCTCGGGCTCGATGTCCCTGAACGCGATGACGGGCCTGCCACCGGTCAACGGGAGCACGTCGAAGTGGGACGACCTCACCACCACGATGCACTCGCTCCTGCTCAACTATGGAACGAGCGCGAACCTGTGGGGCATGTCGATCTTCCCGACCACGTACGCGTTCCAGTCCTGCGTCGCGGGTGACATCGCCGTCCCGCTGATGCCGCCGGTACTTTCCATTCTCTCGATGGAAGCCACGCTCGCGCAGTTCAACTCGTCGAACCTGCTCTCGTACAACGGCAAGACGCCCACCACGGCCGCCATGCAAGGGGTGCTCGATCACGTCCCGCTCAACGCGACCGACCGCAACAACTACGTCGTGCTGATGACCGACGGGATGCCGAACTGCGCAGGCACCCCCGAGTCTGGTGTCACCCCGATCATCACCAGTCTCGCCAATCACAGCCCGTCGGTGCGCACGTTCGTCATCGGGTTCGGCTCCGACCTTCAGTCGAACCCAGCCCTGCTCAACGACTGGGCGGTCGCTGGTCACACGCCGCGCGCGGGCTCGGTGAAGTACTACCAGGCTGCCGACGCGACTGCGTTGCAGCAGGCCTTCCAGGACATCGTCATCGGCGTCGCGTCCTGCACCTTCACGATCACCAACACGCCGGCCGATCCGTCGCTGGTCGTGGGCACGCTGAACGGTCAGCCGATCGCGGTCGACCTCGCCAACGGCTTCACCTACGACGTCTCCACGCAGTCGGTCACCTTCCACGGGTCGGCTTGCCAGATGATTCAAAATGACCCGAACGTGCTGGTCGAGATCATCTACGGCTGCCCCGCTGTCGACGCGCCGGTGACCTAGAGACAGCAGGCGATCTCGCGGAGGCGGATGGCAACCTGGAAGCGATCGAGCATTATGACAGCCCTACAGCATACGACAGTGGTGCTCGGTAGTCGGTGTCGCGATACGCTGGCGATCCGGTAGCACCGTCGAGATGCCATGAGCTGTGAGTGACGAGCTGGGAGTTTCAGAAGAAACGCAAATTCGCGTTCGGTTCCCCCGTGGCGGCACAGCAGACCAGGGGAAAGTTGCACTGATCCAGTGTATTTCACTCATGGCTCATGGCGCACGGCTTGCGTCGGACTACCGAGTACCCCTGCAGCATACGATGCCTGGATTGAATCGTCGTGTCGTGCGATGACGCTTTCGTGCCCGACGTCTTCACCGAGCTCCTCGCCAGTTGTGCCGCTTTGCCACGGGAGACCGTGGACGCCCTGTTCGCACGCTACGGCCATCCGCTCGACGAGGCGCCGGTGCTTGATCCCATCGTCACGTTCGCCGACGGGGTCACCCAGGTGGGCCGGTTTCGCTTTCGCGCGCCGGTGGATGTGATCGCCAACGATCACTTCGTGCTGCTGCGGCCCGATCAGGAGGCGAGCGCGATGCCCGGTCCGCTATTCGCTGCGGCCGTCGCTGCGCTCGCGCGCAATCGCGCCAATGCAAGCGCGGGCTGAGGTGAATGCCATGCGATGCCTCGTGGTGTTGTCGTGCTTGACCGCCGGTTGCGCGAGCGTCGCACCCACGCCGCGCAGCGAAAGCACGTCGGTGCCGTTGCCCGACGTGCAGCTCACCACGCTCGCCGCCAAGTCGGTGGCACTGCGTGCGACGCTGGCGCGGCGACCGACGCTGGTGAGCCTGTGGGCCACGTGGTGCGAGACCTGCATCGGCGAGCTCGGTGAGCTCGGTCGGCTGGCCTCACGGGTCGAAGCGAAGGGCGGCTACGTGGTCGCGATCTCGCAAGGGGAGCCGCTCGCCGACGTGAAGGCGTTCGTGCAGCGCAAGGCGCTCGCCTATCCGCAGCTGGTCGACGAGAAGTTCGCGCTGTCCGACGCCATCGGTGCGCGCACGGTGCCCACGACGCTGGTCGTCGATCGTGCAGGAAACATCGTGTTTCGCGGCGCTGCGCTCGACGATGCCGCGCTGCGCGCGCTCGACCAGGCCATGCTGCCCTAAAACTGAAAGCCCAACGACGCGGAGTAGATGTTCATCTGCAGATCGTTGGTTCGTACGTAGCGCTCGTACGACACGTCGACGCCGAAGCCACGCAGCTTGCGCAGCGGCAGGTCGAGCGCGAGCTTGCAGCCCCAGGTGTGCGCGACGAAGTCCGCGAGGTCGCTGTCGGCGGTGCGCTCGGGCACGCTCAGCGACGGTGGAATGACCGGCGCGAGCTCGGTGTAGAAGTCGACGCCTTGCTGGATGTGCGCGCGGTAGGTACCGCGCACGTAGAGCCAGCGCGTGATGCGCTGGTAAAGGAACACCTCGATCGTCTGCGCGATGGCGCCCCAGTTGTCGACGTAGAAGCGGTAGGACAGCTTCGCCGAGCCGTTCCACGGAAGCGCCTGCACCAACTTGCCGACCAATGCGTGGCGATAGCGACGGCTGGGTAGCTTCTCGGAGTCGTGCTCGCCGGTGGTCAGCGGTAGCGTGTTCCACGTGTTCGAGAGCTCGCCGCTCTGCGCAGTGAAGCCGTAGTTGAGGTTGCCGATGGTGGTGGGCGACAGGATCTGTGTGAACGACAGGTTCGCGTTGGTGGTGGAGCGACCCACGCGCTCGCGGTTGGAGCCGCCGGGGTTGTAGGCGTCGAACCAGTCGAGGGTTTGGTTGAGCGTTGCGTGGACCACCGCGTTGTCGTCGGCGAGGTGGCGCGTCCAACCGAGGCCGAAGCTCCAGCTGCGAAAATTCTCCTCGAGGTGTACCGAGAAGCGCGTCGTGAGCTCGTCGTTGCGGCGGACCTTGTAGGTGCTGTTGACGTCGATGGTGCCAGCTTCCTGGAAGCGAGACGCGGTGGAGACTGCGTCGATGGCATCCGGGCTCGCGGCGCTGATGATATCGACGGGGATCCAGAGACGGTGCGTGATGCGCTCGCCCTGCTTGGCCACCACCTCGACCTGTGGCTGGGCGACCCACATCTCTTCGGAGCCCGGGCCGAAGCGCCGATTGCTGGCGAGCGATTGATAGCCGTGGCCGCTCTGGTCGAAGAAGCTGAAGCGCAGACGCGCGGACTCGATCGTGAACGCCTGCCGAGGCGCGAGCACGCCGGACTCGTCGGCGCGTGCGCTGACCGTCGACAATGCGAGTGCACACGCCAACGTGAGAGCACGGCGGATCACTGACAGCCACAGCCTCCGCCAGCCGACGCGCCGTCGCCGCCGGCGGCGGCTTCGCGCGTGGAGTACAGCTTCTGCCGACGGTAGGTCTCGAGTGAGTCTTCGTCGAGCTGCATGATCTTGTCGGCAAGACGACCTCGCCGATTTTGCGGGACCACGACGCAGGCAGAGGCCGAGAGACAAGCGGCCACCAAGAGCACACGAGCGATCATGTGTTTCTCCATTCGAATCAGAACGAGCCACCGACGGTGAGGCCGCCACCACCCGGCGCGCCGAACGGCATGGGCAAGACGGTGCGCCGCGTCGTGCGGGGGCGGCGCTCGGCGGCGCGCGCGCGACGACCCGCACCGAGCGTGTCGAGGAGTCCCACGCCTGCCGACAGGGTCGCGAACGACATCAATATGCCGAAGGTGAGCCGCGTCTGTGGTGAGCCGAACGCCGTCACGCTGGGCTCGACCCCGACGAGCACGGCCATGCTCACGGCGCAGGCCACGGGGATCGCACCGAAGATGCCCGCGCGCGTCCACTCCTTCACCGCGAGGTGAGACACGATCGGCGCGAGCGCCAGGCCCGTCACCATGGTGAGCGCACCGGCCGATCGGTGCTTTTCGTCCTCGTTGTCGGCGAACAAGTAGCTGCCGATGGCCATGGGCACGAGCGCGGTGGCGCCACCGCCGAGTATAGCCCACGGCGTCGGGGGTTCGTCCGCACGCGCCACGGCGCAGGTCAGCCCGCACGTCAGGAAGACGCAGGCGAGCAGCACGCAACGGAGCTCGTAAAGTGTCCTGCGGTTCTCGAACATGCCACCACGCCCCTTGCAGCGCTCGCCCGGGGCGAGGCAGTCGAGCGCGCTACAGACCCTGCGACTTCAAATAGGCCACGAGGCCAGGCGAAGCGTGCGTGGCCTCCGCCCAGGCGACCGCGCCGAAGCTGCCGCCGCCGACGCAGCCCGCGGTGCCAACGTGCACGGCGCTCAGGGTGTACGGCTTGCGGTCGTATGCGTTGCTCTCGATGAGATCTTCTGTGGGGCCCGCGAGCGCCTCCGTCGAGCAGAAGCAGAGGGCAGACAGCAACAGGTGCACCGAGGAGATTCGCATGAGCGCTACGGTCGCATCAGCGTCGCGACCGCGTCAAACTGTTCGCTCAGCTGATCCCCTGTTCGAGCGCCGATGCTCTTCGAAGAAGGCGAAGCAACGATCGAGTTATCCTCCGACAGGTCCCAAATTCCGGCGACTAGATTTGTTCGACGACGGCGACCCCTGCAAGAGCCGACCGTCCGCGCGAACACGAGGCGTGGGAGACTGAGTGGACCAATGGTAGCCGATCCTCGCGACACTGAGAGCCCCGTTCCCGATGAGGCGTTGACCGCCGTGCTCGCAGCTGCCAATCACGAGGCGACGCAGCGACGTCATCGCTTCGTGACGCTCGAGCACCTGTTTCTCGCGGTGCTCGCCGATGCAGATGCTGCCGAGATCCTCACGCGCTGTGGCGCCGACGTGGCGGAGCTGGGCCGCGAGCTGCGCGAATACCTCGATCTCCTCGAGGAGGTACACCCGCGCGCCCCGCTCCTGCATCCGCGCAGCCTTGCGATGATGCGCTACCTTGCGAACCGCGTGGTGTTCTCCGGCCGGCACGAGGTCGGCGTGCGCGATCTGGTGGTTGCCTTGCGCTCGGTCAAGGACGATTACGCCGCGCTACTCATGCACGCCGCGGGCATCGATCGCCTCGACCTCCTGCGCGTCATCTCGCACGGCACCTCATCGACGAGCGCCACGCTCGAAGGGGCAGAGCTCGCGCGGGTGTGCATGCACAACGACGACTACACGCCGATGGAGTTCGTGGTGAACGTGTTGTGCGCAGTGTTCCGCCTCTCGGAGGCCGAAGCCCACACCTGCATGATGGAGATCCACGTGCAGGGCAGCGTGATGTTGAAGGTCATGTCCGTGGAGCAGGCGATCGAAAAAGTCGAGCAGGTCTTCGAGCTGGCGGCGGCTGCGGGCTACCCCCTGCGTTGCTCGCTCGCGCCAGCCTGAGGGGGTCCTCGTCAGCCGTCTTGCAAGCGCTGCTCACCATCGCTAAGGTCGGCCGTCGCCCCATGAGCACCGCTGTCGAACCGCGCCCGGATGCGCAACCAGTTTCTGGCGCAGCGGTTTTTTCCGATGCGTGGGCCGCCCGCTTTGCGCCGTGGCTGCTGCTCGTCGTCGGCGCGCTTCTCTATCTGCCGCGCCTCGGTGCCTTCGGCCTGTGGGATCCGTCGGAGGTCCGTGTGGCCGATGCCGCGCGTGTACTGCTCGAGTCGAATGGCGTGCAGGCGGGTCGTCAGGCGTTGCTCAACACCTGGCTCATCGCGGAGGGGTTTCGGCGGTTCGGCATCGGTGAGATCGGCGGGCGCCTGCCGCTCGCGTTGTGCTCGATCTTCGCCGTGCTCGCCGGGTATTACGCGGGCCGCGCGGTGCTCAGGCCCCGCGCAGCACTGCTCGGCGCGCTCGCGATGGCCACGATGCCGGGCCTCGTCCTCGGTGCCCGCCAGCTGACGAGCGGTGCACCTCTCACGCTGTGCTCGACGCTCGCCGTCGGTGGCCTCGCCCATATGTTGTGGCCGCGCGCCAGCAGTGGCATCGGGCAGCGTGCGTTCGCGCTCGTCGCTGCGCTGTTCGGTCTTGCGGGTGGGCTGTTCGCCGCCGGGGCGTTGCAAGGGGTGGTCGCGCCGCTGCTCGCCGTCGGGGTCGCGCTCTCGGCGTCGCCCGCGGGTCGCCTTCGCGGTGGCGTGCTGCTGGTCGTTGCATTGGGCGTGACCGGTTATTACGTCGCAGCGGCACTGCACGTCGGACAGTACTCTCCGATCTTGGGTGGCGCCGCCCGTGCGCCGCAGTTCCAGATCGTCGTCACGTCGGTCGCTCGCGCGCTCGGCTTTGCCTCGATGCCGTGGCTGGCGTTCGCTCCGTTCGCGATCTTGCTCGGCCTCTCCGGAGAGCAACCGGTGCCAGCCAGCGACGGGGCGCGAGCCGTGTTTTCGCGCAGCCTGCTCACCGCGTGGCTCGCAGCTTTGTACGTCGCGGCCACCGCGCACGATGCGGTCGTGGGAGAGCTGCTCCCGCCGGCCGCGGCGGTCCTCGGCTTGCTCGCCGGTGCGTATCTCGATGCGGCCATCGACTGGGTGAGCCCGCGACCGCTCGAGGGAATCGCCATCGGTGTGCTCGCCGTGATTCTCGCGCACGACATGCTCATGACCACCGACGCCTTCGTATCGGTGAACGTGGCCGATCTCGTGCGCTGGCCTGCGCAGATCTACAGCGCATCGAACCTGCTGTTCGGCATCCTGGCGCTGTTCGCCCTATCGACGACGATGGCCCTCGTCATGCCGGAGGCGTGGCGCACCAGCGCGCGCGTCGGCATTCGCGCACCGCGGCAGCTCCTGCTCGTGGTGGTGGTCGTGCAGCTCGCCTTTGCCGTGGCCATCGTGCAGTGGTTTCTGCCTCTCGCCACGAAGCACCTCTCGCCGAAGGACCTCTACGGCAAGACCAAGTCGCTCGATCCGAACGCGCCGCTCGGCCAGTATCGCTTCAATGCCACCGGCGCCTCCTACTACATGGGCGGTCGCACGGCGAAGGTCCTCAACACCTACGACGACGTCCTCAACTTCTTGCGCCAGCCGGAACGCGTCTTCATCTTCGTGGGCTCCGAGGAGCTCGCGGGCATCGACCAGGCCACGCGCGCGGGCAACGAGGTCGTTCCGTACGTCGTCATCGACGATTCCAACTCGCGGTTCCTCATCTTCTCGAACCGCGTCGGACCGAACGAGACCGACCTCAATCCGCTGCGTCGGTTCGTGTCCGACACCGCCCCGACACCGCAACATCCGCTCGCCGTGAACTTCGACGACAAGCTGCAGATGCTCGGCTACGACCTGCAGGCGGAGGCCAAGCGCGGCGACGACGTGAAGGTTCGCCTTTACTTCAAGGTGCTCGCCCCCGTCGGTGGCGCGTACAAGGTGTTCCTGCACTTCGACGGCCCGAACTCGCGCATCAACGGCGATCACGTTCCGCTCGATGGTCGCTTCCCGACCCAGTTCTGGACGGTCGGCACGTATGTCACCGACGAGTACATGCTGAAGCCTGAGCGAGCGACCCAGCCGACGGGAAACTACCAGCTGTTCTTCGGGCTCTTCACCGGCGACCACCGCTTGAAGGTCAAAGAGGGCGCCGCCGATGGTGAGAATCGCGTACGCCTTGGCGTCGTCGGCGTGAATTGATCGGTCCGCAATTTGTGCGCGCGCACAGTTTTTTCGCTTGTTCGCTTCGAGGGTGCTTGGTATTCGGGCCGGCGGTTGCAGAAGGGGTGGGATCGATGAGCAGAGATCGGCGTAAAGAAGCACAACCGCTGCCAGACCAGGATGAACGGCGGGGCGCGGATCGGCGCATCCACGAACGCGTACCCGTCGACATCGAGGTCGACTATCGCGCGAGCGACACGTTCCTCTTCGCGTACATCACGGACATCAGCGCGATGGGGATCTTCATCCACACCGAAGCGCCGGCCGAGAAGGGCACGCAGCTGAACCTGCGTTTCCGTGTCTCGTCCGGCGAGCTCATGGAAGTGGAAGGCGAAGTGATCTGGGTCAACCCGCCCGTGGTCGACGATGCCGAAGGCCGCAACCCCGGCATGGGCGTTCAGTTCCGCAACCTCGATCCAGCGCAACGCGAAGAGATGCTGCGGCTTATCCGCACGTTCGCCTATCTGAACGACGAAGAAGATGGGAGCGATCCCATCGGTCCCAGCTGACCGTGGCCGGTAGCACCCGCTGTCCGGTCTGCCGGGAGCCCATTCCGGAAAACACCGTCGCCGCGCCGTTCTGCGGGGCCCGCTGCCGGCTCACTTCTTGGTCGGTTCGACCGAGTATTCGTGGAGCTTGTACTGGATCTTGCGGGGTGAGATGCCCAGCATCTCGGCGGCGCGGGACGTAGAGCCACCGACCTCCTCGAGCGTGCGCAAGATCGCGAAGCGCTCGAGATCGGCCAGCGTGGAGCCAGGGATGGGCGGTGCCGATGGCGTCGGCGGTGGCGCCTGGTTGCCGAGGTGCACGGGAAGGTCCTGCTCGCGCACGCGCTCGACGGGGCAGGTCACCACGGCGCGCTCCACCACGTTCTGCAGCTCGCGCACGTTGCCCGGCCATGGGTAGCGAACCATGAGCTCGAGCGCCTCGTCGGAGAAACCCGAGATCGGACGTGCGTTGCGCTCGGCGTAGTGTGCGAGGAAGCGCGAAGCCAACTGGGGAATGTCGGCGACGCGCTCCCGCAGCGGTGCGATCGCGATGGGCACCACGTTGAGCCGATAGAACAGATCTTCGCGGAAGCGTCCGCGTTGTACGGCGTCGGCCAGATCGTGGCGCGTCGATGCGATCACCCGAACGTCGACCGCGACGGGATCCCCTCCGTCGATGTGCTCGAACTGTCCCTCTTGGAAGAAGCGCAAGAGGCGCACCTGCAGATTCGCGGACAGCTCGCCGATCTCGTCGAGGAACAGCGTGCCGCGATTCGCTTGCTCGATGCGGCCCATCCGCTTTTGTCCACCCGGGCCGCGCGCCTGTCCAAAGAGCTCCAGCTCGAGGAGCGACTCTGCGATCCCCGCGCAGTGCAGCTTCACGAACGGCGCACGCGAGCGCGGGCTGTGCTCGTGAATGGCCGACGCGATCAGCTCCTTGCCCGTGCCCGGCTCGCCGGTGATGAGCACCGATGCCTGGCTCGGCGCGACCTGCAGCAGCTGGTCGATCACACGCTGCACGGCAGGGCTCGTACCGACGAGCTGCTGCAGGCGTTGTCGATCTTTGAGCCGCGCGCGCAACCCCTCCGCCTCACGACGCAACGTTTGGCGCTCGAGCTCGCGTTGCAGCACGAGGCCGAGTCGTTCCACGTCAATCGGCTTGGTGAGAAAGTCGGCTGCGCCGCCACGCATCGCAGCCACGGCGCTCTCGACGGCTCCATAGGCCGTGGTCACCAGCACCACGCAGTTCGGATCGCGCAGCCGTACGCGCGTGAGCAGCTCTTGCCCCGTCATGCCAGGCATCTTCAGATCCGTGAGCACCACATCGGGATTGAAGTCTTCGAGCTTCGGGAGGGCCTTGAAGCCATCGGCCGCGGTCTCCACGACGTACCCGTCCTCGCGCAGGAGCTCGGCCAACGCGCTGCGTGCGTTTACTTCGTCGTCGACGATCAAGATGCGCGCGCGGGCCATCCGTTTCTCCTATTATACCGACTCCATGTTGAGTCGATCCGCTCTCGGCCAGGCAAGCCTGGCCTTCGCTCACATCGCTTCGCTCCGCAGGATCGAGTCAACATGGCTCGGGTCTAGACCTGAGTTCCCATCGCGACGGGTAACCGAACCGTGACCTCCGCGCCACCGAGCGCACCACGCGCCAGACCCACGCGTCCGCCGTGAGCGCCGACCAGCTGGTACACGATGGGCAGGCCCAGTCCGGAGCCCGCATTCTTGGTGGTGAAGAACGGCTCCACCACGCGATCACGCAGCTCATCGGCGATCCCGGGACCGTCATCGTCCACCACCACGGACACCTGGTCGTTCGTCCGGGTGAGCGACACGCGCACGTGGCCGTCTCGCGGTGCCGCCTCGATGGCGTTGAGGATGAGGTTGAGCAACACCTGCTTCAATTGCTTTTGATCACCGTCCACGGTCGAGACGCTGTCGGCAAAGTCGGTCTGGAGCTGCACGGCCTTCTCGTCGGCGGCCGGAGCCACCAGCTGCACCACGTCTCCCACCAGCACCTTCAGATCGACCGGCTCACGGCTCGGCTCGTGCGGCCGTGCGAATGCGAGAAAGTCGTCGAGCAGGTGACCGAGCCGGCGAATCTCGTCGCGTACCAGCGCGAGCGGTTGCAATAGTGCCGCGCGCTCGGGCTCGCCGACGCGCGCGATGCGACGCTCCAGCACCGCGAGCTGCAGCGTGGCGGCGTTGAGCGGGTTGCGCACCTCGTGAGACAGGCCAGCGGTGAGCGTACCGACGGCCGCGAGCTTCTCCGCCACGTTCGCGCGCCGTGCGAGCTCGCGCTTCTCTTCGAGCAGCCGCACCTGCCGTAGCGCTTGCTCGACGGTGAGCAGGAGGTCGGGTACGGCCACCGGCTTCACCAGGTAGTCCCACGCGCCGGCACGCACCGCGGCCGCGGCCGACTCCACCGTAGCGAAGCCGGTGAGCAAGACGATGAGGCCATCGGGCTGCAGATCACGGAGCTCGGCAGCGAGTGCGATGCCTTCACCATCGGGGAGGCGGAGATCCACGAGCGCCACGTCGAAGCCCTCGCGCGCGAGGATCCGCGCTTCGGCCATCGAGTTCGCCGTGCGCACGCGATGACCCGCACCGGTGAGGACCTCACGCGCGTTGTCGACCTGGGCGACGTTGTCGTCGACGAGGAGCACCTTGGCTGGACGCTTCATTTCGTGGCCACCGCAGGGATGCGCAAGACGAAGCGCGTGCCCACGGCGACGGGCTCGTGGCGAACCGAGCCCCCGAGATGCTCGGCGACGCGTCGCACCAGGGCGAGACCGAGGCCCGTCCCGCCGGCACGCGCGCTGCTGAGCGGCTCGAACAAGGTGGGCAGCACGGCGGCAGCCACACCCGGCCCGTCGTCCGACACGGCCAGCTCGACGGCGCCCTCCGCGGAGCGACCGTCGATGCGCACGGTGTGCAGCGCAAACTGCTTCGCGTTGCGCACCAGGTTGCCGAGCGCCATCGACAACTGGCCGCGATGACCGACGACCATCGGCAGCGCCGCGAGGTCGGCGCACACGACCTGTGCGGGCCCGCCCTCCGCGAGCGCGATGGCCTCGGCCACCAGCGGCCCGAGCGGCAGCGGCTCGCGCGCCGCTGGTTGGCGCTGGATGAGCGACATCACGTCGTCGACCACGCGCTTCGCGCGACGCACCTCGTCACTGATTCGACCGAGGTGCTTCTCGCGCCGCTGGGGATCCTCGGGCTTGTCGTGGATGAGGTACACCGACGACTCGATGACGCCGAGTGGGCCACGCAGCTCGTGCGCGAGCGTGGCCGACAATTGCCCCAGCTCATTCAGCCGATCGCGGCGCGCGATCTCGTCGCGGTTGTGGCGTGCCTGCGCCTCGAACAGCAGGACGAGCTCCAGATCGATACGGCGATCGAACGCGGTGTGTTGCTCGGCGTCGTCTTTAAGTAACCGGCCGATGGTGCGTCGGAGCTCGCCAAGCGCATGGATCCGCGCCTCCGGGCCGAGCGCGCGCCAGCGGCGGTCGATGGTGACCCGCGCCTGCTCCGACGACAGCGTGAACAACGCTTCGATATCGGCGATGTCGACCGGGATGAACTGCGCCACGGTCGATGCCGAGGTGCGCACCATCTTCCAGGCCTGGCCGAGTGGGCTGGCTCGATTCGAGGTCACGTGCTGTCGAATGTGCCACGGATCGAGCGTTGTCGTCCGTCGTCCAGGTGGTACGTTTCCCGCATCATGAATAAGCCCATGCTGGTCATGAACAAGCCCATCCTGGTCGCGCTCGACGACTCACCCGGCGCCATGGCGGTCCTCGACGCCGCCATCAAGCTGGCCCACAGCTTCGGAGCCAAGCTCGCGCTATGCAGGGTCATCGCGTTGCCGACGGTGCAGCTCTCCCCGGAAGGTCTGCCGGTGGCGGTGGATCTGCAAACCGAGCTCGAGGCCAAGGCGAAGGCGGAGCTGCGGGCCATCGCGCCGCGGGTCCCCCCCGACATCGAAACGTTGCTGGTGACGTTGTTCGACGTGCCGTGGCAGGGAATCTGTGAGGCGGCACAAAAGGAAGACGTCGGCCTCATCGTCATCGGCTCGCACGCCTATGGCGGGCTCGATCGCATCCTCGGCACCACGGCGGCGAAGGTGGTGAACCACGCTGATCGCTCGGTGCTGGTGGTACGAGGCGACTTCACGGCCTGACGCATGCCGCCTGCCCTATGCGGGCTTGCGATCGTGCACGAGCGTCCGAGGTCCGCTCGGAAAGTGCACGCTCAGCTTCTGGGGACCGGCCAGGGCCGTCACGAGGCCGAGGCCGAAGCTCGGGTGGCGCACCACGTCGCCTTGAGCGAACGTCGTTGCAGGGGCGTAGGCCTTGGCCGCGCGTGCGTCGAGGCTCGAAACGTCGAAGGCCGGGGCGACGGCCTTCGCGCCTGCACGTGGCTTCCCGCTTGCAGAACGCGCCACGGTGACGCTCGTGCCGGGTGGGCCGGTGCGATACGAGTGTTGCTTGCGACAGCTGCGGCACTCCACCTTGATCGGGCGATCACCGACGAGCGCGGTGATCACGTGCCAGCGCATTTCTTTGCACGGGCTGCAGTACGCCTCGATCTCGGCGCCTACGTGGAGGGAGTCGGCCACTTCGATTCCTACTCGGTCTCGTTCTCGATCTGCAGCTCGCCGATCTCGCCGCCGTCGGCGCTGAACGTGCGCTTGTAGCTCGAGAACGTGTTGTCGCAGTCGAGATCTCCGCGTGCCTCGAGGATGTAGCGCACCTGCTTCCCCTTGCCTTCGGTGCGCACGCGGTACTGGTAGCGCGACGGATCGTCGACGGAGAACGTCAGTGCTTGCCACGTGCCCTTCCACGCGCCGGGGTCCACTACGCATTTGTTGTCGGTCTGACCACAGCAGCCGCGCGCCGGCGTCCACTCCGTGGCCTTGATCGACTGCACGCCCTTGCCGCCTTCCGCGACGACCGAGCGAAGCGACGTGGCGAGGCGCGCGAGGTTGGTCTTTGCCTCGGCGCTCTTCGACTTCTGCATGTACTTGGTGAACGACGGCACGGCGACGGCAGCGAGGACGCCGGCCACCGCCACGTACATCGCGGTGCCGTTCGCGCTCAGCTCGGGGAAGTGATAGCGGAGCTTCAGCGCGTTGCCTTCCAGCTTGGGATCGAGCTCGGCCGCGAGCTTCTTCGCCTGGTAGTAGGTCGAGATCGCCGTCGCGCCCTTCAGCGGATCGTTGGTGGCGACAGCCTTGTCCTTTTCCTGCGCCAGCGCTGCGAGCCCCATCTGCACGCCGCCTTGCGCCATGCCCTTCAGCGCGCCGAGGCGGGCCGGATCTCCGTGCAGCGCGAGCTCGAGCGTGCGCGCGCCGTTCAGGTACACCAGCACGGCATCCTCGACGCCCATCGTCTTGTCCGGCGGGAGCGCGCCCGGGCCCACGGCGATGACGAAGTCGATGTCGTTGTTGCCCGGCGCGAGCAGCTTGCCGAGGCCCACGTCTTTCGGCAGCGACGGCTCGCGGCCACGATCCACGGCGACGGCAGCGCGCACCTCGGCCTCGTCGCCGATCACGATGCCGGCCTTGATCAGCGCTGCGAACATTTTGTCGAGCTTGTACATCGGCGTGCCACCGGCATCACCCGCGGTCGGTAGCTTGAGCGACCCGGCCTGCGACGGGATGCGCAGGATCACCGCGCCCGTGAACGACGCCTTGCTCACGTCGAGCGTGAAGGCCGCAATGCCTTCGATGCGCGTGGGATCGATGCCGAGCGTGCGCAGGAGGTACGGCCGCAGCTCGTTCATCATCTCGGTGTCGGTGGACATCATGTCGCGCGCGGGCGCTATGCTGTTCTTGCGCACGATCACGGCCGCGCGGGCCCGCGCAGGTAGCAGCTCGACGAGCGACTCCTCCACGCCACTCGACTTTGCCACTTGGTTCTTGGGTGGCGCCGCCGAAGCGAGCTCCGATCCGACGAGGCACACACTCAACAGGGCACAAGCGAGGCGAGCGCAGATTTTCATGGGCCGGAAGCGTATCCGATCCCGGTGCGACTTTGTGCAGCTCAAGAGCTGTCCATAAATGGACAGCTCTTGAATCTATCAGGGGAGGACTTGCCCGTCCTCCCTCGTCGGGCAGAGCCCGACGAGCCTCCCTCCAC
>JAYUBF010000061.1:0-23224 GCA_043741435.1 Myxococcales bacterium
ATCGAGGCTCGCGCCCTGTCCCCCTGACAGCGCACGACGCCCCCAGCAACCGAGACCCGGCGACCGACCGAGCCCGCCGGGGGTTATTGAGAAGTTACCATGGCGTGTCCTTCATGGCGTGTCCTTCTGGTCAGAACTTCGCGAGCCGAATCTTGAGGACGGTGGGTGCGGCATGGTGGAACCAACCTCCGCCGTGACCGTGACCGTGACCACCGCCGCAACCGTGCTGCGGGCCGGGTCCGTGCGGGCCACCGTGGTGCGCGCAACCGCCACCGCCGCCGCCGCACTGCGGATG
Organism: Myxococcales bacterium; assembly: GCA_043741435.1. Classification (GTDB taxonomy): domain Bacteria; phylum Myxococcota_A; class Polyangia; order Palsa-1104; family Palsa-1104; genus JBDTCO01. Next base: position 296 of record JAYUBF010000061.1, read on the forward strand.
CTCGCTGCCGACAGCGCCGTAGCGGTCATGCTCCTCCATCGCGCAGCGTTCTTGCACGCTGGGCATTTGCTCCGCCTCGGTACGTATCTCTTGCACCTCGCCCGTGAGCAGCGCACGCAGCTCGCACTCCGACGGCGCGATTCGGACCGGCTCCGTCTTGCGATTGGCAGCGACGGTGAGGCGTGCATACAACGTCGTCGCGCCGGTACCGCCATAGCGGCGTGCAACCGCATCGTCGAGATGGATCTCGAGCGGGTAGCCCGTCATCGAGAGCGTGCCGGTGGTCTGGAACTGGCCCTGGAACGGCGTCACGACGTCGAGCCCTTCACCGAAGATGCCGCGATCCATCGTGACGTGGGCGCCGGCCGGCTCGTCGATGCGGACGGATGGCCACGCCGCGGATTGGCCGCCCATCATCGTCTGGCCTTGCCCTGGCCGCTCTTCGGTATCGCCCATCATGCTGCCGTGCATGCAGCCGGCAGAGAGGGCGCAAACGGCGATCCACATCTTGTTCATGGTGCCACCCTCATCCCGATCCAAGCCTCGGCGACGAAGCCGTAGACCGGGTCGTTCTTGAAGCCTTCGTGATTGGACCAAAAGCCACCGACCGTCCAACCGACCGCGCCGCGTACTTCGAGCTGCGCACGCGGATTGAGCGCGATGGAGAAGTGGGGGCCATACGTGTTGCTGAAGCCGAGCAACCCGTCGTCGAACTGGCCCGGCATGGGGTGTCCGAGGCGCGCGATCAGCAGATCGAAGCTGCCGCGGATCGCGAGCGCGAGCCGCTGGTGCCGGTTGCCGAGCTGCACGTAGCGCGTGCCCATCTCGAAACCGACGAGCCCACCGACGCGCACCATGTCACCCAGCAACAGCGCCGCGTGCATGTCGGAGAACGGCCCGTCCATCGACACACGCAGCTGCGCGCTGCACCAGCTGCCGTAGGGAACGCTGCGCGTGCCGTAGTCCGGGCAGTACACGCCAGCGCCGAGCGACATGCCGGGCGTCATGCGGTTGCGCGGGTGGATTGGTGATGGGATCGGCTTCGGCAGCAACGTGACGTGGTGCTGTCCCGGCATCGAGACCAGCGGAGGCGGAGGCGGAGGCGGCAGATCTTCCATCGCGGGCGACGGCGGTTGCGGCGTCGGTGCTTGTGCGGTGGCGATGTCAGGCTTCACGAGGTAGGTCGCCGTCGAGCCGGCGGTGACCTTCGCCACGACGGTGGCTGCGCTTCCATCGGGCCACTCGGCGCGAACTTCGTGCTCGCCCGGGGACACCGACTGCTTGACGGGCGCCTTGCCCACGAGCGCATGGTCGATGCTGATCTCGGCGCCGGCCGGCTTGCTGCGGATCTGTAGGACGCCGGTGGTCTCGGCGCTGACGGTCCACGCACACAGAGACAACATCGCGCCGGTGATGAGTTTCATCGACGTCCTCACGGGGTGACGGGGACGGTGACGGAGTTGGGACCGAGCAAGGTGCCGACCGACACGGAAGTGGAACGGGCGCCACCGACGGGGCGCAGGTTCAGTGTGGCGAGCCCGCCGTAGGTTACGGACCGGATCGGGTCTGCAGCGTCCGTGGTGGCGAGCGCGAGACCCGGGTTCCAGCTGAGCGTGAGCTTGTTCGCAGCGATGGTGATCTTGAGACCGAGCGAGCCACCGGCAGCGAGCGGGTTGAACGGCTTCAGCGCATTGACCGTGCCGTTGCCATTCGCGTCGGGTGAGTTGATCGAGAAGCTCTGCTCGAGGTTCTTCAGATACGTGTCGGTGCTGGTGAGCGGATCGAGCTCGATAGGTTGGTTGAACACGAACACGACCTCGCCACTGGCGACGGGGGTCCCGAGCTGCGTGGAGACGAACGACAGCAGCAACGGGCTCTCGCCGAGCGGGCTCACCACGAAGGTCGGGCTCGCGTCGAGCCCAGCGGTGAACGCGCCTTCGAACTGCGCGTGCCCCTCGACCCCGAAGATCGTGACCGCGTAGGTCACGCCGTACACGAGATCGCCAGCGGCGAGATCGAGCTGACCCTTGGTGAAGGCGCGCGTGACGGTGCTGAACTGCAGATCGTCGTCGTTGCTCCACACCTGCCCGCCCACGCCGGCCGGCGTCGCGGCGGTGAACAAGCTGCTCGAGGTGGTGGGGCGAAGCCGGATGGTGCCCGAAGGAAGATCGGGCTTGTCCGCGAGCGTGATGCGCATCGCCACCGCGCTCGTCACGACCGACGTGGGGAACAAGTACGCGTCGAAGTACTGGCTTTGGTCGGGGTGGTCACCGTCGTCCGCCAGCGTGTTGTTCGAGGTGGTGTCGTCGTTCACCTTCATCACGTTGTGGGAGAGGAACGAGCGGTACCCGTCGGCGCGAATCTCGACGGTGTAGTCGTTGAACGGTGTCAACGGTCCCACGAAGTAGCGGCCGTCGTCGTCGACCAGACCACCGAGGCGTCGATCGAGGAACTGCAGCTCGAGCTTGTAGTCGTTCAGGCGAATGCCGGTGGCGCCGTCATACACCCGACCATCGAAGTAGTAGTTCGTGTAGTCCGCTCCGCATCCCACAGAGCACAACAAGACCAACCATCCGAGCTTCGCAGCCTTCATGCACGCATCTCCATCGCCGACGATATTTGCGGGGGCCGCACAGTAGCGGACCTACCGCCTGAAAGGCAATTCCAGCTCAGATGCAGGAGGTGCGCACGGAGTTACTTTTGCTGTAGGTAGGTGACGAGGACTTCGGCGATCTGATCCTGCACGCGGCGCGCGCGTGCATTCGCGGCCTCGCCCAGATCGTTCATCAGCACGGAGAAGATGAGCGGGGGCTTGCCGGGGGCGCCGGCATAGCCGGACAAGCACGAGATGCCCGACAGCGTGCCCGTCTTTGCGCGCACGAAGCGCTCGGCGAGGCCACCCGCCATGCGGTGGCCGATCGTGCCGTCGGCGCCGGCGAGCGCGAGCGATCCGAGATAGTCGGCCGAGAACCGGAAGTCACGATACGTGGCGCGCAGCAAGGTCACGAGTTGGTTGGGCGAGAACCGATTGGAGTCGTAGAGCCCGGAGCCGTTCGTCATCTTGTAGTCGGCGCGCGAGATGCCGATCCGATCGAGATAGCTCGCGACCGCATCGAGCCCCTTCTGCCAGGTGCCCGGTCGGCCACCCGTCTCCGCGCCCAAGGTCTTCAGCAATTGCTCGGCCATGAAGTTGTTCGATCGCTTGTTCACGTCGCGGACCGCGACCCCGAGCGGCAACGAGTAGTGCACCGTGAGCGCGCGTGCATCCGACGGTACGGTGCCCAACGTGACCTGCCCCGAGACCTTGATGCCACGGCGAACCAGCAGCTCGCGCAGCGCAAAACCGGTGTACAGCTCGGGGTGGCTGACGCGACGGACCAGCACCACGCCCGGATCTCCAACGCGGATGCGACCTCGGGCGACGAGCTGGGTGCGGTCCTTGCCATCCTTCGCCTCGATCGTGAGGTTGGTGCGCGCGCTCCCGGAGGTGCGGACCTCGTTCGTGATCTCGAAATAGGGGGAAGGCGGCTCGATTACCAGCTTGGCCGGTGCACCGTCGCCCGCGCCGGGCACCACGCGCACGCTCACTGCGTTGTAGTTGAGCGACACCGCGCCGTTGGGAGCACGAAAGGCAGCGTCTTCTTCCTTTTGATTGAAGCCGTTCGACAGCTTGACGCCGTCGAAGAAGGTGGAGTCGATCACGAGGTCGCCATTGATGCGACGAACACCCGCGGACCACAGATCGGCTACGATGCGCCACAAGTCCTCGACCACGAGCGTCGGATCCCCGTGTCCCTTCAGGTAAAGCTTCCCTTTGATCTCCCCCGATTGGATCGGCGCGTCTGCGTAGGCGACCGTCTTCCAGCGATACTCGGGCCCGAGCAAGGCCAGGGCTGCCGCGGTGGTGAAGAGCTTCACGTTCGACGCCGGGTTGAGCGGGACGGCCTCGTTGCGACCATACAAGAGCTTGCCGGTCTCCGACTCGGTGACGGCCACGCCCACCTTGGTGCCGGTGAGGCCCGGATCACCGACGAGGCCGTCGAGCTGCGCGCGCAACCAAGCGAGGCGTTGATCGGGCGCAGTCGGCGGCGCCGGCAGGGCGGTCTTGGCCTCTCCGGGCGACGCGATCACCGCATCGTCGTTGTTCGGGCCGGTTGGCGTGTTCGCGCTGGTCTCGGGGGCGGCGAGCACCACGGACGAGCACAGCAACGACAGGGTGGAGCCCAGGAGGGCGGCACGTGACATGTCGCCAATCTAGACCGATTCGGCTGCGATCGGTTGCGCTGCTGCTGCTGTGGGCGAGCGCGGCGTGCCAGGGGCGCCGGGTGCCCGACGACGAGCTGGTGATCCTCACGGAGACCGCGGCGCAGACGCTGGACCCGAGGTTTGCCGTCGGTGCGTACGACTTCAAGTTGTCGCGATTGGCGTTCGCGCCGCTGGTCTCGGTCGATGACGAGTCGGTGGAGCCCAAGATGGAGCTGGCCGAGTCGGTGCAGGCCGAGGGTGATCTCACGTGGCGGGTTGCGCTCAAGAACGCGAAGTTCTCCGACGGGCGCGTCGTGACCGCGGCCGACATCGTGTACACGCTCGATCAGCTGCGTGATCCCGCGATGGGGACGCGTCTGCGGCAGCGCTTCATCGACGACGGCCTGGAGCGGATCGAGGTTGTCGACGATCGTCATCTCGTCTTCCACCTGTCGCATCCACACGCGCCGTTCATCACCGATCTCGACTTCGGCATCTTCGCGCGTCCGCTCTCGGGGCATGCGCCCCACACGCGCGCCGAGCTTCCGGTAGGCGCCGGGCCGTTCGTGCTCGCGACGCACGAGGGCGAGGTGTTCCGCTTCGTGCGCAACGAGCATTATTTCGGTGGTGTGGCGCGATCGCGTGCGCTCACCATCCGCACCATCCGCGACGACAACTCGCGGTTGCTGGCGCTCGTCGGTGGCTCGGCCGACCTCACGCAAAACACGATCTCGCCGTTGCTCCTGCCGGCGGTCGAGCAACAAGCTTCGCTGAAGGTGGTGACCGCGCGCTCGGCCGTGTACTCGTACATGGGCCTCAACCAGGACGATCCCATCCTCCGCGATGTCCGGGTTCGCCGCGCCATCGCGATGGCGATCGACCGCGATCAGATCATCCGCACCAAGCTGCGCGGTCTAGCTGCACGCGCGACCGGAATGTTGCCCACGTTCCACTGGGCCTACGCCGGCGCGCCGCTGGTGCACGACTGGCCGTACGATCCGGCGCAAGCGCGCAAGCTCCTCGACGAGGCAGGCTTTCCGGACCCGGATGGGCCCGGCCCGCTTCCGCGCATGACGATCGTGTACAAGACGTCCTCCAACAAGTTCCGCGTCGCCATCGCGAAGGTCGTCGCCGCGATGCTCGAGGACGTGGGCATCGCCGTGGATCTCCGCGCCAACGAGTTCGCCACGCTCTTCGCCGACGTCAAGGCCGGCAATTACCAGATGTTCTCCATGCAGATTCCCGAGATCGCAGAGCCCGACCTCTACACCAACTTCTTCTCGTCGACGCGCATCCCCACGCGCGACAAGCCCGATGCCGGCGGCAATCGCGTTCGCTACCGCAGCGCAGAGGTCGACCGCTTGCTCGACGCTGGGCGTCGCGAGCTCGATCGGGGCCGACGCCGTGCCATCTACTCCGAGATCCAGCGCATCCTGGCCGAGGATCTGCCCGTCATCAGCCTGTGGCACGAGGACAACGTGGCCGCGATGCGCAAAGAGGTCGACGGCTTCTCGCTGCTCCCGACGGGACAGCTGTCTTCTCTCGTGCAAGTGAGCAAGCGACCATGACGGATCTGTTCGGACGCGCGGCGGAGAAGAGCCGCTTCGGGCAGCCGCTCGCGGAGCGCATGCGACCGAGCAATCTGGCCGAGGTCGTGGGGCAGCGACACCTGCTCGACCCGGGCCGCATGCTCGAGCGAGTGGCGGCGAACGGCGCGCTGCCGTCGATGATCTTGTTCGGCCCGCCCGGCACGGGGAAGACGACGCTGTCGAGCATCCTCGCCAAGCGTGCCGGCATGCGCTTCGTGCCGATGTCGGCCGTCCAGTCGGGCATCAAGGAGGTGCGCGAGGTGATCGAAGACGCGCGCCGGCGGCAACAGGAGTTCGGCGAACGCACCGTCCTGTTCCTCGACGAGATCCACCGCTTCAACAAAGCGCAGCAAGACGCGCTGCTGCCTCACGTCGAGGCGGGCACGATCACGCTGATCGGTGCCACCACCGAGAATCCGTCGTTCGAGGTGAACGCCGCGTTGTTGAGCCGCAGCCGGGTGGTGAGGCTCGATGCCTTGTCGGACGCCGACCTGCGCGCACTGGTCGATCGCGCGCTCACCGACGAGGAGCGTGGTCTCCGCGTGATGCACCTCACCGTATCCGACGACGTCCGCGATCAGATCGCAGCGCAGGCGCATGGGGACGCACGGCGCTGCCTGCAGACGCTGGAGCTGGCATCGCAGCTCGCGGGCATCAACGGCACCATCACCACGGCTACGCTCGAGGAAGCGCTGCAGAAGAAGACGCTGCTGTACGACAAGGCGGGCGATGAGCACTACGGTGTCGTCTCGGCGTTCATCAAGTCGATGCGCGGCTCGGATCCCGACGCTGCGATCTACTGGATGACGCGCATGATCGAATCTGGAGAGGATCCGATCTTCATCTTGCGACGCATGGTGATCTTCGCATCCGAGGACATCGGCAACGCGGATCCCGAAGCTTTGCGCGTCGCGATCGCAGCGACGGACGCGGTGCGCCTCGTCGGCCTTCCCGAGGGCACTCTGCCCATGACCCAGGCGGTCGCGTATCTGTCCGCGGCACCGAAGTCGAACAGCGCGCTCACCGCGTACGCAGCGGCACGTCGCCTGGTGACGGAGCGTGGGGCGCTGCCGGTGCCAGCCGATCTCCGGAACGCGCACACCGCGTTCGCCCAACAGCAAGGCCACGGCGCCGGCTACAAGTACCCACACGACTTCGAGGGTCACTACGTCGCCGCGGAGTATCTGCCCGACGCGCTGAAGGGCGCTTCGATATACCGGCCCAGCGACCAGGGTCGTGAGCGCGAGATGGGCGAGAGGCTTACGCGCCTGCGCAAGGCGGCCGGGCTGCCGCCGCGCTTGGACGATTCCGACTGAGGTCAGTAGTCCCCAGTTGCCGTGGCAACCTACTGCCATTGCTCAATATGTGCTGGATCGCGAGTTGCAGATTACGCGTGCATGTCCCTCCCTCGAGACCTCGCCACCCTGTCGACCATACTGTCGCTCGTTGGCCTCATGGCATGCGCGCCGACGTCCGATGGCGTCGACCCGGGGGTCAGCGACGCGCTCGCGTTCGGCAAGCCGGGCACCCATCCAGCGATCGGTCGACTGGACAGTGGTTGTACCGGCAGCGTGATCGCTCCGCGAGCAGTGCTGACCGCGGCGCACTGCATCCGCGACCCTGGCGTGCCACTCCGCGACGGCGTGAAGGTCTGGTTCGAGCTCGGGGACGAGACGTACGTATCGAGCCTGACGCTCGTCCACGAGGCCTACGACTCGATCGCGGGCCAGGACCTGTCCAAGATCGCTCTGATTCCCGGGGATCTGGCCGTGGTGTTGTTCGACACGCCGCTGTCCAGCACCGCGCTCCCGCTGGCGTCTGCTCCGCCGAAGGTCGGGCAAACGATCGACCTCTGGGGGTTCGGCGGGATCACGTCACAGGAGCTGCGCGCCGATCCCTCCGCCGGCAACCGGCAGCTCCGCGTGGGGCAGTCGACCATCGCGCGGGTGGACCCACTGGTGCTGGTGAGCTACGGCAAGCGAAGTGGGCTGGCGACCGGAGGCAAGGTCGCGGCGGTGTGTCCGGGTGACTCCGGAGGTCCGACGCTGCAGACGGTGAACGGAGTCGCCGTGCAAATCGGCGTGCACTCCACCAATGGACCGCGCTACAGCTACGATTGTGGAACGGAGTCTTGGGACATCCGGGTCGACGTGTACCGGAGCTGGATCGACGACCAGCTCGCGCTGCTCGGCCCGCGCTGAACGGGCCATAGCGGCCTCTCGAGGCCTCAGCGCTGCGACTCAGGCGACGAGACGGGTGAGCTGGCGCAGCTTGGCGCCGGCGAAGTTACGCAACGCGATGGCCATCTTGTGGCGACGACGGATGACCTTCTTGCCGCGGAACACGTCGTAGTTGCTCTTCTCGATCTCTTCGAGGATCGCGTAGTAGATGTCGCCCATGATCTCGGCGATGACGAGCTGTCGCTTCTCGTCGTTGCCGATGGCAGCGCGCGCACGGACGTAGTGGGCGCGGGCACGGTTGCTCTCGAAGCGGAGCAGGCGAACCATGTTCTCCGACGGGAGGCCGGTGGTGGTGACAAGCTCCTCCTCGGACACACCGAAGCGCTGCAGGTCTTCCTTCGGCAGATACACGCGACCGCGGCGCGCGTCTTCGGCGACGTCGCGGATGATGTTGGTGAGCTGCAGCGCGATGCCGAGGTCGACCGCGTACGCGCGCGCAGCGTCGGACGAGTAGCCGAAGATCTCGATGCACATGAGGCCCACGGCCGACGCCACGCGATAGCAGTACGTACGCAGCGCTTCCCAGGTGTCGTAGCGATCGCGCTCTACGTCCATCGCGCAGCCATCGATGATGGCTTCCATGTCCTCGCGACGGATCGGAAAATGCCGGATCGCCTCGAGGAGGCGCGTTGCGACCGGGTGCTGAGGTGCTTCCTTCACCTCGCCGTAGACGCGCGCGAGCTCGGCGCGCCACGTCACGAGCCCGGCCAGCTTGGTCTCCACCGGCGCTTCTTCGTCCACCACGTCGTCGACCAGCCGGCAGAAAGCGTAGACCGCCTCCAGCGCCGCGCGACGCTCGGGCGGCAGGAACAAGAACGCGTAGTAGAAGTTGGACTGCGAGCGCGAGGTCAGCTTGCGGCAATACGCAGCCGCTCCACCCAGGCCACGAAGACCGGGAAGGTTCCAGATCGAGCTCTCGGCGAGATCCGCCATCCGGGGGCCTTCTACCCCGGAGTCGTGGCGGACTACAAGCGCTAGCCGACCCGACGGATCATCGCGTTGGACCAGCGCGCAGACGACGCGCGGACCAAGACATCGGCCTTCTCGGCGTTGCCGAGGCGGGGGCGCCGCGACAGAACGTCGAAGTCGGCGCGCTCGATCTGCTCGAGCAGCGCTGTCGTGGAGTGGTAGATGAGGGCGACCTGGAAGGCGAGTCCGGCGTCGATACGGCGCAAGCGATCGATGAGGGGACGACCTCGCTCGAGCAAGCTGCGCGCGCGCGACACCTCGTAGCGGATGAGGTCGCGCACCTCGGCGCTCGCGTGACGCTCCTCGAGCATGGCCTCGGTGACACCGAAGTGGCGCATGTCCTCCGCCGGCAGGTACACGCGGTCGCGCATGAGATCGAGGCTGAGGTCCTGGCAGACCTTCGCGATCTGGACCGCGGTGCAGATTTCGTCGCTGAAGCGGTGCAACGTGGGATCGGTCTGACCGAACAAGTAGAGGAACAAGCGGCCGATGGGCTGCGCCGCGAGGCCGGCGTAGCGATCGAGCTGCGCGGCCGTGGCGTAGCGCGACACGGAGAGATCGATGACGTAGGCGTTGATGAGGTCGCGCAGGGGAGCGATCGGGAGCTTGCACTTGTCGACGGTATCGGCGAGCGCCACGAAGATGGGGTGCTCCGCATCGCGGTGGAATGCGCGATCGAGCTTGTCCTCCCACGCGGTGAGGAGCTCGCGACGCCGACCTTCGTAGCGCGGCTCGTCGGCGAAGTCGTCGGCGCTGCGGGCGAACGCGTAGAGCGCCCACACGTGCGGTCGCATGGTCTCGGGCACGAAGCGGCGCGCGAGCGCGTAGCTGTCGAAGTGTCCGCGTGCGATGCGCTCACAGAATGCGTAGGCCTCGTCGACCGAGTAGGTGCCCACCGGGCATTCCACTCCGTCGAGCTCGGCCACTCCACGTGCGCTTTCGAAGATCACTCGGCGTATCATCGTCGTCTCCTTGACCAGCCTGACGTCTTAGCTGCGAATCTGGGCCGCGCCGTTTTGGCGCAAGCGCGAGAGAATCTGCTGAGCCACTTCGGCGCGGACATCGCCCGAGGCAGCGAGCTCTTCTGCCACGCGATCCACGAGGTCGCCCGTGGCACCGGCGTGCAGCGCGACGGTGCGCGCGTGCAGCGACATGTGGCCCTTCTGGATGCCTTCCGAGGCGAGCGCACGCAGCGCAGCGAGGTTGGAGGCTATGCCGGCCGACGCCATCACCATGCCGAGCTCGTTGGCGTTGGTCACGCCGAGGATCTCGAGCGCCAGCCGTGCACCCTTGTGAACGCGCAACGTACCCCCGACAGTACCGACGGCGAGCGGGAGCTCGATGCGGCCTTCGAGCGCGCCATCTGATCCTACGCGCCAGGTGGCGAGCGGACCGTAGCCACCGTCGTGGCCGAGCTTCGCCGCGTAGGCGTGGGCGCCAGCTTCCACTCCACGCCAATCGTTGCCGGTGGCCATGACCACCGCGTCGACGCCGTTCATGATGCCCTTGTTGTGCGTCGCGGCGCGGTACGGATCGAGCTCGGCGAATCGGCTCGCCGACACGATGCCATCTCGCACTTGCTCTCCCGAGTGCATCTCGGTCTTGAGGACGGTTGCCGGGACGCGCACCTTCACGCGCACGCAGCGACGGTCGGCCAGGTTGGAGAGGATGCGCAGGCCCACGTGGGCTCGCGCGAGCTCGGCGAGACGAGGTGCCACGGCCTCGGCGATGGTGTTGACGAGGTTGGCGCCCATCGCGTCGCGACAGTCGATGAACAGATGGACAGCCAGCATGCCGCCGTGCGTCGCGGTCGCGCCCTCGAGGATGCGGACTTCGATGCCGCGCGTGCCACCGCCGCGCGTGATCAGGTTGGGGTACGCCTGGTTGGCGCGATCGATGATTTCGGCGGCGTGGGCATCGATCGCGAGCTTCGCCGCGGCCGGATCTGGCACCTGGGTGAGCTGCACCTGGGAGATCATGACGGGCTCGTCGGCGTCGGCGTGGAAGCCGCCACCCTCGCGGATCATCTTCGCGGCGTTGGAGGCCGCGGCGATGACGCTCGGCTCCTCCACGCACATCGGGACCAGGAAGTCGCGGTGGTTGATCTGGAAGTTGAGCGCCACGCCCATCGGCAGCCCGTACACCGAGACGAAGTTCTCGACCATGTGGTTGGCCGTTTCCTCGTCGAGCAGCGCAGCGCCGAGGCGCTCGGCGTCGATACCGCACTGGGCGCCGATCTCGCGACGACGCTTTTCCACCGAGAGCTTGTAGAAGCCGGGGATACGGGACGAGCGGGTCATGGAGTCTTTCCGGGGTGAAGCCCCTGCACTGGACCGTTCGGGACGAGAGAGATCGGATGGAGACCTGCGGCCGTGAGCGCGTGCTCGAGAGCCGCAGTGTGATCGGCGTGGGAGAGCAGCACCGCGAGGTCACCGCCGCCAGCGCCCGATGGCTTGGACGCGGCGTGATGGCGGGCGGCGATCGCTGCGAGGCGCTCGAACACGGGCGTCACGATCGGTGCATCGGCCGCATGGCCCAGCGATGCGAGGGTGGGCTGCCACGCTGCCGCAGTGGCGATCGCCGCGACGACGTCGTGGCGCGCGACATCGTCGGCGAAGCGCTCCGCGAGCGCGGCCAAGGCGGCCATGCGCGACTGGTAGGTGGTGGCATCGCGCGCGGCGAGCGCCTTCACGCGGCCGACCAACGCGGTGGTGGAAGCGCTCTCGCCAGCGAACACGAAGCTGAGGCGGAGATTCTTCGGCCACACGACGGGCCGAATGGTCGGCGTGCCGCCCCGTCGCTGAAAATGAATCGCCCCGCCGTATATGGACGTGGCCACGTCGATGCCGGACCCCGCCATGCCTTGAGCCTCGGCGTGTGCGGCGTCAGCGATCGCGAAGAGGCGCGCACGGTCCTCGAGCGTCTCCCCGGCAACACGGAAGGCGAGGCCGACCACGGCTGCGGTGACCGCCGCCGAAGAGCCGAGCCCGATCTTCGTCGTCCCTCCACCGACGCGTTCGTAGAGAGGCGCAGAGTCGACGAGGACACCGGCCTCGCGCAAGTCAGCGATGGCGGCTTGGTTGCCGCTCAGCGCAGCGCGCGCATGGCGCAGCGCCGCGTCGACGAACGGTGACACTTGCACCGCTTCGCCCACCGTGGCCGCGCGGGCCGTCACATAGCGATCCACCGCGACGCAGATCGCCGGCGCACCATCGAGCACGGCGTATTCGCCGCACACGATCGCCTTGCCGGGCGCATACACGGTGAGAGCGCTCATGCTTCGAGCACCTCGGCAGCCTTGCCGGGCTTGCACACCCGGGTCTCGATCACGCCGGGAACTTCTGCGAGGCGGCGCGCGACCTCGTCGGCATTTGCCGCGTCGGTCAGTGCTTTGACGTGCGGGCCTGCGTCGCAGGTGAACCACGCCGGGATGCCCGCCTTGCGCATCGCGACGACGGCGCGATAGCCCTCGATGGTGGCGCCGGCGAAGTAGAGCACCGCCGGACGCGCGGCCAGCGCGGAGGCGTGCATCGTGAGGGCGCTTCGTTCGGTGACGACGCCGAGCGCTTCCAGATCGTTGCGCGCGATCGCGGCCGTCGCATCGGCGAGGTCAGGCTCGGAGGTGGCGACCCATGCGGCGAAATAGGGCGAGGTCTCCGCGGTGTGGCGCATACCATCGGTGGACAGGGTCTCCTTCGGGCCCTTCTTCGTGATACCGAGCACCATGCGGACGTTCATGTCCTCGGCGCTGCGCACAGTCATCGGCTCCGCGAAGCTGTCGCTGCCGTCGGCGAGCTCGCCGCGATGCATGCGCACGAAGCCGCCGAACAGCGAGCGCGCTGCCGAGCCCGAGCCCTGGCGCGCGAGGATGGAGAGCGCGCGGCCATCGACGGAGAGCCCGGCCGCCTTCGTCGCGGCGAGCGCCAGCGCGGCGAAGGCGCTGGCGGACGACGCGAGCCCAGCTGCCGTTGGAAAGTTGTTGGCACTGGACACGGCAGCGAACTGCTTGCCGCCGCCGAGGCCACGCACGAGGTCGAGAAACTTCGAGACCTTGTCGCGAGGCAGGCCCATCTCGGCAGCGCCATTGAGCTCTAGGCTGTCGCTCTTCAGCGACGGCTCGAAGCGAACCTCGGTGCGCGTCGACAAGCCTTCGAGCGTGAGCGACAAGCTGCCCACCGCCGGGAGGTTGAGCCCGCCGCCACGCTTGCCCCAGTACTTGACGAGGGCGATGTTGGTGCGCGCTTCGGCGACCGCGCGTCCGCTGGTTGTGCTCATGACGACTGTCCTTCTCGTTGATTCGCGGCGGCACCTACCTCGGTGACGAAGCTGCGCAGACCCGCGCCGGCCCAAGCCGCTGCCACGTTGCGCTCACGACCTGGCGCCAACGCGATCACGCAGCCACCACCACCACCACCAGTGAGCTTGCAGGCGAGCGCGCCGGCGCCGCGCGCGAGGTCCACCATGGCCTCGATCTCGGGACACGACACCTCGAGCTGGCGGAGCATGATCTGGTTCTCTTCCATCGCCGCGGCGAGCGTCGCGAGGTCGCCACGCTCGACGGCGCGAGCACCGGTCAGCGATAGCTCACCGATGCGATCGATGAGCGGCCGGACCTTCGCCGGGCTTTCACCCAGCATCTCCGCGACCCGCGCGACGCGGTTCTTCGTGTCGCGCTCCTTGCCGGTGTGCCCGATGACGAGCGGCACCGCGCGGGGTGCATGCACCGGCGTGAGGCCTCGTTCGCGCACGAAGAGGCCGAAGCCACCGCGTTGCGAGACCGTATGATCGAGCCCGCTCGGTCGGCCGTGGATGACGGTCTCCGACGCCATCGCTGCGCCTTCGACCGCTTCATCGCTCAGCGTCACTCCATGCACGTTGCCGAGCGCGCGGGCTATCGCGACCGCGAGCGCCGCCGAGCTCCCGAGACCCGAGCCGGTGGGCAGACCGAAGTGCACGATCAGGTCTACGTCCCTGCGCAACGATCGGATGCCCAGGTGCTGCACGATCGCGCGAAGCGCACGCGCGATGGTCATGTCATTGGTGAGGTCGTTGCCATGGGCCGCGAGATCGATCTCGACGGCCCAGGCCGGGATGCGCACCCGGCCGGTCCCGGCTGCTTGCTCGACGGTGACACCACCCGTGAGCGCACCGGCCAACGCTGGCGCGCCATACACCACGGCGTGCTCGCCGAGGAGGATCACCTTGCCGTGCGCACGTCCAGCGACGGCGGCCTCGACGCACAGCGGCCCGGAGTGGACCAACGGCGTGCTGCCACCGATGTCGGTGGTTGGCGTGTTCATGACTACTTGGCCTGCTCCATCCAGGCGCGGAGCGTGGAGCCCACGACCTTCGGTGCGTGACGCATCTCGGCCGGTGTGCGACAGCCGGTGAGGAACACGTTCGCGCGCACGCTCTCGACGACGCGCTTCAGGAACGCGACCGCGCCTTCGTACCCCCTATCGTTGTCCTTGGCAGGGCCGGCGTCGCGCCACGCGCGGAGGACCGGCGCGGCCAGCCCACCCGCCGTCGCGCCCAGCGCGAGGGCCTTGGCCACGTCGGTGCCGGTGCGCAGCCCACCCGTGGCGATGATGTCGAGGCCGAGGTCTCCGCACAGCGCGATCGACGCGCCCGTGGGGATACCCCAGTCCCATAGCTCTTCACCGAGGGCGCGAGCATCTCCCTCGGCGCGCATCGTCTCGACGGCGACCCACGAGGTGCCGCCGGCGCCGGAGGTGTCGACGGTGGTGATGCCGATCTCTTTTGCGATCTTGCCGACGCGACGCGATAGGCCAGCGCCGGTCTCCTTCATGACGACGGGGATGCCGAGGTCCTTGTGCAGTCGCTCGAGCACCTTGCGGCCGTCACGGAAGTCGCGATCGCCGCCGGGCTGAACCAGCTCCATCGACGGGTTGAGATGGATGCACAAAGCGTCGACACCGACGGTCTGACAAAGCTCGCGGATCGAGCCCACGGACATCTGGCGCGCCTGCACCATGCCGAGGTTGCCGAGCACGAGCGCATTGGGCGCGACTTCGCGCACCCGGAACGTCGCGGTGAGGGTTGGGTCCACCACCATCGCGCGCTGGGAGCCGAGCCCGAAGCCGAGGCCCAGCGTCTCTGCGGCGCGCGCGAGGTCGCGGTTGATCTGCTGCGCTTCTTCGGTGCCGCCCGTCATCGCGCTGATCACGACCGGCGCCTTCAGCGTCTTGCCGAGCAGCTTGGTCGAGAGGTCTACGTCGTCGTAATGGCGGTCCGGAAGCGCATCGTGGATGAGCTGCACTTCGTCGAGCAGCGTGCCCTTGTCACGAAACTCGACCTCGCCCGACGCGCAAAGCGCGATGTGGTCTGCCTTGCGTCGGCGAATCCCGGTGGGCGCATTTTCTTGTCCGTTGCTCAAAACGATCACCTCACCGTCGGAGAGATGCACGGCGCATGCCCCGGATTGGCATCGGTGTCGTCGAGCAAGAACATTGAAATTGCTCGTCTTTATAAGGTGCTTTTCCACCGTGCAAGGTTCGATCGCCGGCTAACCACGTTGCCGAGCGGGTTCGCACACGTGCGATGGGTGCGATTCCGCACCAGAGATCGCTTGCTCTTCAGCGACGCATGCGAGCGTCCGCCGCGCAGGAAAACACCATACAGGCGCGTCGCCACTGCGGATCTGCCGGATCCCGCACGCGCAATGGATAGCGTCAGCCGGCGACGTCAGCGGGGGTGCCGAGCACTCGACCGTACCAGAGCAAGTCGCTGTGCTTCGCGCCCGTCGTGCATGGCGACTCGGCGTACT
This sequence comes from Myxococcales bacterium, assembly GCA_043741435.1. GTDB lineage: Bacteria > Myxococcota_A > Polyangia > Palsa-1104 > Palsa-1104 > JBDTCO01. Next base: position 16,126 of record JAYUBF010000061.1, read on the forward strand.
TTGCGCGGCGCTGCAATTTTGCGCGATGACGTGCCGACCCACGTGGCGACGATGGCGACGAGGCACGAGGGCAAAAAGTCGAACCGCTTCAGGTAGGCGTAGTCCACGTCTTTGCGCATCGCCGTCGCTGCGGCGAAGCACACGAGCGTGGCGGCGAACCATGCGAGCGCGAAGTTCCGACGTCTCCAGGCCGCGATCACTGCAGCGCATCCGATGGCAGCGATCGTCGTGAAGAACCAAGCGCCCAGCATCGGTCGGGACATGCCGAACGTCGGCGGCGCGTCCATGCCCACGTGGGCGGCGCTCGCGCGAGACGGGGTTGTCACCTGGATCGCGACAAGTCGATCCGGATCTCGTCGCCGTCTTTCCGCGGTTGACGTACGCTGCGGTCGCTGATGCCCGGCTCCGTGCATTCACTCGAGACGACGCGGATGATTCTGTACGCAGCCGCGCGCGTGCTCGGCTGCGGCTCGGTGCAGATCGCGCTGCTCGACGACGCGCGCCTCGCGCTGGTGTTCAAGACGTCGATCACGAACCAAGAGCTCGCGCGTCTGCATGCGGTCGAGTCCGAGCTGGGCTTTCCGCTCGAGGGCGCGCGCATGCCGATGTCGGTCGAAGACAGCATGTTGGTGCGCGCCTTCAGCGATGGCCGCGTGATCGTCACCCACGACGTGGGGGAGCTCACCGGCGCCTTCATCCCGTCCGAGCTCATCGACTCCATCCGCAAGACCATCGGGCCCCGTACCTTCGCGGTGGCGCCCATTCCCGGCGGTCTCGGTGTGCTCGGGGTCCTCGTGGTGGAGAAGCCCGACGAGTCGGGGTTCTCCGTCGAGGATCGCGAGCTCCTTGTCGCGTACGCCGAGCGGGTCGGCGCCGACCTCGAGTCCGAGGCCATCTCGGAGGACGTGCGTCGCCTGCAGAAGATCGGCGACGAGACCACCAGCGCGCCCCTCGTGTACACACTGACGGCGGACCTCACGGTCATCGCGGGGCCAGGCCCGGAGCAGCCGCTGTGGGAGGTGCTCGACGTGCAGCGCGAGCCGCTCGAGGAAGCGCGCAATCGCCTGCACGACGAGGGGCAGGTCTCGATCGAGGTCGACCGTCCCGGTACGGGCGAGGTCGACCGTCCCGGTACGGGCTCTCCGCTGCGCGTCACGCTGGCGCCGGGACCGCACGGGTTATTCATCGCCGCCGTGGAGGATCGACGGACCGAGGCGCGCTTGCGGCGCGAGATGGGGCAGGCGCGCGAGCACCTCGCCAAGGTGCTGGCGTCGGTGTCGGATGCGATCCTCACGCTCGATCCCGAGCGACGCGTGATGTCCGCGAACGAGGCGGTCCAACGCATCCTCGGCTATCGACCTGAAGAGCTGGAGGGGCGCGACGTGCTGGAGCTCCTCGCGGACTCTCGCTCGCGCGACACGGCGGAGAAGCTCACGCGTTTGGTGCTGGCCTCGGGGTTCGCCGAGTGCGAGATCCAGCTCGGGCGCAAGAATGGCGGCGCCATCACCGCCGAGGTCTCGTCGCTGTTCCTCGCCGACGAGAGCGGTCGTCCCGCTGGATCGATCTGGCGCGTGCACGATCTCACCGAGCGACGTCGCGGCGAGACCGAGCGCAAGAAGCTGCGGGCGCGCTTGCTCGAGACGGAGCGGCTGTCTGCGCTCGGCGAGATGGCAGCGCGCATCGCACACGAGGTGCGCAACCCGCTCGTGTCCATCGGCGCCGCGGCGCAAGTGGTCGCCGAAGAGCTGGGCGGCGAGAGCCCCGTGGCCGGCGAGCTACAAGCCATCCAGCGCGAGGTGCGGCGGCTCGACAACATCGTGTCCGACTTTTTGCGCTTCGCGCGCCCCCGGCGCTACGAGAGGCGCGAGATCGACCTGTCGTCGGTCATCGACGAGACGATCGAGCTCGTGCGGCCCAAGGCGAATGCGCACGAGCTCGAGATCACCTGCGAGCGGCCCCTGCCCGCGCGCTGTGATGGCGACGCCCTGAAGCAAGTCCTGCTCAACGTGCTGCTCAACGCGGTCGAGGCGTCCCCGACGGGCGCGATCCAGCTCGATGCGAGCCGCTTCGGCGACTCGGTGGTGATCGCGATCGCCGATCGCGGACCCGGCGTGCCCGATTCGGCGCGCCGCCGTGTCTTCGATCCGTTCTTCTCGACCAAGACGCGCGGCACGGGCCTCGGCCTCGCGGTGTCGAAACAGATCATCGACGAGCACAAGGGCCGCATCCGCTTGCTCCGTCGTCGCGGTGGTGGCACCCGCGTGGTCATCGAGCTTCCGGTCTAGCGGTTGCGCCGCGCGCTGGGTTTGCTCGCGCTGCTCGTCGTCGCTGCGCTCTGCATCACGCGCATCGTCGAGCACGATACGCCTTGGTACCTCGCCGCCGGCGATCTGATCCTGCGCACGCATGCGCTGCCCAGCGTCGATCCGTTCTCTTACACCTCCACCAAGGCGTGGTTGAACCACGAGTGGCTCGCCGAGGTGGTGCTCGCGCTCGGCTATCGCGCCGGTGGCTTCGTCGCGCTCGGGGTGCTGCAGGGTCTCACGCTGGCGTTCTCCGTCGGTATAATCGCGTGGGCCACGCGCAAGCGGGAGGGCTTCCTCGGGTTGTCGACGCTCGTGTGGATCGTTGTCGTGTTCGTGCTCCGTGAGTGGACGGGTCCGCGCGCGCAGCTGCTGTCGGTGCCGTGCTTCGCGCTCACGCTCACGCTCACGCTGGTGCAGGGCGATGACGATGCCCTGCTGTGGTGGTGCATTCCCATCCAGCTCGCGTGGACGCAGCTCCATGGTGGCAATCCCACCGGCGTGGCCCTCGTAGGCATCGCGTTCGTTGCGTCGCCGTCGCTGCGTCGCGCCGTCGTCGTCGTGCTGTGCGCGGTCGCGACGATCGTCGGTCCCTACGGCTTCCGAGTGCATCGGCACTTCCTCGGCTCGCATGCAGCGCTACCCAACATCCGCGAGTGGGAGCCGCTGGCCGTTGCGCTGTCGAATGGCTCGATCGCGCACTGGGTCGTCGTGGCGCTGGTGATTGCGTCGTTCGTCTCGCTGCGCGGTCGCACCGGTGCCACGCTGCGACGCGACGCGCTCCTATTGCTCGTGTTCTCGGTAGTCGCGATTCGCTATCAACGCTTCGCGATCGAGTGCTGCATGGTGGCGGCGGCGATCCTGGCACCCACCCTTGGTCGTGCCACCCAGGGTCGGTGGAGCGCGGTGACGCGCATCGGGCTCGCGGTCCTGATGAGCTCTGGGTTCGCGCTCGCCACCATTCGAAGCCCGGGGGTCGGCCTCGAGCCGAGCCGGTTCCCCCTGCGCGCTGTCGATTGGTTGAAACAGGCGCATCCGGTGGGCCCGATGTTCAACAGCTACAACTACGGCGGCTATCTGTTGTGGGCCTGGCCCGAGCAACCGGTGTTCGTCGACGGCCGCGCGTTCACCGTGTACGACGATGCGCTGGTCGCGAGCCTGCCTGCTCTGTACGCCGATCCACCACGCTTCGCGGATCTGCAGGCGCGCTACGGCTTTCGCCTCGCGGTGCTGCAGCGCGTGGGGCGCGGTGAGAGCCTGGTCGCCTGGCTGCGGACTCGGCCCGAATGGCAGGTCGTCTACGAAGACGCGATGACGCTGATCTTCGTGCGCAGCTCGTGATATAGGGCTCTCCCCGTGAACTTTCGCACCCTCATCGTCGACGACGAAGAGACGTATGCGCTGTCGCTCAAGCGCCTCTTGCAGCGACGTGGCGTGGAAGCCGACGTGGCAGGGACCGCGCAGCTGGGCCTCTCGGCGGCGCGCGCGGGCCGGTACGATCTCGTCATCCTCGACTACATGCTGCCCGACGGAAACGGCCTCGATCTGATCCCGCCGATCCGTGCGCTTCGCCCGGCGCCGACGGTGCTGATGATGACGGCGTACGGCACCATCGAGAACGCCGTGGAAGCGATGCGGCGCGGCGCCAGCGACTACGTGACGAAGTCCACCGAGCTCCCGGCCATCGTCGAGCGCGTGGTGGAGGTCGAGCGCATCGCCCGCATGAAGACCGAGCTCGAGCTGCGATCGGGCAGGCATGGGACGATGCACGGCGACGCCGCGCGCATGCCCGAGCTCCTCGGCGAATCGGCCGCGGTGCGCGAGATCCGCGATCGCATCATGGAGGTCGCGCGCTCGCAGGACACCACGGTGCTGCTCACCGGCGAGAGCGGCACCGGCAAGGGCGTGGTGGCGCGCGCTATCCATACGCTGTCGTCCCGCTCCAAAGATCCATTCGTCGCGATCGACTGTGTCGCACTGCCGGCCACACTGGCCGAGAGCGAGCTGTTCGGTCACGAGAAGGGCGCGTTCACCGGCGCGGAGGTTCGGAAGCCCGGCCGTCTCGAGGTGAGCGGCAGGGGCACCGTGTTGCTCGACGAGGTAGGCGACATGGAGCTGCAGCTCCAGGGCAAGCTCTTGCGCGTCCTCGAGGAGCGCACCTTCGAGCGCGTCGGCGGCGTGAAGCCCGTCGACATGAACGCCCGCGTCATCTCGGCCAGCCACCGCGATCTCGGGCGGCTCGTCGAGGAAGGGAAGTTCCGCCTCGATCTCTATCACCGCCTGTCGGTGTTCCCGATCACCATCGCGCCGCTGCGCGCACGCGGGGAGGACATCGCACTCCTCGCGGCGCACTTCGCGGCGGAGTACGCAGCACGCGCCGGCAAGGCCACGCCGGAGATCCCTGCGGAGACGCGTGACGTGCTTCTCGGTTACGACTGGCCCGGTAACGTGCGCGAGCTGAAGAACGTGATCGAGCGTGCCGTGATCCTGGAGCAGAAGGGCCGCCTCGATCCTGCGCAACTCCCCGAGCGGGTCACGTCGCCCGCCCATCGGGGTACGCCGCGCCTCGGTGTCGCAGGTGCGAGCGGGGGCGGGCTCACCATCGAGTTTCGGCCGGGGGTCGACACGCTCGACGACACGGAGCGACGCTTGCTCGTCGAGGCGTTGCGGATGGCGGGTGGCAAGAAAGCCAAGGCTGCCGAGATCCTCGGCATCTCGCGCTTCGCGTTGCTGCGTCGCGTGGAAAAGTTCGGTCTTTGACAGGAGACATCATGGCACCCATGGCACCCACGACAAGTGACGCATTCGATCTCGACGGATACCTGAACGAGCGTCGCGCGATGGTGGAGCGAGCGCTCGCCAGCCACCTGCAACACTCGGCCGATGCGCCGAAGACGCTCGCGGAGGCGATGTCGTACAGCCTGCTCGCCGGCGGGAAGCGATTGCGCCCGATCCTCGCGCTCGCGGCGTGTGAGGCCGTCGGCGGCAAGCCCGAGGACGCGATCGATGCCGGCTGCGCGGTCGAGTTCATCCACACGTACTCGCTGATCCACGATGATCTGCCGGCGATGGACGACGACGACTTTCGTCGCGGCCGTCCGACCAGCCACAAAAAGTTCGGCGAAGCGATCGCCATCCTGGCCGGCGATGCGTTGTGCGCAGAGGCGTTCCGCGTTGCCGCGCAGAACCGCAAGGGTCGCGAGGTCGAGGTCGCCGAGGTGGTGTACGAGCTCGGACGCGCCTCGGGCGCCGTGGGCATGGTCGGTGGGCAGGTGATCGACATCGAAGCGACCGGGAAGAAGGTGGACGCGGCGACGCTCGAGCGCCTTCACCGCGCGAAGACGGGCGAGCTGCTGCTGGTCTCGATCCGCGCCGGTGCGCGGATGGGCAAGGCCTCTGGCGACGAGCTCGAGCGTCTGTCCGTATACGGTCGCGCGCTGGGCCTCGCGTTCCAGATCATCGACGACGTGCTCGACGCGACGGCCGATCTCGCGACCCTGGGCAAAGACCCTGGCTCCGACAAGGAAGCGGGGAAGACCACGTTCATCGACTTGCTCGGCGCCGACGGTGCGCGCGCGCGTGCGAACGAGGTCATGGCCGGGGGCGTCGTCGCGCTGCAGCCGCTCGGTGAGCGCGCGGAGGTCTTGCGCGCGCTCGCTCGTTACACGCTCGAGCGAAAGAACTAACTAAGACGCGCGTCTTCAAACTCCGGACCGAGCAAGGCGCAGTCAATGGAGGTAATTCATCGACGGTAGAGTGGGGCACTCGAAATCAAACACCGTCGACGACCGGTGATGACCTTCAGGCCCTTTTTGACCTTGGCGGCCCGGAGCGGAGGTCACCTGGTGATCGTGCCCGTCACTTGGAGATTTTGATCGCCGCGAGGTGCCGGCTCAGCGAGGGCTGGCCCCACCTGGGATCTTCCGAGTCCGCGATCTCCTTTTCGTCGCGGAGATGACGCCAGGCGCCGCCGAGGGACACGATGATCGAATCGTTCGGATGATCCACGTTGCGATACTTGTCCCAGTCCCCTGCGTGGCCGCTGAGGCGCCACCGGTGCTCGTTCAAGAGCTCGCCCAACACGGTCTACGGCCGCGCAGACCACGGAAGATCAAAGAGGATCCCCGCCGCGTGCCACTGTTTCAGGACGTCCCTCGAGGGGAGCTTGGACGGGTTCGTGTCGTCGATGTGCTGCAGCGTGTTCATTCGATCCCGCTTCTGCTGCGACGCGATCAACGGCAGCAGCGCCGCAGCTGTCCCCAACGTCGAAGCGAGCGCCCAGCTCGAGATGGAGGAGGAGTGGTTCTGCATAACGATGCCGAGGAGATCCGCGGCAGCCAGGCCCAAGGTCGTGCCCTGGAGCCCGCGGAACGATGAGGCAGCATTGTTCATCTTCGCGACCCGACCCAGCTCTGGATCACTGCGCAAGAACGCGCCATATTCGTGCAGCGCCTTCCGCTTCTGCTGCCAGCGCTGCACGACCTCGCGAGGGCTGGGCCGGGCCTCCGCGCTCGCGAACGGAACCAGCACGGCCAGCGCAATCGATGTGAGTAGAACCCGGGATTTGTGCATTCTTAGACACCACGCAAGACCCATGCCTCTACTCGTGGCTGGAATTCAATGGAAATTCAATGGAAATTCAATGGCAGGGTGATCGCACTTAAAATAGTTTGACCTCAGATAGTTAGCATGATCTCAAGTAACTTCTCAAAAAGTGACGGCAGCCAAGGCAGCCACATCGTCAAATCGCCCAATACTGCACGAATTCAGCGACTCGATTGAGAGCCGCCGCCACT
>JAYUBF010000062.1:0-2386 GCA_043741435.1 Myxococcales bacterium
TCCCAAGCCTCGACGCTGTATTCCGGACTCACCAGAGATCGGCCATTTTGCTGAAAGAGAACGTGCGCCGGGCGCTGCAAACGATCGTGCGCGCTAACAACAGCCAGCGCCACGGTCACGTTCCTCATCCAGTGACGCCGAGCCCAGCTCGGGACTGGTCGCGCCGGGGGTGCGATTGTTCCGCGCGCGCGCGCCGCGCTGCGCAAGCAGGTGAGTGAGCGCGCTCGACCCTGTATCCCGGGCTCTCCTGGCGACGATCCGCTCCTGGCTAGCCTCAAAAGACCTCGCCCAGCTTCGCCGAGCCCTGCTGGCGCTCCCTCACCGCGCTGGAGTCCGAGTAACAGGCCTTGCACGAAAGTATAAATCATTTTACATTTCGTGCATGCCTCGCCTGCGAGCAGACGGCACCGCGCCCGCCTGGGACGCGCTCTACCGCACGGCCGCCCCTCAGGGAGGTTACTTCACCACGTCGCAGGCGCACCAGGTCGGCTACTCGGGCGCACTGCTCGCGTACCACGAGCGAACGGGGCACCTAGAACGGGCCGCACGCGGAATCCTTCGACTCACGCACTACCCGCCGGGCGACCACGAGGATCTCATCGTGACGTGGCTCTGGTCTGAGCAGGCAGGCGTGTTCAGCCACCAGACCGCGCTCGCCATGCACGAGCTGTCGGACGTTCTGCCCTCGCGCCATCACCTCAGCGTGCCGGCGTCGTGGTCGACGCGCAGACTGCGCGTGCCGAAGAAGGTGATCCTCCACCACGCCGACGTACCGAAGCGCGACCTCGCATGGCTCGGCCCGGTACCCGTGACGACGCCGCTGCGCACCGTGGTCGACTGCACGCTCGCTCACGTCGAGCCCGACCTCGTTCGACAAGCGAGGACGCAAGCACAGAAGCGCGGACTCTTCACCGCAAGCGACCTCAAGCACGCGATCGCCACCGCGACGACACGCGCGAGCTCCCGATGACCACCCAACGCTTCGCCTCGCCCGAGTCTTTCAAGCAGAGCCTGGACGAGCGCATCCGTCAGACCTGCCGTGCGCAGGGCACCGATGCGAGCCGCTTCCGCCAGCTCCTCGTCTTCGATCGCTTCCTCGCTAGACTCTCGGTCGCGTTCGGTGAGCGCGTGATCGTGAAGGGCGGCGTCGTGCTGGAGCTCCGCCTCGAACGAGCGCGCACGACGCGCGACGTGGACCTGAGCCTCTCGGGCGATCCTGACCAGACGCTCGCGGAGCTGAAAGAGGCCGGCCTCCTCGACCTCGGAGACTTCCTCTCGTTCGTAGTGACGCCCGACCGAGAGCACCCAGAGATCGAGGGCGACGGGATCGTGTACGCAGGCCGCAGGTATCGCGCCGAGGGTCGACTCGCCGGCAAGCTGTACGGCATGCCCTTCGGGGTCGACGCCGGCTTCGGCGACGTGCTGACGGTCGATCCCGACCTCGTCGATGGCAACCGCTTCCTCGACTTCCTCGGCGTCGAGCCGGGCAAGCTCAGGCTCTACCCACGCGAAGCCCACATCGCGGAGAAGCTCCACGCCTACACGCTGCCGCGCCCGCGCGAAAACTCTCGGGTGAAGGACCTGCCCGATCTCGCACTGCTCGCATCGACCGGCCCCTTCGATGCTGTGACTCTGCGCCGTGCGATCACGGAGACGTTCCGCTTTCGCGGGACGCACCCACTCCCCTCCCGCCTACCCTCTCCACCGTCGAGCTGGGCGCCGGTGTACGCACGCATGGCGAGCGACGACGGTCTCCAGTGGACGGACATCGCGCAGGTCGAACAAGCCGCACGTGCGTTCATCGACCCCGTGCTGAGCGACACAAGTGGTGTATGGGCGCGTTCGACCTGGACCTGGAGCTCCTAGCGGTGGTCACCATCCGTTGTACTCAGCGGCTGCTCAAGCGGCTTGGCATCAAGCCTGATCCTGCGCCTCCACCACCGACCACCAAGCTCGGCGACTGGTATGCGAACCTGCTCTACACGCCTCGCGGCCAATTCATTCTCTGCACGAGCGAGCGCTCGCTGCTCCCGATCATCATCTCGGCGAAGGACGCCCGCATGCTCCTTCCGGGCAAGCTCCAGCTTGCGCTCGGCGCGTCACTGATGAACCTCGGCGTGCCCTTCGACGCGATCCGCCCTGAGGTCTCGGAGATGGAGCCCGTCGCCTACGCCAAGACGGCGAATCGTGTCGTGCTCGGGGTCATGAACGAGTTCGCGTTCGTCTCAGGCGACGATCTTGCCAATAGCCGCGACCCCATCGAGGCGAGCATGCAGCTCGCGCAGCTACTGCTCGCCATTAGTCACAGGCGGATTCCCACTGCAGCAAGGACGCGCGCTGCAACGAGTACCTCACGTAGGCCGCGGCTGAGGGTGACGCTGCCCGG
>JAYUBF010000063.1:0-52515 GCA_043741435.1 Myxococcales bacterium
GACGCTGAGCCCACCCCACGAGCTCATCGAGCACGAGCTCGCGGCGCACCTCGAGGAGCTGGGGCTCACTTATGACGGGGAGCTCATCGAGCGCTCGACGGATCGCAACTGACCGGGCGACGCATGCCGCGAACCGATCAATGCGTGGGCCAAGATCGATGCTCGCACGCGATTGTCAGTGGCGGCTCGGCCCGTGGTGCAGCGACGCGCTCGGTTGCGGGCCGTAGATGTCGAGGTAGTGCCGGTCCAGCGACGCCTGCCGGGCCGGGCTCAACATCCCATAATAATCGGTGAACTTGGCCGGCATTGCTGGGGAGTATCGCTGGCCCGTCGCGCGAGGCCCCTCGGCGGCCTGGGCCGCGACCGCTGGTGTCGTGCTGGCGTTGCGGTAGTTGTGGCGTGCGCGCTCGGGGCGGCTCGGTCGCGTGTGCCCTATACGACGATGCCGGTGTTGCGCGCGATCCAGCGCGTCGGCTGGAAGCGGGGGATGGGCTTCGGCTCGAGGCGCGGCTCGGCGTCGTCCGTCCAGAAGCTCTTGAACGGCTTGCGTACGTTGGTGCGGTACAGGTCGATGAGGAAGGCGAAGTCGCACGCCGAGTAGTCCGAGAGCCATCCGTCGAGATCGTGCACGCCCGCCTCGTGGAAGAGCTGCAGCGAGTAGCGGCACGCCTCGAGCTCGTACTCGTGCAGCTTCTTCACCATCTCCTCCGACGGATTCGGATAGAGGTGATAGCCGATCTCGCGCGAGGCTTCGCTGGTGTTCCACTGCACCGTGTGCCCGAAGAGGTGCACCACAATGAACAGCGCGCTCTCGATGTCCTCGTCGTAGTCGACCTGGATCTCCGCGCCGTCGAGATCGCCGGTGAAGGGGTTCGGCACCTCGCTGATGCGGATCGGTACCTCGTACCGATCCTCGACGTGCTTCTCGAGGCGGTTGAACACTTCACGGAATCGATCGTCGCTGGGGCGCGCCACGCGGACACTGTGCCACAGGCGCCGGCGCTCCGCTGGCGGCCCTGGTCGTGGGGCTCGGCATGTGTGATCAGTTAGCAAGTTCCACCGTCGGTGAAGTGGAGCGGGTGGTGGGCGAAGCGAGGCGATCTCGACTGGGACGGCCTGGGGTTGTTTTCCATCCGCGCGTTTGGTCGAGAATTGACGGAGCGCGACGCCAATTGGAATCCTGGCCGAGATGAAGCAGATAGTCCGCAATCGATTGCCATTCGGAAGTGGCCTGAGCCCCCTAGAGTTCAGATGCGCCGGGTTGAGCGATTCGGGGCGTCGGCGAATTCCGAAATTCGGAAGGGTTGGCGTGAGATGGGCGAGTGATTCTAGCTTCATAGGACTGGTATATCGCTTGCTTTACAACGCCGCATGCTAGATGAGATGCGCCGCCCGACGCTTCGGTCCCTGGTAGCTGGCCTCGGCCTCTGCGCGGTGGTTGCGACGCCCACGTCGGCGCTCGCGTTTTCCCGCGATGCGACGCTCCACCGTTTCGACGAGACCGCACACGATCCACGGCCTGGCGAGAAGTCTCCTCTCGGCGACGCGATCCGCCGGGCGCGTGAGCTGGCGACGGGCCGCGGACCCCGCAATCCACGTGCGCTCCTGCTGCGCGCGCTGCCGCCGGCACTCCGCGTCAAGGTGCTGCGCCGCAAGCTTTCGCTGGAAGACGGGGCGCTCGCCCAGCTCGAGGTCTGTCAAGCGCTCTCGACCGAGGACCAGGCGGCTGCTGCAGCGCTGGTCCATGACATGTACGTGCGCCGCGGCATCACCGCCGCCGATCCATCGGGGCTCCGCGTCACGCCGTACACATTGCACCCGGAGACCGCAGTGTTCGTGGCGAAGCGCGCAGGGAAGGTGATCGGAACGCTCTCCATCGTCGCCGACTCACCGATAGGTGTCCCGATGGACAAGATCTACGGCTCCGAGATCGCGACGCTCCGGGAAAGAGGCCGTCGCGTGGCCGAGGTCGGCGCCCTGGCGCTGGCGGCCGAGGAGCGTGGCCAAGGCATCGTGCACCTCCTCAACAAGGCGATGCTGGACCATGCCCGACGCCGCCTACTCGACGACCTCGTGATCTCGGTCCACCCCGATGCGGAGGATTTGTACCGCGGCACCTTGATGTTCACGCGGATGGGCGAGGTGAAGCTGTACCCCGGGCTGAAGAAGAGCGGCCTCGCGGTTCCGCTGCGCCTCGATCTGCACACGGCGTTCAGCCGGATGCAAAAGGCCTACGCTGGCCGCGGCGGCTTCAACGCGTACGAGTTCTACTCCGCGACGGACCGACCCGAGATCAAGGTGCCGAGGGCATGGGACCTGGGCGCGAGCCGCGCGAGCCGCGCGAAGGTGGCGGGTCGCCTGCTGCTGCTTCGACCGGAGACCTGGAGCGAAGCAACCCGGGCGCAACGCGAGGAATTCGCGCGGGTCGGTGTTCTCGAGAAAGCCGTCAGGCGCTACTGAGACCACCCCATTTGGCTCCACGCATCCGCGTGCAGGGTGGGGCGCAAGCCTTCAGAACTATGCCGGGGCACGCGGAGCACTGGTGGGCATGTTCATGCGCAGCTCGCCAGCAACCCGACGATGGTCGCGTATACCGTCAGCACCTTGTCACTGTCATCTATAGCAACTATGATAGTTGATACAGGTGAACGAATGGCCGAGAAAGTCTCCACGATGGATGTCCGCGCTCGCATCGGCGACATGTTGAACCGGGTCGCGCTGCGGCACGACGAGTTCATCATCGAGCGCAAGGGCCGCCCGCTGGCCGCCCTGGTGCCCGTCGAGCGGCTGGAACAGATGCGCCACTTTGCCCGACAGCACGCGCTCGACTTCCTCGAGCGCCAGGAGGAAGCGCCGGGCGACCAGCTCTCGGCGGAGAAGGCGATGGGGGTCGCGCTTGAGGCGCAGCGCGCCGCCCGAGGGCAGCTCCGCAAGGCCAAGAGCCGGCCAAGACGGGATCGGAAGAAGTAGGCGTGCGCGTCCTCCTCGACGCGAACGTTCTCATCATCGCGGCCATCAGCCCCGGTGGTCCACCGGGCAAGGTCGTGGCGGCCTTCTTGCGGCACGATGCCTTCGAGCTGGTGCTCTCGCCCGCGATTGTCGCCGAGGTCGAGGTCGCCCTGGTCCTGCCGAAGGTCCGCAAGTACCTCCGCGACCCGGACCAGGCGCTCCGGTGGCTCGCCGATGTCGTTGTGCTCGCCGACTTGGTGACCGACACGGGCGCGGTGAAGGAGGTCTGCCGTGACCCCGATGACGACGCGGTCCTCGCCGCTGCAGTGGAAGGGCGCGCCACAACAATCGTGACGGGCGATGACGACCTCCTCGCGCTGGGGAACTATGCGGGCATCGCCATCGTGGCACCGCGCGAGTTCATAGAGCTGATCGGGTAGGTGTCTTCCGCGGCGGCACCATGATTTGCGACCCGACGCTGCACTCCAACGGTGGCCACCTCATGAAGACGCCGCCCACGCGATGATCGGCGGGACGATGGCAAGTTGCTGACCCACTCTCATGACCACGAGGTGCTGTACATCACCTGTCGCCTCGCCAAGCTTCCCGAGCGTGGTTGGCACATCCTCCGGCACAGCTTCGCGACCCACGCTGCGATGTTTGGCGTCAACCAGTGGACGCTCAACGCCTGGCTTGGTCGCAAGGCGATGGAGGAGATGATGCGACGCTGGGAGCGCTGGGTAAGGGCGACCGGAGTGGCAAAACCGGTCGAGTGTGAAGCAGAAGTGAAACCGATACCGCTGTTTATGTAGTGCGAGGAGGGGGACTCGAACCCCCACGGTTTTACCCACTGGCTCCTTAGGCCAGCGCGTCTACCAAGTTCCGCCATCCTCGCGGGATGAAGGCGATACCAATAGTCGGTCGTTCGTATGGTGTCAACTCCGAGGCGCGTCGAACAGCACGACCTGTTTGGCAGCGACGGTGAGCGAGCCCGATTCTTGGTTGCTGCGCCAGCGTTCGCGCGGTAGCCATTCGCGCGGGAGCGCAACCGGCGTGAGGCCGCGGTTCATCACGGCCAGCAGCGAATGACCGTCGATGCCGATCTCGCGAACGCACAACCGCTCGGCATCCGTTGTCGGGATCGCGCGCACGCCGTGCGGATCCGCGATGCCCGCGCGCTCACTCACCAGCCGGTAGAGCGCCACCAGGCCGCGCTGCGTGCCATCGACGAGCCGCGCTGCGTAGCGCTCGAGCGGCGCCGCGCAGAAGATCACGCGGCCCTTGCCGAGCGCATGCTCCACCAGCACCGGCCGACCTTGCGCGTCGCGCGCGAGGACAGTCGCAGAGATGGGCTCGATGGGCAGATACGACGTCGCGTTCGCGTGCTCCGTGCTGCCTGCACGAACCTGCGCGGCGCCCGTCGGCAGCGGTGCGATCATCGCCAGCGCACCGTCGAGGACCAGCTCGTCGTCAGGGAGATCGAAGCAGCCGTAGCGCAGCCGATGTTTGCAGCCCGTGAGCCGCTCGAAGATCGGGCACCACGTGCCTTGGTGGAACGAATGGTCACCGCCGAAGTACGACCAATACAGCGTCGCGCCGGCCTTCACGTTCTCTTCGAGCGCGAGCCACGTCGAGGTCAGGAGGCGCTGGATCGTCGGTAGCAGATACAGCTGTGCCGACGGCGGCAGCTCCGCCTCGTCGACGAGGCGCGGGGGCAGGCCCGCCTGGCTCGCCAGCACGAGACTGGTCAGCTCCGCGCGATCGCACGCGCGGCGATCGATCCAGGAAAACGGATAATCGGTGTCCACGTGGCTCGAGCGCACCATCGCCGCGGCGGGCACTGGTCGCACCGGCGGCGCATCGGGCAGCGAATCCAGCACGGCTCGCCAGCGTCGGAGCACGTTCGTCGCCGGCTTCTCGCTGCCGTCGGCGCGCGTGATGCCGAAGCCCAGCTCGAAGCCGTGGTGCTCGTAGGGCAGCTCCTTGCCCACCGTCTCCGGCGCGAAGTCGCTCCAGCACCAGCCGATGGCGCCACGCGCGCCGAGCGAGAACGCGGCGTAGATGCACTCGTTCCACAGCTCGGCTTGTTCCTCGTCGCCGGCTTGCGCCGCACAGGCGCCGAACTCTTCGAAGATCACCGGCCGACCGAGCCGGGCGGCTTGCGTGAGCACGTGATCGTAGCGATAGCCGTGGCGCAGCGAGTCCGCGTCGCCGCCGTAGAGGTGCGGGCCCACGAAGTCCACCAGCTCGGCGAGCGCGCGGTTCGGATACCCATCCATCATCCCGTCACCGAGGCCCACGGGAACACCGGGATGCGCCGTCCGTGCCGCCTCGATCATCACGCGCGCCCACGCCACGATGTCCGCCGGGGGAGGGCGCTTGCCGAGGTGCAGGCCACCCCACAGGGGCGCCTCGTTGCTGAGCGCGTAGCCGACGACGGCCTTGCTCTTCGACAGCGCCTCGGCCACGTGCTCCACCAGCTGCCGCGCGCCTTCGACGAGCTGCGGATCGGAGTACAGCGGGCGATCACCCGCGCCCGGCAGATCGAAGTTCTCGCCGGACATGTGACCTACGAGCGGCGACGGCAACAGCGACAAGCCTGCTTGCTCGGCGAGCGCGGCGAACGCACGCAGGCGCGCGAGCATGGCTTCATCGACGAGGTAGCGCCCGGGCTCGCCGCTCACGAAGTCGGGGATGAACGCGAAGACGCGCAGCACCTCGAGGCCGATGGTCCGCGCCTGACGCAGCTCCGCCGCGAGCGCACCGTCGGCAGGTGTGCGCGACCACATCCGCGGACCCGCGTGGCGCGACCAGAAGTTGGCGCCGAGCCGAAACCGCCCGTCGAAGAACCGCTTCATGGGACCGCGCAGCCACCGCCGGGCAAAAGCTTCGCCGGCGCACCGCCGAACATGTGATCTACGGTGGGGACCTTGCATCCCGTGCCGTGGCGCGACGTGGGGAACGCACGGCACGAGCCGTCGTTGCAGGTGATGACGACGCGGCTGCTCGCGTAGTCGATGGTGGTGCCGAGGCGCCGAAGGAGCTCCGTGCCCATGATGCCTTCGACGGTGGCGCTCTGCGGTCGCACGTCGGCGTTGATGCTCTGGAGGAGTGGCGTGGTGTCGGGGAGGACCAGCACGGGGACGGAACCCAGGATCTCGACGTACGCGTTGGTGTGTGCGTCGTCGGTGCGGTCGTCGCACAGCCGCGACGGGGTGGCGTTGCTCTCGCAGACCTGCAGCAGCGCGTCGCTGGGGTTGAGCTCGGGGGAGCGCAGACAGTTCGCGTCGGCAGGGCTGCCCGGGTGGTCGTCGGTGCGACGTAGCCGCCGGGAGCGCGCCATCTCGGCGCAAGCGCCGAAGTACACGCCCTTGTCGACGAGCGCCAGCGCCGAGCGTGCGGCGCCGTCGTGTGCCTGCGTGGCTGCGACGCCGAGCGAGTCGCGTCCTACGCGCAGGCCCGTGCCGCCGCTCGTCTGATCGGGCAGGTACAACGCCGTGGTGCCCGCGCCGATGAGCGTGGCAGCAGAGCCGAGGCCGCGCAGACGATCGTATGCCGACGCCGTGATCGCGACGCCGGGGAACCCGGTGGCGACGGCGAACCGGATGTCGACGCCTTCCTGGACGTAGCGGATCGAGTCGGCGCGGCAGTCGTTGATCTGCTGCTCGCAGCGCGGGCGATCCGGGACGTTCGCGCAGCTCGAGAGGTCGCCGCACGCCTCGGCCGAGCTGCACGCGATGTCGTCGGCGAGGGGATCGGGTGCGGGCTCGAGGCATGCGTCGAGCAGGACGTAGCTCGCGGGATAGGTGTAGAGGTCGTCGTTGAGCTGGATCAGCTGGTGGCCGCCGGCGATGCGGATGGGGAGGACCGCGCCACAGCGCTCCGATAGCTCGCACTCTTCGAGGATGAGCTGGTCGGTGAGCGTGACGACCGGCGACGGCGTATAGCGCAGCCCTAGCACGAAGCGACGGAGGTTGTCGCCGCCGAGCACGCCGCCGAGAGCCTGAGGCAGGTCGATGCCGATCCCGCCGAGCGGGCTGCGCATGAGCTGGATGTCGGTGAACGCGAGGCGTCTCACCGCCGGCGTCTGCGCGAACACCTGAAGGTCGCCGCGGCCGGCGACGGTGTCACCACTTCCGTCGGTGAAGACGGTGATCGGCGACGCGGTGTCGACCAGCAGCGGGAACTGCGAGGTGGTGGTGCTGCCGAGCTGGGCAACGCCTCCGGCGAGGAGGCCGCCACCGTCACCGGCGGTGCCGAGCACCATCGGGTCTTCCGAGAAATCAACATTGGGCTCGACGCACGCGGCGCACAGCGAAGCGAGGAGAAGCGCGATGACGCGGTTGGTCATGCGCGCGATGGCGTTACTTGTCGTTCGACTCGACGAGCTTCGACTTCATACGTCGCAACAGCTCATCGTAGGACTTCTCGGTGATGACCTTGCCGAATTGCGTGCGGTAGTTGCGCACCAAGCTCACCTCGTCGGTGATGACGTCGTACACCATCCACGACTGCGTCGCGGCCTGCGGCTTCAGGAGCTTGTACACGATCTCCGCGTCGGTGGCCTTGCCGGACGTCTTCACCTTCACGACGCTAACGACTGTGGCCTCGTGGCCGTCCGTCTCTTCGTTCTTGTACTGGACCTGGTAGTTCAGGTTGCCGCGCAGTTGACGCACGTAGTTGCGCTCGATGATCTCCCGCAGCGTCGCCACGAAATCGGTGCGCTGCGCCGGCGTGAGCGGCGTCCAGTGATCGGCGAGCGCGCGCTTGGCGAGCTCGTTGTAATCGAACAGCGTGCCGGCGAGAGACTTGATGTCGTCCTTGACCTTCTTCTCCTCGGGCGATCCCGAGGTGGTCTTGGTGCGCAGCAGCTTGTCGACCTCGCCGTTCTTCTGCTTCAGCGTGGCGAGCGGCCCGAGGTCGCCTGCAGCGGCGGGGACGCTTTGCAAAGAGAAGGCGAGAAGTGACAGTGAAAGAATGAAAGAAAAACGCATGAGGCTTGAACGCTCCTTCGATCCGGTAATTCAGCGGAGGCGCGGGCGAAGATAACCGGCCTGGGGCGAATCGCAAGCGTTGTTACAGCAATCCTGCAGTGTTGCGCAAGACGGCGAGCGAGACGTTCTGGTCCATGAGCGCCTGCAGGTGGCGTAGCCGCAGCTCGACGTACGCGCGAGCCGACTCAGCGACGTCGCGCGCATCGGCCACGCCCGTCTGCAGCGCTTGATCCGTGGCGTTGTACCAGCCGCGCGCGATCTTCTCGGAGTGGCGCAACACCACGCGGCGGCCCTTTGCCTCGGCCGCGTCGAGCCACGCTTTGCGGATCTCGAGACCGATGCCGCCGAGCGCTTGCTCGCGCCGCGCCTCGAACGACTTCTCCTGCGCGCGCGCTTCGTCGTACCGTCCGAGGCGCAACGCGATGTCGAGGGGCATCCGCACCGCGAGCGCGAGGTTGGCGCCGAGGTAGTTTGCCTGGTTCATGAAGGAGTTGTTCGGGTTGTCGACGCCCGTGGCGAGGCCATAGCTGAAGCTGGTGACGAGCCCGATGTCCGGCAGCATCTCGGAGATCTTCAGCTTGCGCAGAGCCTTGTACCCCTGCTTCCCAGCGTCGAGCATGCGCGCCTCGGGGCGGTGCGTGCGCGCTGCGTCCTGGTAGTAGCTGAGCGGTTGCTCGACGAGCTCGTCGTCGAAGTCCGCGTCGTCTACGTCCGCCTCGGGGTCACCGGCGAGGTAGCGTATCCCCGCGAGCGCGAACTCGAGGCCGCGCCCTGCGTCTAGGCTCACGAGGTCTGCTGCATCGGCTGCGATCTTGAGGCGGATGAGATCGCTCTCGCTGTACACCGACTTGCCCTTCTCGATCTCCTTGTCGATGCGCTTCAACCAATCGGACACCTTGCTGCGCCCGTCGTCGATGGTCTCCTTTGCCGCGCGCGCCCACTTCACGCCGAAGTACGCACGTACGGCCCACAGCTTGGCCTCGTTCTTCGCGGCCTCGACCTGGTTCTTCGAGACGTCGAGGCCGGCCCCCGCGGCCGCGCGTGCGTACTCGATCTTCCCCGAGGTGTAGAGCGGCTGGATCAGCGTTGCGTTGAAGTTGAGCGCGACGCCGTGGATGGGGAGGATCTCGCCGATGTTTCCGCTGCCGATGCGGGTGGCATTGATGTTGGTGCGAACGCAGTTGGTTTCGCGGACAGCCTTGTCGGGGTTCACGAAGCCGCTCGAGTCGGCGCACTTCACGTCCGGCGATCCGGTGATCCCGAACGTGACGCCGCCCGTTGGGAACCACAGCCGGTTTGCCTGAGACACCTGCGCCTCGGAGGCGTGCTGGTTTTCCTTCGCTGCGACGATCCCGGGGTATTGCGCCACGACGCGCTCGAGCAGCTCGGGCAGCGTGTACTTGCGCGCCTCGGCACGCCGCGGCAACACCGCGAGCCCGAGAGATAGAGTGACAGCAATTGAAAAGATGAACGATCGGCGAGGTCCCGACATCGCCGCGTCCTTTACCACGCTGCAGGCCAACGGAAAACAACACGGTGGTAGATTGCCTCCGATGAAGGGTTACCTCGAGTACCTCGAGCTCTACGGCTACTTCGCCCGCCAAGGCGAGGCCAAGCTCTCTCGCGACGACTACGAGGCGTTCGACTCCGAATGGCGACTGCTTTCGGGTCGCCACCCCAACCTCGAGGACGAGGAACGCGAGCATCTGGCGCACCTCAAGGCCGTCCTCTATCGAGACAAACCATGAACACGGAACCCGTCCTGTTGTCGGCTCGCAAAGTATCGCACTCGCGCTGCGAGATGACCGAGATCGTCCTCCCTGGCGACACCAACGCCATGGGCACCATCTTCGGTGGCAAGGTCATGCAGTGGATCGACATCGCCGCCAGCGTGGCCGGGATGCGACACGCGGGAGGTCCCGTGGTCACCGCGTCCATCGATGGCCTGCAGTTCCTCACGCCGATCCACGTCGGTGAGGTGGTGGTGCTGCGCGCAAGCGTGAACTTCGTGGGCCGCAGCTCGATGGAGATCGGCGTGCGCGTCGAGGCCGAGAATCCCGGTACCGGCGAGCGTCGCTACACCACGAAGGCGTACCTCACCTTCGTCGCGCTCGATCGCTCTGGCCGGCCGAGGCCGATCCCGCCGCTCGAGCTCGAGACCGACGAGGATCGCCGGCGCTACGCCGACGGCAAGGCTCGCCGCGACGCGCGGATCAACGCGAGGAAGTGATCATGTCGCGCGGCCGCGTCGCGTTCTGGCTCTTCGTGTTGCTGCCGGTCTGGCCTCTGCACGAGCTGTCGCGCAAGCCCGAGTACGCCGAGTACCAGCGCAAGACCTCGCGGCTCATTCCGTTGCCGCCGGGCTCGTGACCGCTTAGCTTCTACCCACGATGCAGACCTACGACTATGCGCGGTACGCACGCCTCGCACTACGCGGCGAAGATCGCGTTCGCTTCCTCCACGGCATGGTCACCTGCGACATCGAGAAGCTCGCGCTCGGGGCTGGCAGCCGCGCCGCGATGCTGAGCGTGAAGGGGCGCCTGCTCGCCGACCTGGTGGTGTACGCGCGGTCCGACGAGTTGGTGCTCACGATGGGCGGCGACCTCGGTGAGAAGGTGCGCGGCATCTTCGACAAGCACATTGTGATGGACGACGTGGAGGTCATCGATCGCAGCCAAGACCTTGCCGAGATCGGCGTATACGGCGACGACGCTGCGGCCACCATCGAGAAGTTCGCCGGCGTCCACGAGGCCGACCTCGTCGCGATGGCGCCGTATGCGCAGGTGCAAACGGAGGACGGCCTCCTCATCGCGCGTGATCCGCAGCTCGGCGTTCCGGGCTGGCGCGTGATCGCGAAGCCGGGCGCATGGCCGCGGATCGGCAACGCGATGACCGACGAGCAGCGCGAGGTGCTGCGCGTGGAAGCCGGCACGGCGCGCTACGGCGTGGATCTCGACGAGGAGCGCCTCATCATGGAAGCCAACCTCGACGACGCGATCAGCTTCGACAAGGGGTGCTACCTCGGCCAAGAGGTCGTGGTGCGCGCGACGACGCGCGGTCGCGTGAATCGCAAGCTCGTGGGTCTCGTGGTCAGCGGTGAAGGGCCCGTGCCGGCGCGCAGCAAGCTGTCGTCGGAGACCCAGCCCGGAGCGGGCATCACGACGTCATCGGTGGTGTCGCCGCGTATGGGTGGCGCGATCGCGCTCGGCTACGTTCATCGCGCCGCGCTGGAAGCAGGCGCGGTGCTCACGCTCGACGGTGGACGCCACGCGGTGGTGCTGGATCTGCCGTTTGCGCCCGACGCGGTGGCCGCCGGCCGCAAGCGGTTGTAAGCTAGCGGTCCAGGTTCTTGACGATGCTGCCGTTCGCCGGGTCGATGACCACCGAGTGACGCTCGCGCTCGGCGTCGCGATAGTCGACACGATTGAGTTGGTAGTTGGTATCGAAGATGGGTCGGTTGCCTTCGACGTACGCCTTCTTCGCGACCTCGATGGTGCGGACCCTCGAGGTGCCGAGCTGTCGGTCCTGGATGACGGCGTATCTCTCCGGGAAGCCGTGGTTGTTTCGCGGATCGGGGGCCTTCGCGCTCACGGTGTAGCGATCGCTATGTGCGGTGATCGTACCCGCACCGTCGTGGTCGGTCACGACGGTGTTGCCGCTCGGCATCACCCAGGACTTCTGCACGCCGCCAAAGCTGGAACCAGACTTGGTCAGCGTCGGCATCGTTTTTTCGATCTCGCGGCGAAGCACCGTGGCCGCGCCCGCGAGCCGCTTCACGTTAGCCTCGTAGGCCGCCTTCTGCGCAGCGGTCTCACCGCCCGTCGTCGAGGCGCGCCGTTGCATGGGACCGGTGGGCCACTTGTACGTCGTCTCGCCAGCGTGGGCGAGCGGGGCGGTGAAGACGAGAGCGAGGAGGGCAGCGTTGCGGATCGTCATGGTCGGCCTCTGGTTTGGGGAGTTCCCATCCCGTTTGCACAGTATGCGCCGAGGTCAACTAGCTAATATCGCTTAGTTCCGTGCCCCGAACGTCGGGTCAGTCGACCCCATTTGCTGGCGATCGCCGTCGCCCCGTACCGTCCGCATAGGGTCGGTTGACCCCCGGGTGAACCACTACACGGCCTGCCCTCCTATCGGGAAGCGTAAGGGCGCGGGCACATTCGCAACCGAACTAGCAGTTGGCCGACCTGCGAGCACGGCACAAGAGTTGCTCTATGGTTCGAACATGACTTCGAACCTTCGATTCGCGCTACTCGTTGCCGGTTTGTATGTCGTAGGCGCCGTACCGGCGATCGCCGCATCTCCGGCCAAGAACGTGACCAATCAAATTGGGCCCAAGTTCGGTAGGGGACCGCTTACCAAGCTCTCACTCCAACACTTCGAAAGAGCGACGGGTGTGCACTACCTCCGCAAGCTGCCTTTCGGGTATCGGAATCTTGCCGATGAGCCGATCGGGAGTGCAAAAATGTCGGAGCTCCCGCGTGAAGCGAATCGGGCGGCTGTGCGTCTGCGCAGCATGTCGGATGCCGATCTCCGCGCACTCTACGGCGGCAAGCTGCGGCGTGGGGTGACTGCATCCATGTACCTCGCCAAGGTTCCGGAGATCGACGGACTCGGCGTATTCGCGGACAAGGTAATTCTACCGGGCCGGATGATCGGCGAGTTCACTGGTGACCACGTGGTCGACGTTGCGGACCCGAAGTACTCGGTCCTGCTCGAAAGGAAGGAGGACGGAAAAAAAGTCTCGATCGATGCGAGACATAGGGGGAATCTTACCAGATGGATCAACCACTCGAATTATCCGAACGCAGAAATCAAGCTCGTGACGTTGGGTGGAGTTAGACACGCGATCGTCGTTGCGATTGCTCCCATCCTAGCTCACCAGCAGATCTTCCTCGATTACGGCGGCGTCTCGAAAGCGGTGTCCAAAGAGCTACCCCGATCGCGAGGCGCCACGGCGCCTCCACCTAGCGTAAGGGCGGACCCATATCTCTGAGCGTTGACAGTTTTCGTCCAAAGGCTTGACAGGAAGCCCCGGCAGGGAAAAAGTGCCGCCTCGACGCATTCTTCAAACCGCGTCGCCAGGAGAAGATTCAGATGGGCATGGGAGACAACCGTCGTTCGCCGAAGATGAGCCGCAAGATCCGTCAGCGAAAGCTGAAGGAGCGCCTTGCACGCAAGAGCGCTGCGAAGGCCGAGGCTCGCTCGAGCACGAAGGCGTCGCCGGCCAAGACCAAGAAGGCGAAGTAGCTACTTCTTCGTCGCTGACAGCGCCTCGCTCAGCTCGGCGAGCACTGTAGGGTCCTTCTCGAGCTCGCGCAGCTTCTTGACTGCGGGCCGCACCTCCGGATCGATATCCAACCCGACGGCCGCCACTGAACGCACGGCGGCCGCTCGCACACCTGCATCCTTGTCCGTCATGGCCAGCACCAGCGCACGCGCGGTTCCCGCGTCGCTGGCGACGGCCAGTGCGCGCGCTGCGGCCCTGCGCCGCCCCACGTTCGGATCACGCCCGAGCACGCCGAGCAGGCGAACGCGCGCGTCTTCGTAGCCGAGGAACGCGCGCTTCGCGTCTTCGTCGAGCTTCTGCACAGCGAGCACGCCACCGAGCTGCAGGCGTCGATCGAGCGCGTCGGGATCGAGCTCCACCAGCTTCTCGAGCGCGGCACGCTCGACGGCACGATCTCCCGCGTCGTGCGCCAGCTCGGCCAGCGCTTGCTGCGCCTCTTCGTCATCGGGCCGTAGCGCGACGGCACGCACCGCGAAGGTCAGCGCACCTTTGGCGTCACCGCGTTCCTGGCGAATGCTCGACTGCGCGAACAGCGCGTTCGCACGCTGCGCGGGATCGTCCCCCGGGCGATTGCCCACCGCGAGGAGCTGCTGGAAGCACGCGCCCGCCAGGTCGAGCTTGCCGTCCTGCAGCGATGCCTTGCAGCTGGCGTAGGTGACGGTGGACGGCGGTGCCGCTGGTGGCGGCGCTGTCTTCGAGCAAGCCGTGAACGCGAGCACGACGAGCCAAGCGCGTCTCACGAGGCGATGCCCTCGACGGTCGGACCTTGCAGCGGGAGCTCGATGCGGAAAGTGGTGCCGCGTCCCGGGTCGCTGTCGCAGGTGATCGTGCCTCCGTGCTCGTCGACTATCTTCTTCACGATGGCGAGGCCCAAGCCGGTGCCTTCTTGTTTGCCCGAGGTGGAGAACGCGGTGAACAAGCGTCCGCGCATCGCTTCGGGAATGCCTCCGCCTTGATCGGCCAGCGTGATGCTGAGGCGCTCGCCGCTGGCAGCAATGGCCACGCTGAAGCGACCGCCGTTGGGCATCGCCTGCGCGGCGTTGCGCGTGAGGTTGTGGATGGCGCGAAACAGCTTGAGCTCGTCGAAGAACGCCACGCCTTGATAAGAGGCGTCGATTACGAGCTCGATGTTCTTGTCTTCCAGCTCACGTTGCAGCTGTTGTCGCAGGTCGGCGATGAACTGGTTCACGTGCACCTTGCGAACGAGCAGCCGCGACTTGCCACGCACGAACGCGAGCACCTCGCCATTCATCGCCTCGAGGATCTCGAACTGCTTCAGCACCGCGGCCGCGTAGCCGGTGCGCTCTTCGCGATCGTCGCTGTCGGCCATGAGCTGCGTGTAGCCCGACGCGATGGTGATCGGCGTCTTCAGATCGTGCAGGAGACCCGAGACGAGCTGCCCGACGGCTTGCAGGCGAGCGCCGCGCGCGCGTTCGTCGCGAGCGCGCAGGATGGAGAGAGAACGAGCAGCCTGGCCCGCGATGAGCGTGAGCAGCTTGCGGTCGTTGTCGTCGAATTGACCGTTGCGACGGTCGTGCAGCTCCACGGACCCGAGCGCCGCGCCATTGGGGTCGCTCGCATCGACCAGCGGGACCGCGATGAGGTTGCGGGGTCGCTGCTTCGTGCGGGAGAGCCACGCCGGATCGACGCGCGCATCGTTGCTCGGGTCGTTGGACAGCACCGCTTGCTTGTGGAGCGCGACCCAGCCCATGAGGCCATCGTCGGTCGCGACGGACACGTGTGTGGTGGGCGCGTCGACCCCTTCCTCCTTCGCGCGATACTGGTGGTGGTGCAGCGTGCCGGAGTGCGGATCGCGCAACAGCACGCTCGCGCCCTCCGCGCCCACCAGCTCGGCCGAGCGCGCGAGCAGGCGCTCGATGAGCTCCTCTTCATCGAGCGCGGCCGACGTCTCGGTCTCGATCCGGTAGAGGAGATCCAGGTCGTTCAGCTTCTCCCGCAGCTCGCTTTGCGCTTCGATGAGTGCTCGGTTCTTGTCGAGCACCGACGCATACAGTCGCGCGTTCTCCACGTTGATGCCGGCCACCGCGGCGACCGTTTGCAGCAGAGCCTCGTCGTCGCTATCGAATGCGGAGAAGGCGCGGCCCCCTCGCTTGTTGAGCACCTGGATCACGCCGATGGTGTTGCCGCCGTGACCGGGCATCGGCATGCACAGCATGGAGCGCGTGCGGAAGCCGAGCCTTTGATCGTTCGACGGATCGAAGCGCGAATCGGCGTAGACGTCGGGGATGTTCACGGTCTCACCCGAAGATGCGACCCAGCCCGCGATGCCTTTGCCCCGCGGGATGGTGATGGGCGTGAGCATGGTGCCGCGCGGACCCTGTGCCACCGACGACTCGAGCCCGCCATCGCTGGTGACCAGGAACAGGCTCGCGCGCTCGGCGTCGAGCAGCTCGGTGACCTTGTCGAGCAAGCGCTCGAGCAATCGATCGAGATCGAGCGTGGCGCCGAGGACGCGGCCGAGCGAACGCACCGCCTCGGCCTTGCGCAACTCGACCCTCAGTCGTTGTTCGAGCGCCGCCCAGCCTTCGCCGGCGGGCGTGATCATTCGAGGCCTCGGGCCCGGAGCGCGTCGTCGTCTTCGCCGCGCAGGTGGCCGAGCTCGTGGTGCAGCGTCGTGCGGATCTGCTCGCGCAGCTCGTTCTCGCCCTGGACCGCGCGGATCAGGTTCAGTCGGTACAGCGCGATCGCGCGCGGCTCGTCGATCAGGGTGACGGGCTCGCCCCGGCTCTTCTGGCTGTTATCGCGCTCGCGCGCATGCCGCGACGTCGGGTTCGCGCCTTGGTTGAGTGGCGCGCCGCGGAACAAGCCGAGGATGGTCGGTGGCAGAGGCGGATCGTCCGCGGTCAGGTCGCTCAATGCAGGAAGATCCGGCAGCTCGAGCGACACCTTGCCGAGGTCCTCGCGCAACACCGTCGGCAGCGCCGCGATCTCCGCGCGCACGATGCCCTCGAACTGCTCGCGCGAGACCGGGAGCTGCGAGTGGATCTCCGTGGGGTTGAGGCGCCGGGCCTCGGTGAGCTCGCGCTCGGCACCTCGCTCGTCGCCGAGCTGTTCGAGCACCAGGCCCAGCTGCTGGTGCGCGAACGCATCACTGGGGTCGCGCTTCGCGACGTCATGCAGCGCGCGCTCGGCCTCGGCGAATCTACACAGGTCGAACAAGGCGACGCCGCGCTCGTAGCGCGCGGTGAGATCGTTGGGCGTGAGCGCCAGCGCAGCGTCGAGGTGGGGCAACGCCTCCTTGGAGCGACCGAGATCGGACAACGCCTGCCCTGAGAGCAGCTCGAGGCGCGAACGCAGCGCGTGGTCGGCCTTTCCGCGGGTGCGCCGCAGCCGTGCCAGCCCTCGCGTTGTATGCTCCAGCGCTGCCGCCGCGTCGTCGGAGCCGGTGAGCTCCTTGCCGGCGAGGCGGTTCAGCAGCAAATCGGCGGCCGCGACGAGGGTGTGCGGATCGTCCGGATCGATGGACAGTGCGCGCCCGATGGCCGCGCGCGCTTCTTCCCTTCGCTGGAGCTCGACGAGCGCGAGCGCACGATCCTCATGAGCTTCGATCGAGCGCGGCTCCACCCGGGTGGCTTCCTCGGCGCACGCGAGCGCTGCCGCGTAGTCCTCGTGGTCGTGTCGTTCGCTCGCGCGGTCGAGCAGAGCGCCGAGCGCACGGGGTGGTGCACCCGATGTGTCCTCCGGGAAGCAACGCTGGAGCGCTCGCGGCGAGAACGCCGGTGGCTCCCGAGGCGGGCTGGAGCGCATCGCGGACCGTGGCTCGTCGCCAGCGTCTTCTAGCGCCTGCGGCCTACCGCTGGGCCGACAACCGCTGGCGAGGAGAAGCAGTGCCGATGCGGCCGTCATGCGCTGGCACGCGTGACGCCAGCCGGTGGCACGACCTTTGGCTCGAACGGGATCCACAGCCGGTCATTATATCCGAGTTACTTCGCGTCGGCCCAAGACTTCCCGACGCCCACGTCGACGACGAGAGGGACCGACAGCTTCATCACGCCCTCCATGTGATCGCGCAAGAGCGTGGACACGGCGTCGGCGTCCTGCTCGGGCGCCTCCAGCACCAGCTCATCGTGCACGGTGAGCAGCATGCGCGAGGTCCCACCGCGCTCCTCGAGCGACTTCTCGACGGCGATCATGGCGAGCTTCAACAAATCCGCAGCCGTGCCCTGGATGGGGGTGTTGCGCGCCATACGTTCGCCGTAGCGACGAATGCCCTGGTTCTTGTTCGCCAGCTCCGGCAACGGGCGGAAGCGACCGAGCAGGGTGCGAGCCCCACCGGCGCGCTTGGCCTCCTCGATGACGGCCTCCATGTAGCTCGCCACGCCGTGGTAGGTGCGGTGGTAGCCCTCGATGTAGCGCTTCGCCTCGCCGCGATCGATGCCCAGCCGCTCGGCGAGCCCGAAGTCGGACAGCCCGTACACGATGCCGTAGTTGATCATCTTGGCGACGCGCCGCATGTCCTTGTCGGTGCGCTTGTCGGGCCCGAACATCTCCACGACGGTGCGTTCGTGGACGTCCTCGCCGTTCTGGAAGCTGTCGGTGAGCACGGCATCGCCGGAGAGGTGAGCCAAGATGCGCAGCTCGATCTGCGAGTAGTCGGCGACCACCAGCACGTTGCCCGGGTCCGCGATGAACGCGCGGCGGATGTCCTTCCCTAGCTCGGTGCGAATGGGCACGTTCTGGAGGTTGGGCTCTACCGACGAGAGCCGCCCCGTCGCCGCGATCGTCTGGCGATACGAGGTGTGCAGCCGACCGTTGCTGGGATCGACCAGCAACGGCAGCGCATCGAGGTACGTCCCCTTCAGCTTGGCGATCACGCGGTGGTCCAGGATCTTGCGCGCGACGGGATGGAGCGGCGCCAGCTCTTCCAGGACGTCGGCATCGGTGGAGAGGCCCGTCTTGGTGCGCCGCACCGGTGGCAGCTTCAGCTGCTCGAACAAGAGCTCTTGCAGTTGCTTGGGAGACCCGATGTTCACCGGGTGGCCGGCGATGGCCTCCACCTCGGCTTCCAGCCGCGTGAGCTCCGTGCTCGCGCGCTCCGACATGCGGCGCAGCGCATCGGTGTCGATGCGAATCCCGTGAGGCTCGATGGCCGCCAGCACGCCGGCGAGCGGGCGCTCCAGATCGTCGAGCAACGAGCGCATCCCCAGCGCCTCGATGCGGACCTGCAACCGCAGACCTGCGGCGAGGGACGCCTCGGCCACGAGCGCGGCGTGCGGCGCGGCGCGCTCGACCTCGATCATCTCCATCGCCGTGGCCTTCTTGCCACTGCCGCACAACGTCTCGCGCGCGGGCAGAGCCTCGAGCTTGGCCGACGACAACAGGTCAGCGAGGTGCAGCGTGGCGATACCGCACAGCGTGTGATCCGCGGCGGCGTCGATGAGGTACGAGGCGAGCGCCGGATCCCATCCCGTGGCGCGTAGCCCGGAACGAAAGCGATTCAGCACCAGCTCGACTTCTTTCGAGTCGTGCGCGAAGCGCAACGTGCGCGGCGTGGTCAACGCCACGGCGATCTTCTCGAGCGCCAACGTCCCGAGCTGCGTCGGTGCCGCGAGGTAGCGATGCTGTAGCGGCACGTAGGCGGGCGGGCGGTGCGGAAACGCGAAGCCGATGCCCACGGGTTGCGTCGTCAGGCTGGCGCCTTCGCCGGTGAGCAGCGCCACGCCGAGGGATCGCGAGCGGCTGATCTCGCCTGCCAGCAACGTGAGCGCCTGCTCGTCGGTGACCACCTGCACATTGCCCTCGCCGAGACGCAACGGCCAGCTCGTCAGCGCGGTCGTCTTCGGGGACTCGCCCGCTGGCGCAGACTCGAGCTCGATCACCACGGGAGGTGCGGTGCTGTAGCGCTCGGCGAGCCGCGTGAAGTCTAGCTCGCGGAGCTTCTGTCCCACGCGCTGTGGGTCGAGCGGCTTGCGCGCCAGGTCGTCGAGGTCGACCTCGAGCACGGCATGCTGATCGAGCTCGATGAGCTTGCGCGAGACCCGCAGCTGCTCCGCGTTCGCCGCGATCTTCTGCGCCACCGAGGCTGCGCCGCGCAGACCCTTCATGCCCGCGATCTCGTCGAGGCGCGCGAGCATGGACTCGGTCGCGCCGAACGCCTGCACCAGCGACGCGGCCGTCTTCGGGCCCACACCCGGCACGCCGGGGACGTTGTCGACGGAGTCGCCCATGAGGGCGAGCATGTCGCCCAGGCGCTCGGGGGGCACGCCGAACTTCTCCGTGACGCCGGCGATGTCGAACGTGACGTTCTTCATCGTGTCGAGGAGCACGCACTGATCGTCGACCAGCTGCATCAGGTCCTTGTCCGAGGAAACGATGACCACCTTCATCCCGCGCTCCTTCGCGCGACGCGCGAGCGTGGCGATCAGGTCGTCGGCTTCGACGTTCTTCGCGTCGAGGACGGGGAGCGAGAACGCCTGCACGACCTCACGCACGAGCCCGAACTGCGGCAATAAGTCCGACGGTGGAGGCGGACGGTTCGCCTTGTACGCGGGGTACAGCTCGTTGCGGAAGGTCCGCGCGCCGGCGTCGAACACGACGGCCAGGTGCTTCGGCTTGTGATCCGCCTCGAGCCGCACGAGCATCTGCGTGAACCCGAACACCGCGCCCGAGGGCACGCCAGCCTTCGTCGAAAGGGGCGGCAACGCGTGGTACGCGCGGAACAAGAAGTTGGAGCCATCGACGAGCCACAGGGCATCGCCGGCGGGCACCACGCGCTTCGTCGGAGGAGAAATCTCGGCCATGACGGCTGCAGTCTACTCGGCTACTTCACGGGTGCGTTCACGATCTTGGGGGGCACGAGGAAGTAGATATCGCGCGGCGCACCGAGGCCCACGCTGAGCAGACCGGACACGCCCTTCGCCTGGATCTGCGCGTGGAACATCTGCGGCTTCGTCGTCGCTGGTACCTGGGTGTTCATCTTGGGCAGCACGTCGAAGCAGATGCGACGGCCGCCCTTCATGCCGGGAAACGTGTCGAGCACACCGTCGGGGCCGGAGAGCGCCTTTGGCCCGTTGAACTTGTCCTCGAGCGCGCTCTGCGCCGAGGTGACGCAAGCGGATGCACCGCCGGCGCCGCTCAGGTTCGGGAGCAAGCGGTAGAGGAAGTGGTCGACGGTGCCGGCATCCACGTCTTGCGCTTGCGCGTGCACGTCGAGCACGTTGGCCGACAAGAGCGCCGTCACGCCTGCGGTCACCGCAGCGCTCACGTTGGCGCCGCTGTCGGCGTTCACGGTGAACGCGAGGGGGCACTGACCCGCGAGCGGATCCTCGCCGATCACGTTGCCGCTGCCGTCGAGGCCGGTGCAGCACTTGTCGATGGGGCAGGTGGCCGGACGCACCCCGGGGCCACCGAAGTCGCCGGGGCCCGCGAACGCGCCGGTCTCGAGCGCGAGCTTCACGGCGCGCGCCTTCGGATCGCCGTTCGCAGCCGTGCCGATGCCAGCAAGCACGATCACGCGCGCACCGATGCCCTGCAGCGCGGTGATGGCCTCGCGACGCGACGGCACGTTGGTGCAAGGGTCGCAGGCGCCGCCGGCCGCGTAGAGGTTGCGGCCGCTCTCGGTATCCGCGGCCTGCAGGCTGCCGGAAGCATCGTGCCACTCGCTGTTGGTGGCCGTGACGACGACCGGCAGTGTGCTCGGGCGGAAGCCGCCGCCCGCACCCGTGCCGCCGCTCTCGCCGGGCGACAGGGGCAGCACGGCCGGGTTGGTGGCAAGGTTGTAGGTCTGCCCCCCCTGCACCGTGATCGCGCGACCCAGCGACGACGCGAGCGTGTAGAGCGCGGACCAGCCGCCTTGCGGTGCGTCGCCGCC
The DNA here is from genome assembly GCA_043741435.1 of Myxococcales bacterium. Lineage (GTDB taxonomy): Bacteria > Myxococcota_A > Polyangia > Palsa-1104 > Palsa-1104 > JBDTCO01. The sequence continues at coordinate 21,062 of JAYUBF010000063.1, forward strand.
GAAGCGCGCGGTGAGGCCCATCATCGCGTTCACCACGGCGCTGAGCCCAGTGCCGCCGATGGTCTGCAGCCTCTGCGTGTAGCGATACGAGGGCACGTTGGGCGGAACACTGCCCAGATCGTTGTGGGGGGCACCGAGGTCGCGGAACTCGAACACGCCGAATGCCGAGTCCTTCACGATCGTGGTGACGCTGCTGATGACGGTCGACACGCCCGCCGCGAGGTTCGCGAGCGGACCGGTCATCGTGCTGGTGGTGTCGAGCGCGAACAGCATGTCGAGGTGGCTCACGTCGGTGGCGACGCTGATGATGTTGGAGGTCGGCGACACCGCTCCCTGGTACGGAACCACGAACACGATGTCGCCGCGGGTGAACGGTGTGGTGCTGGTGTCGTGGCCGTCGCACAGGCACATCGTGGACGCTTGCACGTCGGCCGGCCTCACGAGGCACGCCTGGTACTCGACGAGGTCGCTCGCGCCGTCGCCGTCCGAGTCGGCGGCCGTGCGGCTGGTCTCGCACGCGTCGAAGGTCCCCGAGCAGTTGCGATCTTCGTTTCCGTCGACGAGGCCGTCGTCGTCGCTGTCCACGTCGGCGTAGTCCGGGGCGCCGTCGCCATCGGTGTCGACGGGCGGGGTATCGAGGCTCGTGTCGCCGGCTTCGAAGCGATCGCCCACACAGTCGCCGTCGGCATCGTTGTCGCGATAGTTGGCGACGAGGTCGCCGTCGATGTCGGAGAACGTCTCGGCTTTGTCGGAGATCGTGTCGTTGTCGCTGTCGAGATCCAGATAGTCGGGGATGCCGTCACCGTCGGTGTCGGGCACCAATGCCGGGTCTACCTGCGGGGTGGTGCCACCGTTCTTGGTCATCTCGATGACGTCGGGGATTCCGTCGTTGTCATCGTCCGGATCGATGTAGTCGGGGATGCCGTCCTGATCGGAGTCGACCGGCTGCGTGGGCGAGGCACCGGCTTCGATGCGGTCGGGGATGGTGGCGTTCGTCGCGTCGTCCGAGTCGCTATCGCGAAAGTCGGGTACCCCGTCGCCATCGGAGTCGACGGGAGGCGTGCAGGCATTGCCGTTGCGCCCTTCGACTGCGTCGGGGATCCCGTCGCTGTCGGAGTCTACGTCGCGGAAGTCGGGGATGCCGTCGAGGTCGGTGTCGCGAGCCGGTGACTCGTTCGTGCCTTCCGCCTCGTCGCTGATCGCGTCGCCGTCCGTGTCGGGTGGCGGCTTCGGGCAGGGGAGCCCGATCATCGTGAGATCGGGACCGCCGTCGTAGCTGAACGGGTCGACCTGCGTCGCCGGGCCGCAGCCCGTCGTCAGCAGTCCCGGCATCAACACGCCCAACACCCCGACACGTAGGCCTGCACGGCAGGCAAAGCGAGAAAACATGGTGGGTTAGCGTACGGGCCCGCTTCTCCCCGTGTCAATCACGGGCTCGTACGGTCGTACGCTCCTACGCGAAGCGGGTGGGAAGCGTTTCCTATGGTCGCTTGCGCCGCGCGCCTAGGTTGCGCCCACCGACGCCGCCCTTCGACGATTTCGTCGCGGGTCTTTCCGTCGGAGGACGGAGTATCATATGTTCTACCGCACACTCCTCGGATCACTCGCGCTCGTTTGGGTCGTGGCCGACCCGGGCCAGGCCCACGCCGATAGTGGGCGCTTCAATCTGCACTTCGATGTAGGCGGCATCGTCGCCGGAGCGCCGGTCGCGGGAGGCGGCGGCTTTCACGTCGGCGCAGACCTCGTGCTGCGCAAACCGGTGGCGCTCGACGTCGTGCTCGGCGCGGGCGGCATCGCGCACAAGAACGACTTCGCCGGCACCGTCGGGACGTGGTTCGTCGACTTCGCGGTGGGCGTGCGTGTGCGCTTCCTCGACGATCAGCGCGGCAACCTCTTCCTCATTCCGCGGCTCGGCCTCTTCGTGAGCGACTTCTCGTTGAACGGTAGCTTCGACGCCACGTTGGGCTACGAGTGGAAGGTCGCCGATCGCGTCCAGATCGGGCCCTTCGTGCGCCCGGGCGTGATCTTCAACGCCGACGGTGCCGGTGGCTACGCGATGGTCGGTGTCGTGGTCTCGGTGCGCGTGATCGACATGCCGAAAGATCAGGATCGCGACGGCGTCGTCGACAGCCGCGACGAGTGCCCCGATACGCCGTATGGCAGCGACGTCGACGCGCGCGGCTGCGTGAAGCTGCGTAAGGCGATGGTCCTCACCGGGATCACCTTCGAACTCGACCGTACGGATATCACCTCACAATCGGCGCCCACGTTGAAACGCGCGCTCCACGTGTTGCGCGACAACCCGCGGGTCCGTGTGGAGATCGGCGGGCACACCGATGACGTCGGCACCGCGCCGCACAACCAACGCCTCTCCGAAGATCGAGCGCAGGCGGTGCTCGCCTGGCTCGTGAGCCACGGAATCGACGCGAGCCTGCTCTCCGCGAAGGGCTACGGCAGCGCGCAGCCCGTGGCACCCAACAGCGACGAGGCCGGCCGCGGCCGCAACCGAAGGATCGAGTTCCGCCGACTCGACGAGTAGTCCCCCCGGACCAGGAGCTCATCATGCGAAACGTTGCTTTGCTCGTCTTCTCTCTACTCGCGGCTTGCTCGCGCGCCGCTGCCGTCGCCCCGGTGCCGGCAGCACCACCATCCGAACCGTTGGCGGTGCCGAGCGCGTCGCCGAGCGAGCGCGTCGACACCCTCGAGTCGCAGCTCGGTGCCGGCGAGCGCTTCGCCTCGCCCGCCTTCGCGGCGCTTCTCGACGAGTCGCAGCCCATCGCACGCTTCGCCTGGATCGCCGAGCGAGGTCGCTGCGATCGCGTCGTCGCTCGTGCATCGGGTGCGATCCGGCTCGTGGTGCGCGATGGTCGCGCGAAGAGCCTCGCCGAAGCGTCGAGCGAGCGCGATGTCGTGGTCCAGCACTGCTCGCGCGGCAGCGGCCCCTCGTTCGTCGACGCCACCGGGAGCGGGATGCTGAGCCTTCGGATCTTCGCCGGCGAGAAGCAGGTGCTCGCGCCTTCGGGGCCGCGCGTCCACGCACCGTCGGCGCCCATCGAGCAGGACGAGCTCGCGCGCCGGATCATGTCGCAAGCCCAATCGGCCGCACCCGGGGCGCGCAAGCTCGGTGCGATCTTCCGCGCGCGCGCCACGGATCAGAAGACCGACTGGACCCAGCACCTCGACGCCGGCCGTTGTTACACGTTCGTCGGGGCGGGCGGTGATGGGCTCAAGCAACTGGGTCTGTATCTGTGGAGCCCCACCGGCGAGAAGATGACGTTCCAACGCGCGGCAGGGCCGAACGCCGTGATGTACCACTGCACCAAGGCGGCGGGCCCTTATCGCTTCCAGGCCAAGCAGAACAACGGCAAGGGCGACTACGCGGTCGGGCTGTTCGTCAAAGGCTGACGATCCCGATCAATCGCACCAGCGTCTCGGCCCAGCGATCGGGATTCGAGATCGGCGCGTCCGGTTGGCCGGCCCGGAGTTGCTCGAACCGCTCCACGATCAGGTCGTCCATCTTCGGGTCGAGCGGCAAGATGTTCTTGTTGCGCGTGCGATGGCCCCGCAGGCCCGCGGCCTGGAGCGCACCTGCGAACATCGCCGCCCGGGTAATCTGGATGTCTTCGGGCGGCGCAGAGTCGACATCGCCATCGAAGTTGATCGGCCAGCCATCGCCGAGGACGATCAGACGCCGGCCGTCGAGCTGATACGCCACGGTCGGGAGCTTGGCCCTCGAGCCACGCTTCGGCAGCACCTCCGACTTCGTGGCCTGCTCTCGCAACCCGTCCATGTCGGCCTCGACCTGCTTCGACGTGGCCGACGCGATGATGGCGTCGTGCTTGAGGCGACGCATGTCGTCGAGCTTGATCGAGCGTTCCCCGGTGGCGCCGACCAGCATGTCGGCTTCGGCGAGCCGCGCTTCCGCAATCACTTCGTACTTCTTCGCGGCGCGCGCCGCCGCTGCCTTGCCGGTCTCCATTACCAGCACCTTGGCGCCGCGCGCGGTGAGCAGCTCGCACAGCGGCTCGCCGATCGTGCCGAACCCCTTCACGACCACGGTGAGCCCGTTCAAGTCACGTCCCGCACGCGCAAGACCCTGGACGACCTTCTCGGCGACCGTACGGCCGATGATCTTGCCCTCTGCGATCTTGGCGCGGGAGCGAGCCACGTTCACGATGACCGTCTTGATGGTGCGCGCCTGGGCCACGGTGATCCCGCGGGTCGTTTGCTCCACGATCTTGAACTGCGACAGCACATCGGCGTACTTGGGGTCGCCGTGCAGAATCGCGGACACGAAGCCACCATCGTCGAGCACCACGAACGGCTGCTGCGTCTTGCGGTGCAACGCGACGGCATCATCGACCGCGCGCCGCACCGCCCCGTGATACGCGTGCTCGGACAGCTCGGGCACGCGCACGTCCATGCCTTGACCGCGCAGGGTCTCCGCGACGGCCTCGTTCGCACCATAACGGTGAGCCCACGACGATCATCTTGTCCTGGGTGGCGCCTGCCGCGGCGAGCGCCTGGGTGAGCGCGACCGTAGACCCGAGCAAGTGAGACACCATCATGACGTGCTGATGGGCGAGTGGCTTCTTGCCGTCGAGATCCTCGATCATCTGGTCGAGCAGAGGGAGCCGCGTGGTGATGCGCGCGAAGTCGGTGCGCCGCGCTATCGCCTCGTGGGTGGCTTCGTCGGCGTGATCGATCAACGCGCGCTTCGCGTCCCAGCCGCCGAGGAAGCGCGGCTTGCGCACCGTCTTGCCGAGCCCGCGGAACCCGAGCGCGCCTCCGCCGTCGAAGAACCTGGTCAGCGCCGGGTAGCGGGCCGGCTCCTCGCGCCACAGGCTGCGATACGGCCCGAGCCGCACCGCGGTCAGGTGGGGATAGTCCTTCCGGATCGCGGCGAGCACGTCGGCCTCGCTGGCACCTCGATGCGCGGCCGTCGCATACTCCGCGACGAGCTGTACCACACGACGTGCGCCGATCTGGTCCATGGTGCCGTCCGCGGCGGCGAGGTTTCGACGCAGCACGTCGGGTAGCAGCGGTCCGGGCAGCGGTTTCTGTCGGCGTTCCTCGAGCAAGCGATTGGTTGCCTCGACCAGCTGGGCCTCGGTGAAGCCTGGCGGCAAGATCTCTCCCGCGAGCGACGCAAGCTCCGAGAGCATGCGCACTGGGCGGTCGATGCCGCGGTCTTCCCGACCGAGACCCGCAGGCGAGAAGACCTCCTGATCGAACGTGAGCCGGAGGCCTGCCAGGTAGCCGAGTGTCCAGCGCGGCTGACGCTTGCGCAGGTGCTCGACGATTGCCTTGTAGGGTCGTCGTGGGCTGGCCAGCTTCAGCGCGACGAGCTTCTCCGCATCGGCACGTCGAGTGTCGGTGGGTGTTGCGACGGCGACCTCACGGGTGAAGACCTCCGGGTGCAGCCGGCGGAGTTGATAGATGCGTGAGAGCCGCGCTCGAGGGTAGCGAGCACGAAGGCGCTCCGCGATGCCGCGCGCGTGGAGGGTCGGCTCCTCTTCGAGGATGCCGCGCACGTCCGCGGCGATCTGCGCCATCGGCCCGCTCGGATCGTTGAGGTCCGTGAACCGCTCGGGGGACTTCTTGCGCAGGATCTCGTAGCGCGAACGGGTCAGCTCGACTCCCGTCGGCAACAGCGCCCGGATCTCCGGATCGGCCGCGAGTCGCGCGATGATGTCGTCGGTGCGCTGGAACGGATCTCGCTGCCGCGCCTTGGCGATACCCTCGGCGAGCCGCTGGGTTAGCGCCTCGTTGTCGATCGTCACGCTGCGGCGAGGGAACCGCTCGGGGTAGCGGAGGACGAGGTTGTCGAGGGCCTGGCGATCCACGCCGTGCTTGCGCCCGAATTCGAGCAAGCCCATCCCACCTTCGATCACGTCGGCCTGCCAGTGCGCCGGCAGGCTCACCAGCAGAGCATCGTCGAGCGCGATGCGCTTCGAGCCCGCGACCGTCTGCCACGACTTCGTATCGCCGGTGCGCGCAAAGCGCGGGTCGCTGTTTTGCAACACCAGCAGCTGCTCCCGCGGGATCTTGGCACGGGTGTAGAACGCCACCGATCCGATCCGGCCCGCCGCAAGCTCGCCGTACAACCGAGCGACGCCGTCGAGTCGAGCGCCGCCCAATGGCAGGCTCTCGAGATCGGGGAACAGCGACGGTGCGGCATCCTGGATCGTCTTCCACTGCGCGTAGGTGAGCTTGCGGCGATTGGCCAGCTCGCTCGCGCTGATGTGCCCACCCACCACTTCGTCGGCATACCGAGTGGCGAGGTCGCCCAGCACTTCGGCGACCGCGCGGGCGCGGATCGCTCGCAGCGCTGCGGTGTGCACGGCCAGCTCGGCGATCGCGTGAGGAAGTGCAGCGTCGATGTCTTCGATCGCCAGCTCGCGCCGACCGAGGCGCGCCCACACGTTCTCGAGGACGGCGCTGGTGACCGGATCCCGCAGGGCACTCGCGTCGAGCGGTCGCAGTCGGCCATCGTTGTCGCCTGCCGAGCGCTCCAGCTCGACGATCGTCTCTCGGATGCTCGCGCGAAGAGGGGAGCCCGGGCGTTCGAGCGTTCGCGCGATCTGCGCGTCTCCGAGCGCGAGCTCGTCGACCAACGCGCGGTCGGTGGAGATCAAGCGCCTCGCCTCGCCTTCGACATCGAGGTGGGCCGGCGCTCTGGCGCTCGTCTCGAAGCGTCGCAGCGAGACGGCGAGCGCGGGGTGCTTCCCCGCGAGCGTCGTGAGGAGCTCCGTGGTGACACCGGGATGGCTCTTCGCAACCTCGTCGACCGCCGCTCGCAACCCGCGTTCGAGGCTCGCACCATCGAGGCGCTTCGCGGCGATGGCGGCGAGCACCTCGAGCCGTTGCCGATCGCTCGGGACCAGCTTGCTCGTGAAGCGGAGGTAACCGACCTCGTGCGCACTCCATGCGCGGAGGCCCTTCAGCAGCGGGTCGGCCGCGTACTTCGTCGCCAGCGCCTCGTAGTCGAGAGACGGGGCCTCGAGCGGGAGGTTCCAGATACGCTCACGCACCGGCGGCGGGAGGTGCTGCATCTTGCGCGTGCCGTCCTTCGTCGCGCCGTAGTACTGCTCGGCCTTGCTGCCCGCGCGGCTGGTGGTCGCGCTCGCAAGGGCGAGAGCGACGATTCCGACGACGGTGAGCGACCGGGCCACGGACCCGGATCCATGCAGCGTGCATGCCACGCGAAAAGCAGAGAAGAATCAACGAAGACGAGGCGTTGAGGCCTTTGCCGAGACGAGGTGTCGCTCGAGGTGAGGTCTGCTGTTCCCATCCGCACCTTCGAGGCGGTAGACCAGGCGAAGGCGCTCGGGGTCCGAATATCGCTCGAGCGCGGCCGGATCAAGCACGACGTACGCGGTCCCTCTGCGCGCGAGGATCCCCGCTTTTTGCCAGGCGGTGACGTCCTTCCCGATCGATCTCCTCGTCGCTCCGATGGCCGCAGCCATGTCGTCCTGGCTCAACGCCAAGCTCCACTCGTGGACGCCGGGATCGTTGGTCCACTCGGCGTAATCGAGCAAGAAGTTCGCGAGGCGGATCGTGATCGGATGAAACGCGAGCGAGCGCTGGTGGTAGCTCGCGATCGCGAGACGTGCCGAGAGGTCTTCCACGAACGCGATGGCCGCGAGCGGCGCTGTCGCCAGGAACTCTCTCACGGCGGCCGTGGGCATCTCGATCAGGCGGCAATCCTCGACCGTCTCGACGTTTTCCTGGTACGGCACGCCATACAGCGCTTCCGCCTCGCCGAAAACCACCGGCGCGCGGAACAGCTTCAGCGAGACTTCGTCGCCTCCCGTCGACTGGTGGAACACCCGCACCGCACCGCGCTCGAGCGCGAAGATCGACATCGCGACGTCGCCCTCCGACAGCACGCGCGTACGTGGCGGCAGAGACAACACGCGACTCGCAGACAGCAGCTGCGCTCGCACGTCGGGCGTGCTGCGACCGAAGATCGGGTGTCGCTGCAGCGACGAATCCATGGCCGGCGAGTGGACCTACTGGATGTCGAGCGTCAGTGGCCGACAGAAATAGATGAGTGGGTCGCTCGCGTCCTGCGCGCAGAGCCGCATCGAGTAGGAGGTACCGGGCTTGGCGTTGGCCGGGGCCGTCAGGGTGGCGTGACCGACCTTGGCGTTGTTGAGCTTGGCGATGTCGAGGGTGCTCTTCGGCGCGGAGCCCTCGTCGAAGCCGATGTCGTACCCGGCGCCGATGAAGACGTAGAAGTCGGGCACGGCGGCCGTCGACCAGCCGGTGAGCGTGAACATGGCGGTGGCGCCGGGAGCGACGGTGGCGTGCGACGGCACCGCATCGACGGCGAAGTAGGGTGCATGCGGGATGCACGGGTCGGCGTTGCCGCTGGCGAGGGCGGCGTTCGACCACACGCGGGTGACCGTGTGGCCCTCCGACACGTACGGCACGGAGCAGTTGTCGGCGATCTCGGACCCGAGGGTGTACCAAGGGTCCGTCGGTCCCCTGGCCCAGGCATCCACGAACGGATCGGTCGCGGCTTCGATGATCTCGTGCGCGGCGCCGAGCTCCAGCGTGGAGAGCTTGATCTCCGCGCACGAAGGCACGACGGCGAAAGCGAACATGCTGCCGTTGTACGGTTGCAGCCAGTGGTACGCGTTGCTGTAGGTGCCGTGGTGCTGCGTGCACTCCGTGCTGCCGTCGACGACGGTGTTCGGCGGGAAGTACATGAGGTACAACGTCTCAGGGGTGGGCGCCGGCAAGGCCTGCGAGGCGATGCGCGCGGCGATGAGGTCGCCGATCTGCGTCGAGCTGATCTGGGCCGGACCAGCTTCGGCGAGGTGCACCAGCTGATGCGTACCCGCGGCGACCCCGTACTCGGTACCGACGGTGGTGTACCAGCTCGACTTCACGATCCAGTCGCCGAACGTCTTCATGAGGCTCTCCTGCGGAAAACCATCGAACGTCACGCTCACGAGCTGGATGTTCTTAAGCACGTGGCCGCCGGCGAACGGCACCGGCGGCAACGCTTCGTGTGGCGCGGGCTTGAAGCTCGGATCGCCCCCGTCGCTGCCGCCGCCATCGCTGCCGGCGTTCCCACCATCGTCGTTGGCGGTGGAATCGTCGTGGCAGGCCCCGCTGCACATCACCGATAACAGGAACGAGGCGATGAGCAAGCGTCTCGTGTCGACCATGGATCCCGGTAGCACAGCGCGTCGCAATCGGCTAGGCACGTGGCTCCGATGTCCGGCCCCATCGAGCTGCTCCACGTCGACCCACATCTGGTGGTGGTCGACAAGCCTTCCGGGCTGCTGGTGCACCGCGGCTGGGCGGACGACGAAGATGTGGCGATGTTCCGCGTGCGCGATGCGTTGGGGCGCCACGTGTATCCCGTGCACCGTCTCGACCGCGGCACGAGCGGCGCGCTCCTGTTCGCGCTCGACGAGGAAACGCTGGCGTCGCTGAACCGCGCCTTCGAAGCCGGCGAGGTGGAGAAGCACTACCTCGCGCTCGTGCGCGGTACGCCCCCGGCCAAAGGCACCATCGATCATCCGGTGCCGAAGAACGAGGAGGGCGATCGGGTGCCGGCCGTCACGCACTACACGTTGCTCGCGCGCTCCGCCGTCGATCGCTGCTCGCTCGTGCAAGCGCTGCCGCGCACGGGCCGCTTTCACCAGATCCGCCGTCACCTGAAGCATATCGACCATCCGCTCATCGGCGACGTGAACTACGGGCACGGATCGCTCAACCGTCACTACCGCGCCACGTATGGTCTCCATCGCCTCGCGCTGCATGCGCAGGAGCTGGCCTTCACGCATCCCTCGACGCACGAGCGCGTCCACGTCCGCGCGCCCCTACCGCAAGATTTGCTGGCGCCGCTGCGCGCGCTCGGGCTCGAGGGGGCGGTGCCGTGAGCCGCCGCGACAACGTCGACAGGCGGTGCGCAGACTGCAAGTTGTTCGTCGAGCAGTGCATCTGCTCGCTGATCCCGCACGTCGAGACGCGCACCAAGCTCCTGCTCATCGTGCACCGCGACGAAGCGCGCAAGCCCACCAACACCGGGCAGCTCGCGGCGCGCTGCCTCGTGAACGCCGAGGTGTGGGTCCGCGGTATCGAGGGCCAGCCCGAGCAGGCATTCCAGCCCGATCCCGCGCGGCAGGCCGTGCTGCTGTATCCCGACGACGATGCGGTCCCGATCGTGGACTTCGCGAGCGCGGACAAGCCCGTGACGATCGTCGTACCCGACGGCACCTGGCGCCAAGCAGGCAAGATGCGCGCACGGGTTCCGGGCTTGCGAGCGATCCCGTGCGTGTCGCTCCCCGCGGGGCCACCGACGGCGTATGGCCTCCGCGCCGAGACGCATCCCGATGGGCTCGCCACGCTCGAGGCCATCGCCCGCGCCTTCGAGGTGCTGGAAGGCCCGTCGGTGCGTGCCGAGCTCGAGCGAATCTTCGCCGAGATGGTGGGGCGCACTCGCATACTGCGAGGTCAGGTGAACCGATGAGCTACGACCTCGTGATCTGGGATCCGGCACGACATGCGCCCGTGCCGACCAGCTCGGCGGAGGCGCTCACCATGATGGACGGCCTGCGCGACCAGCCCGATTCGCCGAACCCGAGGCTCGCGGCCTTCGCCACGACGCTCGCGACCTCCGTGGGCAATGCCAGCAGCGCCGCGAGCTGCAAGACGGCGAGCTACCGCCTCTCCTTGGCCGAAGAAAACGTGCGACAGATCGCGGACGTCGTGCACGCGGCGGCCGAGCATTGCCTCGTCGTCTACGACGACGAGATCGGCATGTGCTTCTTGCCGGACGGCACCATCTACCCCGAAGACTCGCGCGAGATGTGGACCAACATGCTGGCGGAGCTGAATGCCGATCCCGCGACGGAAGCGGCGCGCCCGGACGGGCGCACGTGGTTGCAGCGGATCGCAGGCGAGCTCTTCGACGCGATCGGCCGGAAATAGCCGCTCGCCGTCTCATCGCCTGCTATTCTCGTTTCGTGAATTTGGTCGATGAGCTGCACGCCATCACCACCGCGCTCGCGACGGCGCAGGTCATATATGCGGTCTGTGGTGGCGTCGCGGTCACCATCCATGGTGCGACGCGGTCGACGAAGGACATCGACCTGCTCGTCTCCCGCGAAGATCTAGCGCGAGCGCTCGAGGCCGTTCGACCGCTGGGATATACCTTTGCCGCGCTGCCGATGACCTTCGATCCTGGAACGCCGAAGGAGCGTCATGTCCAACGGGTGAGCAAGGTCGTGGACCAGGAGCACTTGCTGATCGACTTCATGATCGCCGAGACCGCCTTTGCCGGTGCGCTCGACGACCGGATCGAGATCAGTCTTCCCGAAGGACCTCTCTCCGTCGTTTCGCTCGTAACTTTGATCCGGATGAAGAAGTTGGCCGGGCGCGCCCAGGACCTCGCCGATCTCGAGCGGCTCGAAGCGGTAGACGATGCGTGAGCCCAGCGCCCGAGCGGTCGCGCAGCGGCTCTTCGCGCTCCGCCAGTTGTACGTGTCGGAGCCCCTTGCGGAGGCACGCGAGCGCATCGCCCGCGAACGACCTCGCGAGAGCACCTCATTCGAGCGCAGGGCGATTCAATCACTGAACGAGCTTCGAGCACTCTGCGCGCTGAGCAAGCATTTGCACCGCAGTGGGTGATTCGTTCGACTACCCATCGGGCGTATGTCATCGGCCGATGGCTCGCCGCAGTTCCTTGCGGAAAGACAGCGCGCGCACCCGCGCTTTCGAGCTCAGCGCGATGGGGCAAAGGTTGCCCCGAGGTTCGATTAGGCATTCGATCGCCAGACTCCGCGATGCCTGCAGGGCCTATCAGCGCCTAGACTAGGGGGTCGCGCAGCGCAGGCTGGTGATGCCTTGCAGCTGCTCGCCGACACGTAGCGTGTTCGGGCGGAGCTCGTTCAAGGTGTCCACGGCGTAGCGCACGTGGCTCGCCCACTCGGACAGCGTGCTCTCGCCGGAGATGCACAGATCGTCACTGCTCCGCGTACCGTCATAGCCGAGCGAGCGCAGTCGCCACGATTTGAAGACGAGCCCCTCTTCCTCGTACTCCATCGGTCGACCAAATCCATCCTGGATCACCGCCGTGCCCGACAGCTGCAGGTGACCCTGCGCATCGGGCGACGGGATCCGACCGCTGGTCGTGATCTCTTGCTTCATTGCGGCGAGCGTCTCCGTGGTGCGCGCCTCCTTCGGGAACACGATCAGCGCGAGTAGCAGCCCGAGCGACAAGCAACCTAGCGTCGCGCCAAGCGCGATGCCGAGCACCACGGGGTGTCGTTGCCGCAGCAACAAGCGGTAGTAGCCCGGCGTCAAATAGCGACCGACGCCGACCGCGGCCTCGCCGAAGACATGGATTCCGCCGCAGCCGTGATCCCCGGCGAGACCGATCACGAACGCGATCGCCAGCCCCATCCCGAGCAGCGCTGCGACGAGGAGCAGCGGGAACAGCGCGACGGTGCCGATTGCGAGCAGCGCAGCGTAGAACGCCTCGCGCACCCCGGTGAACCACGCTCCGCAGCACACCGCAGCAGCGACCAGGCACGTGACGCCGTAAAAAACACGCGGTCGATCCTTCACGAGGCGAGTCTAAGGGAGATCGAGACGCCCTACACTAGATATGGCTAGCTGTCGTCGAACCAGACGAACATGAGCCCCGACCACGGTCTTCGCCTGTTCCGCCGACGGATGCTATCGTCGGTGGGTGACCCCGCCGCGCATCGGCCCAGTAGGTCTGGTACGACGAATCGTCGTCGTGGCCGCGCTGATCTTCCTCACGGCGTACACGGGCGTCTTCTTCAAGCTCAACGACCGCTTCCTCGGCAGCATGATCTCGTCGCTGGTGACGCACTCCGTGCGCGGCACCTTCGAGCTCGGCCGCGCGCACTACGGCTACTTCGGCGGGTTGTGGTCCATCCTCACCAACGCGCCCACGCACGTCGTCGGGGGCGACTTCGAGATGCGCGACCCCGAAGGCAACCTCGTCATGAAGGTGCCGCACGTGGAGGCCGAGGCGCACCTTCGCGAGCTCATCGCGTCGCTGGTGAAGTTCGCGATGCATCGCCACTTCCACCTCGTGCTGCACTTCTCGAAGGCCAGCATCCCGGGTGGCTACTGCATCATCGCGCCCACGCGGACCACGTTCGGCACCGCGAAACCGGAGATCAACGTCGTCGCTGCGATGTCGAGCAACAGGCCTTCCACCGAGGACAAGAGCAACCTCGTCATCCAGGTCGACGACATCGACCTCGGTCCCGTGGAGTTCGCCATCGCGTCCTCCAACGCCGCCGGCCAGCTGTCCTGGGTCGGCAATCTCTTCGGTGCCCGCGGCAAGGGTCGCCTCTCGTACTCGTCGTCGAAGCGGCGCGCCACGCCGGAGGGCCCGGCCTTCTTCTTCGACCTCATCAACATCGATGTCGACAGCGGTCAGCTGATCCTCGGCGACTTCCGCTTCCCGCTGAGCGGCTTGCACGTCGATCACTTCGGTTCCGTCGCCAATGGACAACCGCCTACCGCCCCGTGGGGCCCGCGCCAGGAGCTCAACTTCGTCGCCACCGGCGTGACGCACGAGGGCAAAGTTCAGCTCACGGGTGCGCTCACGGATGTGTATGGCCTGCACGCGGGCGTGCGGCTCCATCTCGGGCTCGAGCACGGGGCCGGCCTCGCGAAGCTGCTCCCGGATCCGGTGGCGTCGTGGATCGGCGGCGATCCGCACGGCGCGCTCACGATCGAGGGACCATTCTCGAACGTGCGCATCGGTGGCGAGCTCGAAGGTGCGGTGGTCGACGTGGTCGGCTTGCACGTCACTTCGGCTGGCGGACGCATGCGTCTTCTCGAGAACGGCCTGCTGCGGCTCGAGGGGCTCCACGGGGACCTCGCGCGCGGCAAGGTGCGCGGCAAGCTCGACCTCACGCTGACGCAGCACGGCTCGTGGCGTCTCGACCTCGATGCGAACGGGGTCGATCCCGGCGCCCTGCCACCGGTGCCTCCGTCGCTGCGACCGCTCGTCGCTGGGCGCTTCGCCGGAAAGGTGGAGCTGGGCGGGTCCCTCGATAAATCCCAGAGCACGAACGTCATCCACGTCACCGTGGCCGAGAGCACGCTCGAGCGGAGCACCGTGGATCGGTTTCCGCGACACCTCGAGCTCGCGGGCTCGATCGATTCGCAAGGCAGTGCATTTGCGCTGCGCAAGGTGGAGCTGAAGGGCGAGGGCCTAGCCCTGTTGGCGGATGGCAAGCTGAACCTCGGGGCCAATGCCCACGCGCAGCTCGCGTTCGAGCTGTCGGCGTCGCACGGTGATTGGCTGTCGCGCATGGGCCTGCCGAGCGACCTGCAGGTCGCTCGCGCGATGCTGAAGGGCAGCGTCTCGGGCCCCCTCCTCGGGCTCGAAGGCGAGGCCAGCGTCGACATCGCCGGAGCCCTGGTGCGGGGTCGTCGTGTCGATCATGCGACGGCGCGCGTGGGTCTGCGGGGTGGCCGGCTGCACCTCGACGACCTGGTGGGCCAAGGCGTCGGCGCGCAGCTCACGGCGCAAGGCGAGCTGCGCCTCTTCGACGTCGACAAAAACGGGCGCACGAGGCTCGACAAGCCGCTCTCTCCCGAGATCGCCACCACGATCAATGCGCGGGGAGCGAGCCTCTCCGAGGTGTTCGCCACCGTCGCCGTGGTGGGCAACGCGGATCTCGAAGTGTCGCTCGACGGACCGCTGGCGGCGCCGCGCGGTCGCGCTTCGATCACCGTCCCCCAGCTGTCGCTGCTCGGTGATCGCTACAAGGACGGCCAGGTCGCGTTCGACTTCACCGACTCCGACGTGCAGGTGAGCGCGCTGCACCTGCAACGCGTCGACGGCGGCGTGCTCGAGGGCAAGGGCAACATCACCCGCGCCGGCGCGCTCGATCTCGATCTGTCCCCGCGCGACTTCCCGTTGCTCGCGATCCCCGGGGTGTCGAGCCTGCCCGTGGCCATCCTCGGCACCATCTCGGGGCAAGTGCACCTCGGAGGCGACATGACTCGGCCTCAGCCAGGCGGGGTCATCTCGCTCGTCGGGGCCAAGATCCGAGACACGTTGTTCGGCGATGGCTCGCTCAAGCTCGAGCCGGGCGCGGACGCGATCCACGTCACGGGGCGATTCTTCCAGAGCTACAGCATCGACGGCTACCTCACGCTCATGCCGAAGATCTCCATCGCGGTGACCGTGAAGTTCGAGGACATCGAGCTCGAGCGCCTGTTCCCCGAGATGCGACGCCTCGCCGAGGTCCGCGGTCGCGCCACCGGCGAGGCGCGCCTCACCGCCGACGCCGAAGCGGGCCTCACGTTCGCCGAGCTGCGCCTCGATCAGCTGTCGCTCATCTTGAGCGGCCTCGACGAGACCGGCCAGGCGCGCCGCCTCGTGGTGCGCAACGAAGAGGCCGTCACGCTCTCGACCAATGGCCACGACCTCAACATCAATCGCTGTGCCTTGCGCTCGGCGCTGGGCGCGTTCTCCATCAGTGGACGCATCGCGGCGAAGGACACGGCGGTCGCCCTCGAGGGAAAGATCGGCCTCGAGCTCCTCGAGTACTTCTTCTCGTCGTTCTTCCAGCACATGAGCGGTGACGCGCTCGTGAACCTCGCGATCCAGGGCGACCTCTCGGCGCGGCCCACGGTGCTCGGCACCATCGATCTGCGTCGCGCCAACCTCCAGCCGCGCGGGCTCGAGGGCCATCGCTTGTTCGTACCGTCGGGCATCGTCAGCTTCGAGGCCGATGGTGTGCAGCTGCGCGATCTCAAGATGGAGATGGATGGCGCCGTCGCGCGCGCGAGTGGCCGCATCGGGCTCTCGGGCTACGTGCCGGGTAGCATCACGGGCGAGGTGTCGGGTGAGCTGTCCGCCAAGCTGTTGCAATGGGCCTTGCCGGACCAGATCGACGAAGCCACCGGCCGGGTCGTCGTGCAGGTCGGGCTCTCGGGCTCCTGGCAGCGGCCCGAGTGGCGCGGACAAGCCACCATCAAGAACCTGCGCTTGTCGCTGCGTCGCAGCGCGCGCGAGATCGCGGTGAACGAAGGCACACTCAAGTTCGTCAATTACGACATCGCCATCGGCTGTGGAGACTCCGGCGATCGCGTGGGTTGTCGCAGCATCACGGGCCTCGTCGACGATGAAGCGCGCTTCGCGATCGACGGCAAGGTCGGCTTCGGTGATCGCTTGTCGCTGCGGGCGCTATCGCTGCGCGTCGATGCCAGTGACCTCGCCTACAACGGTGGCGACTTCGCGCTGCGGGTATCCCCCGCGGTGGAGCTGTCCGGCGACAGTCGTCACCTCCAGGTGTCCGGCGTCGTGAACGTGGTGGAAGGTCGGTACACCGGGAACTTCGAGCTGGCCGACCTGTTGTTCAAGCCGAGGCGCACCAGCGAGCGCGCCGAGCCGTTCTGGGAAGGGTTGCCCCTCCTGGAGCAGATGAAGCTCGATCTTCGCGCCCGCACCACCGGCCCGTTCCTCGTCCGTAACAACATCGCCGACCTCACGTTCGGCGCCGATCTCCAGATCGGGGGCACGCTCAGCACGCCTGCGATCGGCGGCGCAGCGACGGTGGATCAGGGCGGCACCATCCGCATTCCCGTCTGCGGCTTCCCGTTCCAGACCGAGCGCAGCCAGCTGACGTTCGACCCGGAGAAGCGGTATCCCGACACGCCGACGTTGCACATCGCGGCGACCGGCGTGCTGGTGTCCGATCGCTCCGATACCTCGTCGAACATCAACATCCAGGTCATCGGTCCGTTGAGCGCGCCGCAGCTCGTGGCCTCGACGCAGCAAGGGCTCCAGGGTGCCGATATCTTGCTCATGTGCTTTACGCGTCGCACCGCCGACGAGATCCGGCGCGGCGCGTCACCTGGCACCACCGGCGGCACGGGGCGTGCGCCGGCGATGGGTGCCGTGCAAGGCACCACCACGTCGGAGGGCGTGGCCAAGGGCGCCTCGGGCGCGCTCGTCTCGAGCGCGATCGACCCCCTGCGCAAGGTGGCCCACCTCGACACGCTGAGCCTCGAGTTCGGTGCCACCGGCGTCGACATCCAGGCGTGCAAGCGGTGGACGCGTGGCCTCAAAACCTGCGGCCAGGGCGAGTTCGGCTTCATCTCCGGCACCCGGGTCGGCGGGTTCGCGGAGTACCGCATCAGCGATCAACTCTCGGTGCTGGGCCGCGGCGAGTACCTCACGCGCGGCACGGAGACCGTGCAGGACTCGTTGACCCGTGGCCGCTTGGAGCTGAACCTGAAGCTCCCGCTCGTCTGGTAGACAAGGTGCCTATATGCTCGCCGGCTGGAAATGCATGCCGATGGGCACCCCAATAGATCTCGCGGCAGATCTCGCCGCGCGAAGGTGATGCGCGGGGGTGCGCTCGTGGTGGCCTGCGTTCTCATCGCCGCGCCGCTCGTGGGCCTCGCGCAAGCAGCGCCCGAATCCGATGGCGGTAGCACCGACGCAGAGCCGTCCGACGATGGGGGCGACACGCTCGGCGACGACAGCAGCGCGGCGTCCACCGTCACGCTGAGCGGTGCCGTCATCACCGGCGACCTGCTCGAGCCCGCGGACAAGCTCGCGCGCTTCCTCGGCCTGCAAGTGGGTGCGAGCTACGGCGTGGCCGAGACCATCGCGCTGCCGGAGTCGCTCGAGCGCCTCGGCTACACGCTCGATGGCCCGCCCACCGTCGAGGGCACGGTGTTGAAGCTGCGCATCCGGCCGCTCAAGATCGTCCGCACGTTGCGCGTGAAGGGGAACTTCCCGCTCTTCGACGACGAGATCCTTCGGCACGTGACGTTCACGTCGGGCACGCAGCTGCCGCCCGACGAGCTCATCGAGAGCTTCATGCTCGAGGAGTCGCAACGCGTCGGTGAGTTCCTCGGGCGCGAAGGCTACTTCGGCAACAAGGTCACCATCGAGCGCAAGGCGCGCACGGGCGCACACCAGCACGAGATCGACGTGACCATTCGCGTGGACCTCGGCGGCTGGGCGCGACCGTACAAGCTCGACGCGGTGAGACCTGCCGGCAACCACGCCATCACGGACCGCGAGCTGCTCGATCTGTTCAGCCACGGGTGGTCCATCTGGGGCCGGTTCAGCTTGCCGCGCATGCGCGAGGACGCGAAGAAGGCCGAGCAGCAGCTGAAGGACCGCGGCTACCCGGCGGCGCGCGTGCTGCCCGAATTCGACGAAAAGCGCGACGCCGATCCCGCCCGACGTCGCGTGTCGTTGCCGCTCAAGATCGCCGAGAAGCGTCGGGTGGACATCCACTTCGTCGGCAACCGCGAGCTCGCGGAGCACGACCTGCGCGAGCAGCTCACCATCTTCACCACTGGCGCGTACGACGAGATCGAGCTCACCGAGAGCGCGAAGTCCATCCAGCGCTACTACCAGCAGCACGGCTTCTTCGAGGCGAAGGTGACGTTCCGCCGTCATCGCGTGGATCCGAACGCGTCGCAGCAGAAGGGATCGAAGGCGCGTTCGACCGAGCGGAATCGCGCGACCGACGTGGAAGACATCACGTTCCTCCTCGAGGAGGGCCTCGAGCTGCGCGTGCGCGAGGTCGAGGTCGTGTCGGCCACGCTCGATCCGCTGATGGCGCCGTCGGCCGAGCTGCTGACGCGCGCTGGGGTCGAGACCAAGCCGTTCCCCCGCCTCGGGGTGATCGGGCTCGGCTCGGGTGGCTACGTGACCGCCGTACAGCTCAAGCAAGACGAAGAGCGGCTCGTCACGTACTACCGCGCACAAGGCTTCCCTGGCGCGAAGATTCGCACCGAGGTGGCGCGCGATCCGACTGCGTTCGATTCGCTCGGTGCGCTGGGTGCCGCCAGCGCAGGTGCCGGCGCGGGGCAGGATCGGCTCTACGTGCGCTTCTACGTGGAGGAGGGCAAGCGCGAGCGCTGCGATCGCGTGGAGGTCCTTTTCCAAGGCGATCACAAGAAGAGCGCGCCCGAGATCTTCAAGATCCTCAAGCTCAAGGAGAACAGCGCGTTCACCGAGGAGATGCTCGCGGACGATGCGCGCCGCGTGGCGGCCGCGTACAAGGCACTCGGTCGCCCCTATGTGCAGGTCGACTTCTCCGGCTCCACCTGGAACCCCGAGCGCACGCGCATCACGGTGCGCTTCCGCATCTCCGAAGGGCCGGAGGTGCGCTTCGGCGAGGTCATCATCCGCGGCAACTTCACCACGTTCAATCGCGTCATCATGCAGGACCTGCCGTTCCGCGCGGGGGAGCTATTCGACCTCAACAAGCTGGAGGAGGGCGAGCGCAATCTGCAGACGCACTTCATCTTCGGCTCGGTGCGCCTCACGCCGGTGGGCCTCTCGTCGCAGAAGGTGGTGGTGCCCATCCTCGTCTCGGTGCGCGAGCGCTACATAGACTACGGCGGCTTCGTGGTCTCCGCCGGCGTGTCGAGCGATCGCTTGCCCTACTACGCGTTCGCGACGGCGAGCTACATCTGGTCCAACTTCTTCGGCTTCGGCTCCCAGCTCGAGCTGCGCGCCGACACGGGCTTCTCGAAGGACGCGTGGGGCTTCCTCGGCCGTTACTCCGATCCGCGCGTGTTCGGCCCCAACTGGCGCTTCGACGCGACGGGCTTCTATCGCGCCGAGGTGACGAACCGCCTGGGCCCGATCCGCGTGTACGGCGCGTCGGTGCAGCTGACCCGCTTCCTCACGCGCGATCTGCGCGGCTACCTGCGCTACGAAAACTATCTCTCGCAGACGTTCGCGCCGCTCTCGCGCTTGCCCGGCTCGTACGACCGCGAGTCCGAGTCGGACTCGACCCACACTGCGAAGTTCAGCCTCGGGCTCGTGTGGGATCGACGCATCGGCATCGACGGCCAACCCAACCCGCTCGCACCGTACAAAGGATGGTTCCTGCAAGGCCTCGTCGGGTGGTCGTTCCCGAGCTCGGCGCCGGGCAACGGCTTCGTGAACTTCTTCTCGAGCGACAACAACTTCCTCGTGCTTGCGGCGCAAGCGCTGTTCGTGCAGCCGTTCAACATCCGCGGGAACGCCTTCTCGTTCCTCGCGAACTTGCGCTACGACCAGGGCATCCCGTTCAACTCACCCGCGCTGCCGACGGTGGAGCGCTACTACGCGGGCGGCGACACCGCGACCCGCGGCTACGAGCCCGATCAGCTGAAGGTGGAGATCATCCGCTCGGGCGTGTCGTCGATCCCCGGCGCCACGGGCTTCCAGATCGTGCCGCAGGGCGGCAACATCCGCATGCTGTCGACGATGGAGGTGCAGTTCCCCATCGCGAAGACGTTCCTCGGGCTCCCGTTCCCGTGGGTGGGCGCCGTCTTCTACGACGTCGGCGCCGTGTTCGACGGTTGGAACGTGCTCGGCACCAACGACATCAAGCACTCCATCGGCATGTCGTTCCTGCGGCTGCAGACGCCCGTGGGGCCGATCTCCGTCGAGTACGCCTATCCGCTCGCGCAGGGGCTCGCCGAGGAGCGCTGGAAGTCGAACCCCTGGTACAGCCATTTCCCGGGCCGCATCCACTTCAACTGGGGAATTCCGATGGCGCGGTTCTAAGCAGAGTCGCGAGGAGCTCGAGTCAAAACGGAACTTTAACTGTCACCACGCGTCACCAGGCGACACGCTAGAAGCACCCGAAACAGGCACATTTTCAGGCACAGGCACATCGCAAACAGGCACATCCGTCACCGAGGGTCACAAAGATAGAAAACCTCCGAGATCTTGAGGTCTTCGCCCCGATCAAACGGTCGCGCTTGAAAGTGAGTGCCGTATATGGCACATTGCTCGGGTGCGGCTCCGGCGCCTCCCCGAGTTCCTCGAATGGCTCTCGGGGTTGTCGCCGAAGAACCGCGCTCAAGTAGATGCTCGACTGCTTCGCATCCAAGAATCGGCTCACTTCGGCGACGCCCGCTACCTGGGCGACGGCTTGGCCGAGCTGCGTGGGAGGCACGAAGCATGGCCAAGACAAAGGCATCGGAAAAGCGCGCGTTCTCCTTCGACGCCATGCCGGCGAGGCGCCTTAAACGGGGCGCGCCCGTCACCGACCACGATCCGAAGGCCGCGCTCCGCGACCGCAAGGTCGTCATCCAGTCGCTCACCGAGGCGCTGACGGACGGCGACGCGCAGGCGTGGAAGGAGATCCTTGCCGCTCACCTCGAGGTGGTGCAGAAGGAGTCGTTCTACCGAGAGGCCGGGCTCTCTCGACGGACGCTCTACCGCATGCTCGCGCCCAGCGGCAACCCGACGCTCGAGAACATCGCGCGGGTCGTGAAGGCCATCGCGAAATCGGCGGCGTAGCCGCCTAAACGTCATGCCCTGCGCAGGTTTGGAAACACCTCCCCCGTAATTCTAACGAAGTTCGGTTTCTCGCTGCCAGCGCACTTCTCCACGACGCGTAGGTCGAACGAGTCGTTGCTGCGAGGCCCTCCAAGGTCCGGCTTGTCGATGTCGGTGTGAACGATGAACCTTTTGTCCTCGTCGGACTTCTTCTTCCGAGAGCTTTCCTTGAACGAAGAGCGCGCGATCTTGAAGGTGAGACGCGCGCAGTGGCACGGGATCGTGTCTTCGACGAAGACCGAGCGGCCCAAGGACGTGCCGCTCACCGAGGAGCTGCGTGAAGTCCTGCGCGGGTGGCGGCAGGAGCGGAAGGCGTTCATCGACTGCCTCAAGCAGATCGAGGTCGACCGTCGGCTCTCGTCGCACGGTCTGAGGCGGACGGCCAACGACCTCCTACGCCGGGTGGCAACCGGCGAGGTGACGCGTGCGATCACTGGGCACGTCACGCAGGCGATGACCGACCACTACTCCCATGTGGACGCCGGGGAGAAGCGGGCGGCGGTGGAGGGCATGATGCGGCTCGTCTGGTAGGCGTCGAAGGTAACTCCGGCACCGAACAGGCACATCAGCAGGCACATGGAGGGCGAAGCAGGCACAAAATGAAAACGGCCACCGAATAGGTGACCGTTTTTGTTGAGCGGGAGACGGGACTTGAACCCGCGACGTCCACCTTGGCAAGGTGGCACTCTACCACTGAGTTACTCCCGCGTTGTTCGAGCAGGTGTTCTACATGCGGACTCCGCGGCACGTCAAGCGTGAAGCGAACCAAACCAGCAGCAAGCGCGAAAGGCACACCGGGAGCGCTGTGAGCGACGCCGGCGTGCCGTCGGTGAACGAGCAGCCGCCCGTACCCGCGGGAGGCACATCCGGTCCGGCCATGCCCGCCGGAGTCGATCGTTGGCCGCGATGAATGGGTCGATGCACGACGAGGCGTCCCGGATCGGGACGGCGTTATGTCGATTGACGTACGATGCGCGCGTGCGCACGCGAACCACCGCCTTCGTCGCCACCGCCATGCTGCTCGCTTCATGCGAGTCGGCGCCGGAGGAGCACCTCGATGTCCAGCTCGTTGCGCCCGAGGGCGGCATCGGCTCCGGCGTGAAGCAGACGATCAGGATCAGTGGCACCTCCACCATCGACATCCGGTTCACGCCGCCAGGTGGCCTCGTCGAGCTCACCATCGATTGCTCGCCGTCCGAGAACACCGACGCGGTGGGCTTCTCGTTCGGCGTTGAAGCACCCGCGTTCGTGTCGCTCCCGCAGATGCAACGTCGCGCAGGCTATCTCTCGATGCGCGATTCGCTTCCGGCGGCGCTCACGCTCGTGCATCTCGAGGCGAGTGAGGGGCCGGCCACGTGCGAGGTGCGGGTGGTCCCGGCGACTGGCAAGTGTGGACCCCGCGAGATGTATCGATCCGCGGTCGTCGGTCACGATCACGTGAGCCCTGACACGGAGCCGCGGAGCGACTGGGAGACCTTCCCGTCGTCGGGAAATCACTATCCGATCTGGGCGGCGTGGAACCAGTTCTACGTGAAACCCATCCGTACTGGCTATCTGCTTCACGATCTCGAGCACGGCGGCATCGTGATGACGTATCGCTGCGCCGCACCATCCGGGTCCGACACCTGCGTCGCCGCAGCGAGCTCGTTGCTCGCTGCCAAGACAAAGTTCGCGCAGACCCGCGTCAACGTCGCGCCCGAGCCTACGCAGCCCCTGTTCATCGGCGCGCGGGCATGGCGCTGGGTGTACGGCGCGACCTGCTACGATGAAGCCGAGGTCCTCGACTTCATGACGCGGCGCTTTCGCCACGGCCGTGAGGACATCGACTCCGACGTCGTTCCTGCCTTCGATCCGACCTTATGACGCGCCCGTGGTGCCCCTGCATTAGGAGATCTGATGCGTAGCTACGCCCTCAAGGCTCAGCAACGGTTGCTCACTAAATGCACACCTCCGGGCTCTCATTCTTGTTGACAGGTACCGGGTAGGATTCCAGGCAGTGCAATGCGCCACTACGGATCTAGCGCCGGCATGACAGGCTTCGGCTTGGTCACTGCCGGAGCCTGCGCGGGCACGTGTTCTGGCCTTCGTTTATGTTCTGCACTCGTCTTGCTGGCAGCGACCGGAACGTTTGCGCGCTTCAAGAAGACGTAGAGCGTGCGCTCTGACCTCGCGTCGAGTTGCATGCGCTGCGCGACGTAGCCGGGCGCGGACACTTGTACGAGATGCGATCGACCGTCGTCGGAAAATCGGACCCAATCATCGATGAGGCGAGCGCCGTCGAGGGTGACGCTCGCCTCGACGGGGTCCTTGCGCAACGCCACGACGATCGTCTTCGGCGCAGTCGGTGGCACGGGCTGCTCGACCGACAGAGGGACTGCCATAGCGATTGGCGTCGGCGCGACGGCGGGGAAGACGACGTGCCGGCGAGCGCGGTATACGAGACTGGCCGCGCCGAGGGCCAACAGGACCGTAACGAGCGCGAGCGTTCGCCACGGGGCACGCACCGTCGGCGCCTCGAGAGCGCGAGTGGCGCGCGGGGCCGTGGACATCGTGTTGCGAGGGGCGCCTGAGACCGATAGAGAGGTGCGCTGGTCGATCGCCTGCACCAGGTGCTCGACGAGCGCCTGGTCACCGCTTTGGCGTGCGGCTACGAGTGCGCTCACGCGGTCGCCGAACATGTCCTTCATGTAGCGCTGCAGCCCGATCGGGGAGACGGCGAGACGATGCTCGCGCGCGAACTCCTCGAGGTCGGCTTGCATGGCTTGCGCGGACTGATAGCGGGCCTCGCGATTGCGCTGGAGCCCCTTCATCACGATACCCGCCAGCGCCTCGGGATAGTTCGCCTTGATCTGCCGTGGCGCGGGTGCGTCTCGCTCGACGATGGCCTTCAGGATCTCGAACTCGCTGCCCTGGTCGAACAGCTGCCGCCCAACGCTGAGCTCCCACAACATGATGGCCACCGCGAACACGTCGCTGCGCGGATCGAGCGGTGCCTGCAGGCATTGCTCGGGCGACATGTACTGCACCTTGCCCTTGAGCGTGCCCTCGCGCGTTTCCGTGAGCCGTCGTGCCGCTTTCGCGATGCCGAAGTCGACGAGCTTCACGCCACCTTCGAACGTCACGAACACGTTCTGTGGCGATACGTCGCGGTGGATGATCCCGCCGTGCGCACCGTCGACACCTACGGCGCCGTGAGCGTGGTGCAGTGCTGCGCAGACTCCGAGGATGATCGAGAGGGCGTGCTCGAGGGGGATCTCTCGGTCTGCCGCTCGCGCGGCCTTGAAGATGTGGCGCACGTCTTCTCCGTGGAGGTACTCCATGGTGAAGAAGTAGTCGCCATCGAGAGAACCAATGTCGTAGACCTGAACAATGTTGGGGTGATGCAGCGTAGCCGCGATCCGTGCCTCGTCGAGGAACATGGTGACGAACTCGCGATTGGCGGCGAGATGCGGGAGGATCCGTTTGATGACCAGCAGCTTCTCGAAACCCTCGATGCCGGTGGCACGAGCGAGCTGCAGCTCCGCCATCCCGCCGCGGGCGATATGCCCGAGGATCTCGTACTTGCCGCGCAGCTCGCGCGCTTGTGTCACGTCCGGCACCACGGCCTACTCATTTACCACTCGAGAATAGCAAACGTCGGGCGTGCTCGCACCGCACGCTTGACGCGGCCCGAGGCACGCTCGATCGTATGAGGGCATGTCCCCACTGCATAGGTCGACGAAGCCGATCCTCGTGGCGCTGGCCATGGCGCTGGGCGCGGGCTCCTCCGCTTGTTTGCTCGACTACGATGCGCTCTCTAGCGTGGTCGTCACCGACGGTGGCATGGGAACTGGTGGTACCGTCGCGATCGACCAACCGTGCGCGCAGGACTCGGAGTGCTCGACAGAGTTCTGTGCCGAGAGCGTTTGCGCGCCGGTGACTGGGCCACCCAATTGGCTACCGCTGGCCGACTTGCCCGGCGCCCGCTCCGCACACATGGCCGTGACCTTACAGGATGGCACCCTCCTCGCCATCGGAGGCCGTGACATCGTGTTGATAGGGGGTTCGACCTCCCTTGCCACGGTCCTGGCCTACGACCTCATGACAGATACGTGGTCCCCGCGTGCGTCGATGTCGACACTTCGCCAGAGAGCCGGCGGCGTCGTGGGCTCGGACGGCAAGGTGTACGTCGCAGGGGGGGACGACGGCGAACTCGGAGCGCACACGTGGAAGTCCACGGAACGTTATGACCCTGCGACCGACAACTGGACGACGATCGCAAGCTTGTCGTCGGAGCGCGACGGCGTCGCGCTCGGTGTCGGCGCCGACGGGAACGTCTACGCGATTGGCGGCAGTACGAGCTCGTACATCCCGAGGACGGAGGTAGCAACCGTCGAGTACTATGACCCGCTCGCTGGGACGTGGAACAGCGGTCCCGTCGTTCCAGCAACGACCAGGTTCACGGCCGCGGTCCAGCGCGCGGGCCGCTTGCACGTGGTGGGGGGCGCGCCAATAGACGGGCTGCCTGATCCCAGTAAGCCCATGTCGATTTCACGAGGCGCCGGTGAAGCAACCTGGAGGCCCGAGCCGGCACTGCTCGCCGAGCGCTGCATGCACGGGCTCGCGGTCGGCGCCGATGGTGCGATCTACGCGATCGGTGGTCGCTCGTCCGCGGGCAGCGCCACGGCCAGCGTGGAGGCCTTGCGTCCTGGCGCGAGTCGCTGGCGGGCCATGGCTCCTCTCGGCGTGCCGCGCGAGGCGCTCGCGGCCGCGGTCGGCGCCGATGGCCGCATCTACGCGATCGGCGGTGAGGGGACGCCGAACAGTCGCATGAGCGTGGAGGCCTATGGGCCGGCAATCTCGCTCTCATCGCAGCGGGTGGGCCCTGGAGCGTCGCTTGTGCTGTTGGGTCACAACTTCGCGTCGCATGCGACCGTCAGCGTGCGTGTCGACTCGCCGACCGCTGCAGCGGTCGGCGTGGGCGCCACCGATCAGCAGGGGGCGATCACGCCCATCGTATTTCCCGCCCCCAGCCAGCCTGGGGTGCACACCATCATCGTGAGCGACAACCGGAGCCAGTATCCGGTGAAGCTGACTCTCAGGGTAGAGTAGCGTGCGCACAGAGTCATGCCGCAGCAGCTTTTGCGAGCGGACGCATCTATACCGTCGGTGGCGGGAACTTTGGAATCCCGTTGGTCGGCGTGAAGCACTCGTACTCGCTCGGTCAGGGCGACGCCGCCCGGCACGACGAACCGACGCTTCTCACCGAGCGCGCGGGGCATGCCGCAGTGGTCGGCGCCGACGGGCGTGTCTACGCGATCGGCGGTCGCTCCTCCGACGGTACGTTTTTGTCCAGCGTCGAAGCGCTGCGACCGGGCGCCAAGCGCTGGTCTCCAATCGCGCCGCTCTCGAGCCCACGGAGCGGCTTGACCGCAGGGCCTGGTATCGACGGCCGCATTTATGCGCTCGGAGGCGAGGCAATCGGTGGCGGTTGGCAGCTCGTTGAGGCGTACGGTCCCGTGATCGAGCTTTCCCCCAAGAGCGTCGTCGTCGGCAAGAAGATCACCGTCATCGGCAACAACTTCGCCGCGAATGGGAGCGTCATAGTCTACCTCGATACATCGGCGGCAACACCCGTGGCCCAGGGCGAGACCGACCACGACGGCAACTTCGCCCCCCTCACATTCACCGCACCGAGCCGAGCGGGCGACTACACAGTCATCGCCGTCGACGACCGCAGTCACTACCCGGTGAAGGCGATCTTCACCGCGCAGTAGCGTCCGCCTTGCGGGACGTACGGGGCTTGCGAAGGTCCACCACCCACAGCGCGATGTCGACGACGGCAAGCGCTGCGGCGACGCCGAGCAGCGCATCGCCGGCGTATTCGCGCGCCGGCAATCCCGACCACTGACTCCGGTCACAGCTCGGCGAGCAGCTCCCTTCGAGGTTGCCGTACTGCACCTGCGCGTTGATGCGCAGGCCAGCACCGATGGCCGCAACGAGGGCGGTCGCACCGGCGACGATGGCTGGCGCGAGGTGTCGGCGGCGTGCGTCCTGTGGCAGTGACTGATCGACGGGTACCAGCACGGCGTCGACGTTGAACGTGTTGCCCTTGCCGGCGTCCACGCGGAACTGGAACGGACGAAAGCCGTCTTGTGCGATCGTCACGCGGTGGCGGCCTGCAGCAACGCGCACCGCGCCGGGTAGCGGAGTGTCACCCACGAGCTTCTCGTCGACAGACACGGTCGCGCCGGAGCGGTTGCAGGTCATCGCGAGGTGACCGACTTGCTTGTCGAGCTCCGTCACTTGCACGCGTGCATGCGCCAGCGCTTCGGCCGGAACATCCTTCGCGTTGGTCAGAAAGTCTTCGAAGGCCTCGAGTGCTTCGAGCGGGCGACCCAGTTCTGCGAGCGCGAGCCCCATGTTGTAGCGGAGGTTGGGTGACGGGAACGCGCGGTATGCGGCCTGGAATCGATCGAGGGCCTGTGCGAAGTTTCGTTGCTCGAGGGCGCGTGCGCCTTCTTCTTTGAGCTTCTTCGCCTGCAGGCGCCACTGCTCGCGCGAAGGCGAGGGGGACTGCGCCAGCGATGGCGTCGTCGCGGCAAGGAAAAGGAAGAGCGCGACGACCCACGCGCGCCGTTTCTCAACCCCCATCGATACCGTGCTTCTTGGCGAGGTGATGGAACATCTGGCGCGTGATGCCGGCTTGCTCTGCTGCTCGGGACATCGATCCACCGCTGGCTCCGAGCGCGGCGCGACAGTATTCCTGCTCGAATCGATCGATTGCGACGCGGCGGGCGGTGGCGTACTCGCCGAGCGCCTTGCCGCCGTGCTTTGCTGCGGCGCGGTTGACCGCGGTCGATAGGTCACCGGCCGACAGCAATCGTTCGATCGTGTTCTTGAGCTCTCGTACGTTACCTGGCCACGTGTACGACGACAGCGCCGCCAGCACCGCGGGCGTGAGCAGCGCCTCGGGGTCGAAGCCCGGTCGTGCAACCTCGACGAAGCGCCGCGCCAACAACGCGATGTCGTCGAGGCGATGTCGCAGCGGCGGCATCTCGAGACGGAGGACGACGAGGCGATAGAAGAGGTCGGCGCGAAACTTTTTCTGCATGACGAGGCTTTGCAGGTTGCGATGCGTGGCCGCCAGGACGCGCAGGTCGAGCTTGCGGTACGTGGTGCCACCGAGCCGCTTGACCTGTCCACTATCGAGCACGCGCAAGAGCTTGGGTTGCAGATCGAGAGGCAGCTCCGCGACCTCGTCGAGGAATAGCGTGCCGCCATCGGCCTCCTCGAGCAGGCCCGCACGCGCGATCTCGGCACCGGTGAACGCGCCCCGTTCGTGGCCGAACAGCTCGGCCTCCATGAGGCCGCCCGGGATGTTGGCGCAATCCATGATCACGAAGGGCTGCTCGGCGCGGGTAGAGGCGCGATGGACGCTCTCGGCCAAAAGCTCCTTGCCGGTGCCCGACTCGCCAGTGACGAGCACCGAGCTCTCGCTCGCGGCTGCCGCCTGCGCGAGCACGTACAGCGCGCGCATCAACGTCGACTTTCCGAGCAGCGAGCCGAAATGATGATCCACGCTGAGCGATTGCTCGATTTCTGCGTCGAGCAGGCTGAACTTGAGATCGGTCTCGCCGATCGACAGCACCGGGGTTTTGTGGTCGAGTACCACCTCTAGCACTTGCACGCCGCCGACGCGGATGCCGTTACTGCTACCGAGATCGCGGAGAACGTAGCCTGCGGCGTCGAGGCGAAGCTCGGCGTGGCGGCGCGACACGCTGGTATCCGTGATCGACAGCTCCGCATCGGGATGGGTTCCGATCAGCACGCGCGCTTGCTCACCGAGCTCGAGCTCCTTGCCCTTGTCCGGTCCGCGAACCACCCGCAGGCGCGCTCGGCGCAGCTTGATGGTCTCGGTCTTGGTCGCCGTGAGTAGGCGCGTGGATTCGAACCCCATTGCCGCTCTCACGATACCAGAGCGGGCAGGATTCGCTGTGGGGAAGCGTGCTCTTACCCGCGAGATGTTTCGTAAAACGCCATTTTGCGGCACTGGGGGTCGACCCCTCGATTCGGCGCTCCCGAGGCGGTCAATGTCGGTAAGTCGCCGTCATGCCTGGTCAACTATGATGGCCTCTGGGGTGCACTGGGGAAGCTGCATGCAGCTTCCCCAGACCCTCCACACGACTTCCTCTCCGAGTCTTTCGGTCGCGAGCGTCAGTCACGCAAAGATCGAGATCGTGCTCCGCGCCGCGCTGACCGCGCCGTCCGGTGACAACACGCAGCCGTGGACGGTCACGTTGCGCAACGACGGATTCGACATTCGCTTCGTTGCTGCGCGCGCCGAGTGCTTCCTCGATGTCCAAGACGTCGCGTCACGTCTCTCGCTCGGCGCGCTGCTCGAGACAGCCGCCATCGCGGCATCGCAGATTGGCCTCTTGCTCCACGCCGAGCTCGACCCGGACCAGACCGATTCCGCGCTATGGGCTCGTGTTCGCTGTACGCCCACGCTGGCGAACGAGCATCCCCTGCACGACGCGATCGCGGCGCGTCACACGAACCGCCGCATGTTCGACGGCTCCACCCTGTCGAACGACGAGGAAGCGCAGTTCCTCGTCGAGCGCGCCGACGATGTCGACCTGCGCCTCCTGGTCGATCGGAAGCAGATTGCCGCTGCAGCTCGGATCATTGGTGCCGCAGACTCGATCCGTGCGCATACCCGTGCTGCGCACGAAGACCTGCACCGCTGGCTACGCTGGAGCGCCGTCGACGCACGCACCACGCGTGACGGACTCGACGTGAACACCCTGGGACTGAACGGGGTTCAGGCGATGGCGCTCCGCCTCACCGCGCCCTGGGGCCGCATGCGCGTCGCGCTCGCCATGGGTGTAGGCCGGATGCACGCAGCCTACGGACGCAAGCTCGTCCAATCGAGCTCGGCGGTCGGCCTCATCGCCGTTCCTTCGAGCAGTGTGACCAACACCGTCTCGGCAGGACGCTTGCTGCAGCGCGTGTGGCTCCGGGCCACTGCCATGGGTCTGGCGTTCTCGCCCGCAGCAACGCTGCCGATGTTGCTGCAGCGACTGCGCGAGCCAGACGAGTCGCACTTCGTCGCGCGTGACCGCGCACGCCTCGACCGCGCCGAGGCCGAGCTGCGCGCCCTCTTCATGCTCGGACCAGACCAGGTGCCGCTCATGTTGTTCCGCGTGGGTCGTGCCGCACCGATGAAGACGCGCTCGCTCCGCCGGGCATTGGTCGACGTGCTGCACACGTAGCTGAGCTGAGTATTTGAGCTTTAAAGGAGAAAATTACATGTCTAGTCGACCAGCAAGAAGGCAGAGAGCCATCGCAGAAATAGGTGAGCCTACTAACCAAAAAAGCCATTTCATTATCTTCTACACTCTCATTTTTACTATTGCTGGGATGGTTTGGTCAGCCAGCTATTTGCAAGGGGTGCAGCCCCTCGAATGGTCGGTGATTCCATTCACATTTTTCATCGCCAATCTCATTGAATATTGCATTCATCGTTGGCCGTTGCACAGGCGCTATCGCATAACTGGCTTTATGCTGAGTAAGCACATGATCCATCATAACTATTTCGACGAAAATGAATACACCCTCAAAAAATATGCGGATTATGTCGCTCTCGTATTTCCTGCCATTGTGCTTAACGCATTTACGGGATTCGTAGTTTTACCCATTGCATGTCTTTTATTTCTAATCGCAGAAAAGAACACGGCGCTTCTATTTATCGCATCCGTCATGGGTTACTATCTACTCATGCAACTTATTCACGTAGCCACGCATACCGATGAGAAACATTGGATTAATTCTATACCCGGTTTTAAATACTTGTGGAGGCATCATCACATCCACCACCATCATTCTGAAATGCTTCGTGCTAACTACAACTTCATTATCCCGGTCAGTGATTGGCTTTTTAGAACAAGCAAGAAAAATCTGGGTGCGGCTCCCTTTTGACGACAGCGAGGGGATGCGTCACTTGACCACCCGGAGGTTCGGCGGGCCACGACGTATCGAACCCCCCAGCGAGTACGGATCTCGCGGCAGGTTGAGCGCCGCGTCCATCGGGAAGCGGCTCGCGTACCCACGCTGGCTGTAGCCGATGCGCGGCACGGTG
>JAYUBF010000064.1:0-2357 GCA_043741435.1 Myxococcales bacterium
CATCATCTCGGTCAGCGACTACCTCGGCACTGCCGCGAGCGCGCTACCGATCGAACCCGCACCAGCCGGAACCTGCCAATGACAGCATCTCACCCTCGAACGTGACGGAGGGTTCGGAACGCGCCCGGGACACGACGACGACCGGACCGCCGTCGAGATCACTTCACGGCGTGGAGATGCCGTACTGATCGGGATCGATGACTATCGCGCGCTTGAAGCGACGGCCCATCTGTTGCGCTCGCGGGCGCATGGTCGCGCCGAATCGATGAAGAGCACCGCCTCGTGTACCTCGTCGAGGGCGAAGACGTCGTGATGCTGCAATCCCGCTACCACTACGGATAAACCGCCGTAACTCTCGCTCCGAGGACGGCCAACCACACGATGTCGACCGCCAAACGTGGATCATGAGTTGGCTCGGCTGTCGGCGGACGAGTTGTGGTGGCGGGTCGGCGCGTGCCCGGTGAGAGCCACGAGGAACGGCTCACGTTCGATCGCGAAGAGCCTCGTCTCGGTGACTGTTCTGACGGTCGCCGTCCGCGGCACCTCGTGGAGCAACGCGATCTCGCCGAAGCCCTCCCCGCGTCCGAGTGTGTTCACGACCACGTCGTCTCTCAGCACCTCGACCGTTCCGTCTGCGATCGCGTAGTAGCGGTCACCCGGCTCTCCCTGGCGGACGATCGCCTGCCCGGCGGGGACGGAAACGTCCAACGCGTTCTGCGCGACGCCCTCGAGCGCCGGTACGGGCAGGGCACGGAAGATGCCGAGCGAGCGAAGAAGCGCGATCGTGACTGTAGGAATGGTTTCCGCCGCGTCCACGGCGAGAAGTGGCCGGAAGCGAAGGAGAACGAGCACCGGCACGATCGCGCCGGTGAAGAAGAGGGCACCCCGAATGTCGGCAAGCGCGATCACGATGGGGACGGAGACCGAGCCAAGACCCCACGCCGCCATCGCCAGGCCTTCCTTGAACGCGAAGACACGGGCGAGCAGCTCCGTCGAAGTGACGCGCTGGAGGAGCGTCTGCCCCGACACCTCGAGCAAGCTGCGTGAGACGCCTGTCACCGCTGCGACGATGAACGCAACGACCGCTGAAATCTGAAGGCCGAGCAAAATGAACGCGCCAGCCGAAAGCAGCGCCGCGCCGAGCATGATGGGAACGAGACGAGCCCGTCCGACGAGTGCCAGCGATGTGACGGCGCCGAGCACCGCACCGGCACCGTGCGCCGCCGTCAAATATCCGGCACCGGAGCCTCCGATCCCGAGCGATCCCACAGCAAGCACGACCACGAGCACGTCGAATGCGCCGACCATTAGAAACGTGGCGCCGAGGACGATCACCACCTCCCTCGGCGCGCTCGATCGGGCGAGCGCGCGACCCCCTTCGTCGAGTTGACGGAACGCGCCAGCTTCGGGGGCGTTGGTGTCGCGCGCGAGCGGAGGGACGAGATCGCGAAGCGGTGCCACGAGCAACGTGGCGAGGACGAGGCACGCCGAGCCGACCGCGTACACCGCACCCGGCGTCGAGACTGCGAGAATCAGTCCCGCACCCGCTGGCGCAAGGACGAGACCGACGCTGAGGATCCATCCGGTGATCGCGTTCAGCGCTACAAGCTGCTCGGCCGTGCGGGCGATGCCCGGCGACGCCACTGCATGAGCAGGGTGGGTGACGACGACCAGCATCGCCGTCAGCGCGCCAAGGACGTATGTCACAAGCGATGGCGCCCCGAAGAGCAGCGAGGCAGCGGTAGCCCCCATGGCGACTGCCTGAGAGGCGTAAGCACCAACAAGAACTCGGGTTGCGCCGAACCGATCGATCAGCGGGCCAGCAAACGGCGCAAAGAGCGCAGTCGGTATGAGCAACGCGAGCGAGACGACACCGGTCGCCGTCGCGCCTCCCCGCGAGTAGGCATACACCAGCATTGCCATCCAAGGCCCGAACTCCGCCAGCCGGTACAGCCCAAGCGCGGCCGCTTCCCTACGGAGGATGCGGTTGACTGCCAGCGAACGAAGCGGAGAAGGTTGGGCGCCCACGGGTCGCGACCATACAGGCGCCGACGGCGGCCGCTGACCACAGTGCTATCTGAACACCGCTCGAAAATCGCTTTCGATAATCCGACCATCCGGGTCGCTCAACTTCGCGTGTTGAACGCTCCTCACATCGCGAGCAAGCACGCACTCGGCCTGCTCACGACCGGCGATCATTGGCGTAGACGCGTTCGGCACCGGCGACGGTCAACTCGTACGCGCTGACGAGGCGGACCGATTCGTCCGTTCCTCTACCTCCCGACGATGAGCGCACGGCGCGTCTCGACCGCCCGCGTTTCGCGCTCCGTTGGGTGGGCACCGAGATCGGTATCCCG
>JAYUBF010000065.1:0-52488 GCA_043741435.1 Myxococcales bacterium
CGGCAATGCGCCGCGGCGCTCGACAAGCTATCGATCAATCAACGGACGGCTTTCGTGCTCAAGGCAATCATGGGCCATTCGATCGAGGAGGTCGCGGCGATGACGCACAGCGCGGTATCAACGACCCGTCTGCGCCTTTACTACGCGCGCAAGAACTTCGCGCGTGCGATGGGCGCCAGCCTCGATGAGCCGCGCGATGCTGCGGTGGAGACATGAGCGCGCGCTGCGACGTGACCGGCGCGCGCCTGACCGAGCTGGCCCTCGGCCAGCTGTCCGAGTCGGCGCGAGCGAACCTCGAGCGACACACCGCGAGCTGCGCGCGCTGCACCTCGCGCCTCGCGCGTCTTTCATCCGGGCTGTCGGCGCTCGCCGTCGCCGAACCACCGCCGTCGACTGAGCGCGCGCAACGCCGCCTCGTCCTTGCGGCGATCGCCGCTGCACAGACGCCGCGGCCGCGTCCCCGGGCGTTCTGGACCGTGGCGCTGTCGTTCGCCGCCGTGGCCTTGGTCGTGGGCGTGAGCCTGTCCCGTCGTCCCGTGACCCCGCCCGCGCCCGCTCCCTCGACCTCGGCCGAGCTCATCCGCTTGAAGGACGGCTCGGTGCTGCGCCCGGAACCTGGGGCGCGCTTCGAGCGTGCGGCTTCGTCGGAAGGCGAGCTGACGCTCACCGGAGGCGAGTTCGCCCTCGAGATTCGCCCCCAGGCGAAGGGCGCTCCTTTCCGCGTCGTGACGCCGCTTGCGATCGTTCGTGTCTTGGGGGCCTCCTTCCGCGTCGCCTGCGACGCCCATCGCACGGTGGTGTGGACAGAAACCGGCGAGGTAGAGGTGTTGCGCCGGGACGACGGCGATCTCCGAGTTGTGACCGCCGGTGCATCCATCTCGATCGAGCCCCTGCCGCACCCTGATGCGAACTCCGCCGATGCAGCGCTGGAGCGCAAGGCGGATGCTTCTTCCGTCGAGGTCAATCCGGCCCAGCCCGCGCGGGAGGACATGCCGCCGGAGGTCGTGGACGACGCGCCTCCTGTCGAACAGTTCCCACGGCCGCGCGCGTCCGACATCCGCTCGCGTATTCGATCCGGTGAGCTGGGCGCAGCCCGGGCCCTGTTGCGGCGCGCGCGTGCGGCTAGCAGCCTGGCCCGCGATGACGCCGAGCTGGCCATCGTGGACGCCGAGCTCAAGCTCGCCGAGGGTCGTTACGAGGCGGCAATCTCAGCGTACATTTCGGTGTCGCGCCGGTACGCGCACACACCGCAGGCCGAGACAGCGCTCTTCGCTGCTGCCGGGGTTGCGCTCGATCATCCGGGCGCCAATACGGAGACCGGCGCGCGCCTATTGCAGCGCTACCTGGGAAAATATCCGCATGGCCGGCTACGCGAGCAAGCGGACCACCTGCTGCGCGCCGTCGAGGAACCGCGCCGCTGATGAATCCCGGCGCGATGATCGTTCGCTCGCTCTTCCTCCTCGGCGTGCTCCTCGGCGCCTGCGCCTGCGAGCGCGTCCGCGAGTTGTTCCCGGAGATTCCCCCGGTCTTTACCGACCCGACGGCCACGGACTGGGGAACCTACGCCGCCGGATTGGACGTCCCTGCGTGTCCGAGCGCGCAGGTCCTCCTCGTCAACACCACTGCCGATCCCGTGATTGCCGCGGGCAGTAGCCTGACCGATCCCGCGCAGCTCGGCGCGAGCCTGTCGTTCCGGCAGGCCCTGTGGATCGCGGCGAACCGCGCGGGCCCCGAGACGATTTTGTTCGACGCGGCGATCTTCCCCGTCGACAAGCCCGCGACGATCGCGCTTCGGCCGGTCTACGACGAGATGCCGCCCACTCCCGGGACCTTGTGCATCGACGCGCGCTCGCGCGGAGTGGTCATCGACTTTACGAGCGCCTCGGGTGACTGCGCGAGCTGCGTCTGGCCGCTGGGCGAGGGCTCTCTCGAGGTCGGCCTTACCCTGCTGCACGTGCCCTTCGAGCAGGCGGTATACAAGAGCCAGGTCGCCGGCTGCCGTATCAATACCGACGGAGTAGACGTCTTCCAGACCGATTTTGCGCGCCCCTGGGCTATGGAGCTGCGCGACAAGTCGACCTTTGGCCCCGGAAATGTCGTGGCCGGCTCCTCGTTAGGTGTCCGGCTCCTGAGCGGCAGCGACTCGCACGTCTTCAGGAACGGATACGGATACGACTTCCTCACCCGGCGCTGTCTCGTGATCGGCGGTGGGATCGACACGCTCGGGCCGTGCACGGGCACGATCAGCGGCAACGTTTTTTGCTCGACGCGGGAAGCGATCCGCGCGGACTACTTTACCGCCACCAGCTTCACCGTGCGCGACAACTTTTTCGGGGTCACGCCGACCCTCGCTCGCCTTGGCACCTCTCCCACCAGCGCTGCGCAGATCAACATCGGCGACTGGACCTTCGGTCCGGGCAACGTCGTGCGCGGAGCGAAGATCGCGCTCGCCCTCGGGACCGCGAACGTGCGGATCACACGCAACAGCATCTCGCAAGGCGAGCAGGGCATCGTGTTTTCGACGACCGCGCCGCTGGAGCCGCCGAACATACTGTCGGCGAGCGCGAGCGCCGTCATGGGTAGCTGCGCGATCGCGGGCACGGTGGAGCTTTTCGCCGACCCGGGCGATGAAGCCGCACGCTTCCTCGGGGACGCGGTCTGCGGTGCCGGTGGCGTTTGGTCGATCGCGGTCCTGCCTCCGGAGGGCCAGAACCTCACCGCGACCCTGACCGATGCGCAGGGTCACACAAGCGCGTTCTCGACGCCTTTCCCAGTCCCCTGAAAATCAGAAATAGTCATGTAACTCACAAATTGTCCCAGATCGGCTTTAGCCGGTTTCCGCGCGCGCACGACTCATTTGACAGGAGCGTGACGATGCGGACCTTGCTGCGACTGCTCAGACGGCTACCCAAACAACTGCGTCACCGACCCAGTCTCTCGCAAATGCGCGTTTGCGATGCGGAACTCGAAGGCGTTAACGACGAGCGCGTGATCGCGACCCTCGCCCTCATCCCGGACTCCGCGGTGGGCCTGCCGATGGACGCGATCTACCGCGGCGAGATCGCCCGCTTGCGCTGTGCGGGTCGTCGCATCGCCGAGGTCGGAGCGCTCTGCATCGCGCACGGTCATCGCCGCATCGGCGTCGGCTTCTTGCTCCACGAACTCGTGTGGCGCTACGCACGAGAGACGCTAAAGGTCGATCACCTTCTCATCGTCGTACACCCCGACGCGAAGGAGATCTACAAGGCGGCGATCCTGGTCGAGGACTTCGGTGCGGAGCGCAGCTACCCGGGCGGCCCGGAACTCCGGCTCGCGGCAGCGACGCAACGGCAGTTCGCTTGCGCTCACCCGGCGGGGATCGCCTCGGTGCTCGCGTGACGGCCGCGGCATCGGGCATCGTCGGCGCCGTCGTTGCCTGGCGCGCGGCATTTGGAGAGGAGGCGATCAAGACCGGAGATCAGGTCTCCTCGCAGTTTACGCATGCGACGACTTCGGCGCGGCGCCAGGTGCCCGCGGTGCTCCAGCTCAATGACACCGCCCAGATCGCGCTCGCGATGCGCATTGCCAAGCTCCACCGCGTATCGGTGTACCCGATCTCGAGCGGCCGGAACTGGGGCTACGGCTGCGGCACGCCGGCGGCCGAGGACTGCGTGATCTTCGACCTCTCGTCGATGAACCGCATCGTCTCGATCGACAGCGAGCTCGGCGTGGTCACCGTGCAGCCGGGCGTAACGCAGGGCCAGCTCCACGACGAGCTGGTGCGGCTCGACCTGCCCTTCCTCGTGCCCGTGACCGGCGCCGGTCCGCGCTGCAGCCTGCTCGGCAACGCGCTCGAGCGCGGCTACGGCATCACGCCCGAGGCCGATCACTTCGCTTCGCTGATGTCGATCGAGGCAGTTCTCCCGAACGGAGAGATCTACCGCTCGGCACTCTCCGAGCTCGGCGGCGAGCTCGTCGATCGCGCGTACAAGTGGGGCATCGGGCCATACCTCGACGGCCTATTCACGCAGAGCAACCTCGGTATTGTCACCGAGGTGACGATCGCGCTCAGCCGCCGGCCCGAGGCCGTCGAGGCCTTTTTCTTCTGGATCCGCGACGACGAGGGCCTCGAGGCCGGCCTTGGGGCCCTGCGCGAGGCGAAGCGCGCGCTCTGCGGCGTGATGGGCTCGGTGAACGTGCTCAACCCGCAGCGCATCCTCTCGATGACGGTGCCCTTCCCCGAGGACGATCCGCGTATCGACGAGGGGCGCGCAATGCCAGCCGACATGGTGAAGGAGCTCGCCGCCGGCCGCGGCATCACCGCCTGGACCGGCGTGGGCGGATTGTACGGGACCCGCCGCATCGTCGCGGCCGCCAAGCGGGAATTGGCGCAGCGCATGCGCGGTCTTGCCAAGGTGAGCTTCGTGGGGCGCAAGAAGGCCGCGCTCGCGGCGCGCGTCGTTCCCCACCTGCCTTTCGGTTGGGCGGAGCGCCTCGGGCCTATGTTGCGCACGATCCAGAGCACGCTCGATATCCTCGACGGCCGACCTTCCGAGGTCGCCCTCCGACTCGCCTACTGGCGTGCGAGGGTGACGCCCCAAGCCGGCGTTTCCCTCGATCCCGGCCGCGACGGCTGCGGCATCATCTGGTACGCGCCGCTCGTCCCCCACTCGGCGAGCGCCGCGCGCAGCTACGTCGAACTGGTGAAGAAAATCTGCGGCGAGCACGGCATCGATCCGCTGATCACCCTGACGCTCCAGTCGGAGCGCTGCATCGACAGCTCGGTGCCGATCTTGTTCAACCTGCGCGACCAAGCGCACACGGGGCGCGCGCGCGCTTGTCACGCTGCCTTGCTCGAGGCCGGCCGCGCAATCGGCTGCGTGCCCTACCGGATCTCGAACCACGCAATGGACTGGCTCGAGCGCGAGGGATCGTCGAGCGTCTCCCTGGGCGAGTGCATCAAGCGCGCCCTCGATCCGGAGGATCTGCTGCAGCCCGGTCGCTACGCCCGGGACCAGCGCAATCGAGCGCCGCTCGCGGCCGCCGTCCCAGTTCCGGCTCTCGCCGCCGATACCGTTGTCCAGGTGACCCATGTGGCGTGAGCGCAGGGCTCTCACGGCGCTTGCGCAACTCGGGGGCACGCTCGGGATTCTCGCCTGGGTGCCAGGAAATACCTTCAAGTTGCTCGGCTTCCTCGCGTTGTGGGGGGTGAGCTTTGGTCGCTTGACGGCGCGTGAGCTCATGCTCGCCTGTGGCGGCGCTACCTTATTCTCAGTACTCGACATATTGACGATCCGCCGCGGCGTGTTCACCTTCTGCCACCCCGATGGCTTCGGCTTGCCGATCTACGAGCCTGCCTTGTGGGGTTTCTACCTGGTGCACATGCAGCGCGTGCTCGCTGGCGTCTCGGTCGAGCGCGCCGATCGGCGCTGTTGGATCGTGCTCGCGCTTTTCGCACCGATGTTCAGTCTGTTCACGACCGACGCGACGATCTTGCTCGCGAGCGGTGCGGTGCTGAGCGTGGCCCTGTTCCTTTGGCATCGCCCGGCGGATCTCGCGTATGCGGGGTACGCGGTCCTGCTCGGTGCGGCGATCGAATATGTCGGCGTGTACGCCGATCAGTGGCGCTACCCGGCGCCGCCCGCGGGCGGCGTGCCCCTCTGGTTCATCACGATGTGGGCCGGCGTCGGCTTCTTCCTCCATCGCCTCGTGCTGGCCGGGACTCATGACCCCCATCAGGTCCCGCTGCCGCAAGAAGAGCCGCGCGCGCCGGACTTGATCGCGCGCGCGCCAGCCTTGATGCAGGCCACGGAGGCGCCTGCGCCACGCCAGCGCACGCTCTCGTAGGTGCGCTGGCCGCCCTGAGAGAGCTGCCGCGGATCCGCTTGCGGCGCGCGGCCCTGTTAGACGTCGGGCACCTTCCACTTCATGCCTGAGCTACAACACGGGCTGCACAGCAGTCGACACTCGGCGAACCGCATGTTTCCGTCGACGAACGCGCGGATTGAAAATCCGCGTGTCCCTGGTTCGATTCCGGGACCGAGCGCTAGTCCGACTCTCCGTCGGGGATTGCGTGCAGGTTGATGGTGAGCTCGGCCTTCTGGCCCGCGCGCACGTCGGCCTCGCGGCGCATCGCGTAGTGTCCCTCGGCGGTGACCTCGATGCGCCGTCGTCCCGCGCCGAGTCGAAGACGATGACCCGAAAGCTGCGCGGCCGAGCCCACGTAGTGGTCGTCGAGCAGCACGCGGGCGTCGGCCGGCTCGAGGTGGAGCACCAGATACCCCTGCGGCACCGTGCGGGAGCTGGCACAACCACCGGCGATCAGCGCGGCGATGAGGAGACGCCTCATTGGGGGCTCGTCCCCGACCCAACGGCACCGGGGTCGGAAGTTTCGGGAACGTCGACGACCACTGCGCCGTCGATCTCACGCACGTTGAACTGATACGTCGCCGACACGCGGCGCAGGCCATCGACCACCGCGCGAACGGGCAACGCGGTGCGGACGTAGATCTCGATGCTGCCCGGCACACCGGGATTGAAGCGACGCGGCTCCACGGCATCTACCCCGGGCAAGCGCTCGAGCGCGCTGCGCACGCCGGCGAGCTGCGGATACCGACGCACGCCCAGGACGCGAACACTGAGGCCACCACGCACGAGGTCCTGGGGCGAGAGGGCCGGCTCGATGGTCGCCATGAGCTCGGGCAACACTTGCATTGCAGCCGTGTCGATCGCAGCGTCGGGCGTCGCGCCATACCCGACGGCGTCGGCGCGATCCTCGGCCCAGCGCTTCGCGGTGGAGTCGACCAGGCGGAGCGACAGCTTCAGCTCCACACCGACGAGCGAGGTTCCGCGTATTGGCGCTGGTCGGGGCGCCGAGGCGTCGATGATGAGGCCGCCGCGCGCACCACTCGACGCGAGCTCCGCTTCGTCACAGCGCGCGCCAGCGACGATGTCGAAGCCGGCTTTGGCGAGCCGCGTACGCACAGAAGCTGCGAACATCTTGAGCTCGTTGCCGCCACAGATGAGGAGCTTCGCGTTCGTATTCGCTGGTTGCTTGGTGGGCTTCACGCTCTTGTCGGAGAGCTCCCGGAGCAAGCGGTCGGCCGCGATCTCGGCGCTGATCTGCACGGAGAACACACCCGCTTCGTGCTCGCCCTCGTCGAGGACGCGAAAGCTCTGCACGTAGCTGCGTGCGCGCGGCATGATCTTGAGCCGCAAGTCCGCGGCCTTCTTCACCAGCCTGTCGGCGCCCAGCAGCGCACCAATGGCGCCTTCGATGGCGTGTTGGAACGCGTCGTCGAGCGCTCGCTCGCGCGCACGAACCCGATCACCACCCGCGATGGGCGCACGGCCCATGGCTTCGAAGCTGGGGTCGTCAGCGCCCACCGCTGGGATGGCGGCGAGGACCAGCAGCAGTGCGAGGCAACGAGACATGGCGCCATATTGCCCAGCTCTCCGCCACAAGCAAACACGGTATGGTGCGAGTATGGTGAGCGCCCATCCTACTTCGCGGATGTGAGCGTCAAGCCGTCGGTGGAGATCGCCAGCGTCAGCGAGACCGAGCCGTCGGCGCCGTAATCGAGATTCGACGCGATGGCAGCGTCGAGCAGCTTCTTCATCGCCGCATCGTCGCTGCGATCACCGAGCGCCGACAGTGCCTTTTGCAACTTGTGCGCAGCGTCCGCGCGCGCCTGGCGCTCGGCCTTCACCCGTGCCACATCGGCCGAGGGCGTACGCGGGTCGGCCGCGGCCGCGCCACGCGCTTCCAAGCGATGCGCAGCGGCGTCGTACATGGCACCCGTTTTCCCGACGGGCGAAAGCGCCAGCGGTAGCGATAAATAGATCGCGAGCAGAAACGCGGTGACTACTCCCATTCGATGGTCCCGGGTGGCTTCGACGTGATGTCGTACACGACGCGGTTGATGCCGCGAACTTCGTTGACGACGCGACGGCTGATGAGCCCGAGCAGCTCGTACGGCAGCGGCACCCAGTCGGCCGTCATCCCGTCCTTCGAGTGCACGGCCCGAACACAAAGGGTCTCGGCGTAGGTCCGTTGATCCCCCATCACACCGACGGAGCGCACCGGCAACAGGACGCCGAAGGATTGCCAGATGGACTCGTAGAGCCCCGCCGCGCGGATCTCCTCGTCGATGATTGCGTCGGCGAGACGAAGCACGTCGCAGCGCTCGCGCGTGACCTCGCCCAGCACGCGCACCGCGAGGCCCGGGCCCGGGAACGGTTGACGCCACAACACGTGGCGCGGGAGGCCCAGCTCTTCACCGAGCACACGCACCTCGTCCTTGAAGAGCTCGCGCAGCGGCTCGACGAGCTTCAGCTTCATGTGCTCGGGCAAGCCACCGACGTTGTGGTGGCTCTTGATCGTGGCCGACGGCCCTTTGTGCGAGACGCTCTCGATCACGTCGGGATACAGCGTCCCCTGCGCGAGAAAGTCCACGCCGCCCTGCGTCTCGGTGATGCGCTTCGCTTCGATGTCGAACACCGCGATGAACTCGCGACCGATGATCTTGCGCTTCTGCTCGGGGTCGGTGACGCCCTTCAGCGCGTTCATGAACCGATCCCGCGCGTCGACCACCTCGAGCCGCGCGTGGAACGCGTCACGGAACAGCTGCTCGACGCCCTGGCGCTCGCACTGACGCAGCAGGCCGTTGTCGACGAAGACGCAGGTCAGGCGATCACCGATCGCATCGAACAGTAGCTTCGCAGCAACGGAGGAATCGACGCCTCCGGAGAGACCGCAGATCACGCGACCCTTGTCGCCGACCTGGGTCTGCATCTTCTTCACGGCTTCGTCCGCGAACGACGCCATGTTCCAGCTGGCGGTGAGACCGGCGAGCTTGAAAAGGAAGTTGGCGATGAGCTCGCCACCGCGTGGGGTGTGCACGACCTCGGGATGGAACTGCACGCCCCAGATCTTGCGCTTCTCGTCGGCGATGGCAGCCGCCGGTGCGTTCGGTGTCTCGCCGATCAACACGAAGCCCGCGGGGAGCTTCTCCACGCGATCACCGTGGGACATCCACACCGTGAGATCTTCACCGGCCGCGAAGCCCGCGAATAGAGGGCTCTGGGCGCCGGCCTCGGTGACCTTCACGTGCGCGCGACCGTACTCGCGATCGGCGGCGGCAGCGACGTGCCCGCCGAGGAGCTTCACGGTGAGCTGCACGCCATAGCAAACGCCCAGGATCGGCGCACCCAGCTCGTACAGCGCGAGGTCGACCGTCGGTGCATCTGCGTCGTAGCAAGACGAAGGACCGCCCGAGAGGATGATCGCCGCGGGCTTCATCTCGCGGATCTTGGCGAGTGAGAGGTCGAAGGGATGGATCTCGGAGTACACACCCAGCTCGCGCACCCGGCGCGCGATGAGCTGGGTGTATTGCGAACCGAAATCGAGGATGAGGACGAGATCTCTGCGCATCTAGGGCTCCATCCGATAGTTCGGCGCCT
Organism: Myxococcales bacterium; assembly: GCA_043741435.1. Taxonomy (GTDB): domain Bacteria; phylum Myxococcota_A; class Polyangia; order Palsa-1104; family Palsa-1104; genus JBDTCO01. The sequence continues at coordinate 9,442 of JAYUBF010000065.1, forward strand.
CTTTTGTGATGATGACGTCGTGGACGTGTGATTCCTTGAGACCCGCCGACGAGATGCGAACGAAGCGCGTCTTCTTGCGCATGTCTTCGATGGTCTTGCAGCCCGTGTAGCCCATGGACGCCTTGAGCCCCCCGATCAGCTGGTGGATCGACGACGACAACGGGCCCTTGTAGGGCACGCGACCTTCGATACCCTCGGGCACGAGCTTCTGCTCTTCGGTCGAGCTGACGTGTCCCTGGAAGTACCGATCCTTCGAGCCCGCCTGCATCGCTCCGATGGAGCCCATGCCGCGGTACTGCTTGTACGAGCGGCCGTGGAACAAGATCACCTCCCCGGGCGCCTCATCGGTGCCGGCGAAGAGCGACCCGATCATGACGGTGTTCGCGCCCGCAGCGATCGCCTTGGCGACATCGCCCGAGTACTTCACGCCGCCGTCTGCCACGATGGGGCGGCCCATCTTCTCGGCGGCGCGCGCGCATTCGGCGATCGCCGTGATCTGCGGAACCCCGACGCCAGCGACGATGCGCGTGGTGCAGATGGAGCCAGGACCGATCCCCACCTTCACCGCGTCGGCACCCGCGCGCACGAGCGCCTCGTAGCCCTCGGCGGTGGCCACGTTGCCCGCGATGATCTGCACGTCGGGGTAGGCGCGACGGATCTCGCGCACCGCGGCCTGCACGCCCTTCGAATGACCGTGCGCCGTATCGACCACCAGCACGTCGCAGCCGGCTTGCACCAGCGCAGCCACGCGGGGCTCACGGTCCTCGCCGACACCAACGGCGGCACCGACTCGCAAGCGCCCGAACTCGTCCTTGACCGCAGTGGGATGCTTTGCAGAGTGCTCGATGTCACGCGTGGTGATGAGGCCACGCAGACGACCCTCGGCATCCACCACCAAGAGCTTCTCGATTCGGTGCTGGTGCAGCAGGTCGCGGCTGCGCTCGAGGCTCACGTTCTCGGGAACGGTGACGAGCTCTTTGGTCATCATGTCGCGCACGCGCTGGTCGAGGTTTCGCTCGAAGCGCACGTCGCGGTTGGTGAGGATGCCGACCGGCTTGCCGTCGCGAACCACGGGCAAGCCCGAGATCCCGTGCTGACGCATGAGCTCGAGCGCGCGTGACAAGGTCTCGTCGGGATCGACCACCACGGGGTCGACGACGATGCCGGACTCGGCACGCTTCACGCGGGCCACCTGCTTTGCCTGCTCTTCCACGGAAAGGTTCTTGTGGATGACGCCGAGCCCGCCTTGCCGCGCCATGCAGATCGCGGTGTCCGCCTCGGTGACGGTGTCCATGGCCGACGAGAGCAATGGGATCTGGAGGCTGATTTTCTCGGTGAGCCGCGTGCGAACGTCGCAGTCGCGCGGCAGCACGTCACTCTCATCGGGGACGAGAAGGACGTCGTCGAAGGTCAGGGCCTCGGATAGCTTTTCGCCGAGCATGGAGTTTCCTCTTTTACGAATCGGGTAAGGAAGGTATGCGACGGTGGCATCAGCAGTAAAGCCGCGTGCTCAGTGTCTGCGAGCCCGGCAGTCGGCCTGGAGCTTTTTCACGGAGGCCGCCTTGGTCGGCGACGCGGGGAGCGCCGTCACTTCCTTGTCGAGCTCGGCGCAACGGCCGGTCGCCGCGAACACCTGCGCGAGGAAGAAGCGCGCGGGCGTGTACTTGGGATCCTTCGCGATCGCCTCCTTGAACAAGGCCTCCGCGCGCGGCAGATCACCGAGATCGCGATGCGCACGGCCGAGGTCGGTGATGCGGGCCGCCGTCGGGTCGAGCGACCGTGCCTTCTCCAGCGCCACCTTCGCGGCGGCGGCATTGTTCGCGTGCAGCTCGAGCAGGCCGAGGCTCCAGAATGCCGTCGCATAGTCGGGCTTGATCTTGGCGGCTGCGGTGTAGGCAGTGCGCGCGTCGTCGAGCTTGCCCAACGTCTCCAGCGTGGTTCCGAGGTTGAGCTGCACCATCGCGTTCTGAGGCGCGATCTTCACGGCCTCGCGTGCCGCCTTCACCGCGTCGTCGTTCTTCTTGCACTGGCGCAGAGCGATGGAGCGTTGCAACACGGGCTCCGCTTCCCCCGGCTTCAGCGAGGCGGCCTTTTGGAACGCGGGGATCGCCTCGGCGCAGCGGTGACGCGCGAGCTCGGCCTGACCGAGGTTGAACCAGCCGTCTCCGAGGTCCGGCTGCAGCGCCACGGCCTGCTTCAGCTCCGTCACGGCATCGTCGTGGCGGCCCTTCTCCTCGAGCAGCGCCCCGAGCTCCGCGCGAACGTCGGCGAGCTTGGGGTCGAGCTTCAGCGCCTCGCGAAACAGACGCTCGGCCTGCGTCGCGTCACCCTTCTTCTCGTATGCGACGGCAGCGAGGTAGCGCGATCGCGGATCGTTGCTGTCGAGCCGCGCCGCTTTCTCGAAGCGCTCGAGCGCTCCGGCGAGATCCCCTGCTTCGAGCCTTTGCGAGCCGGTCTCGATCAGCGCCTCGAGCGGTAAGGTGGGCGCGGCCTGCGCCACGACGGAGCAAACGAGGACGATTGCGATGAGCGGACGCATCCCGCATTGATACCGTTTGTCGTCGCGCTTCACCAGCGCGGGCTCACGCTATGCTGCTGCCGGACGGCAGGATGCGACCGGTCCGCGCCACCGATCGGACCAGCTCGTCCACGGCAGCGAGGATCGCGTGGTTGCGATCCTGCTTGTGAGCCAAGAGCGCCCGCGCGTAGTCGGGCGCTCGCTCGAGGAAGCGTGCGATGGCGGTTTCATCGAGCTCGCGGTGGTACTCACCGTACCCCAGCTTCTGGAGGTAGAGCGCGTTGAGCGTTTGCTCGAACTGGCCGACGAGGGGCACCGACAACATCGGCTTGCCGAGATACACGGCCTCGCCCATGAGCGAGTAACCACCACCGGCGATCACGGCACGCGCGCTCGCGAGATCGGCGACGAAGCCCGCCTCCGAGAAGGCCTTCAGCTCCACGTTGCCCAGCTTCTCCTCGCGACCGAGGCCGTACACGAAGAAGCGCCCGCCCAGCTTCTGCAAAGTCGGGATGAGCGCCGAGAAGCTGTCGGAGGTCTGGTACACGAGCACGTGATCGCCCGTGGAGCGCGTCGCGTCGAGCACGGCATCGCGCAAGATCGGCGGAAACAGCGACGTGTGCGGCTTCCTCGTCGGCGGGTAGAAGAAGCTGGTGATGAGGTACGCAGCCGCGCGCGGCAGCTTGGCCTTCACCAGCATCTTCGCGGTGAGGAAGCTGGCCTCGAGCTCGGGAGGGATCTCCACGTCGAGCGCACAACGGTTGATGATCTGCATGTTGTCGATCGACACGATCGGCAGATCGTGGGCCTTGCCGTAGAGGTACGAGAAGCTCTCGAAGTCGGAGATCACCATCTGCGGCTGGAACGTCTGCGACAGCCGCGAGAACAGCTCGTGGTTCTCTGCGAAGGCCGGCAGCTTCTTCAAGAAGTCGAGCGCCGTCTTGCCCTTCCGTACCGCGTTGTCCTCGTAGATCATGCTGAGGCCGGCGATCGCGTGCACCTTGGCCGGTGGAAACACCTTGCTGAGGAACGCGTGCGCGCGTCCTGACACGACAATCTCCACGTCGTGCTGCCGCACCAAGTGATCGAGGATGACGCGGCTCCGCGTCGCATGCCCCATGCCCTCACCGACGACGCCGTACAAGATACGCATTCCCGTCACCCTCCTCCGCGGCAAGCCGCGAGCAAACGTTGAGCGCGTGGACCGCGAGCACGCAGCGTGATGCTGCGCTCGGTACCCGACCTGACGACGAGCTCGATGTCGAGTCGGTCCGTCGGCGCATTCGCATCCCCGACCTTGGAGAGCCACTCCACCACGATGACCGGGTCGCGCGCTTCGTAGTCTCGCCAGCCCAGGTTCTCGAGCTCACGCTCCGACTCGAGCCGATAGAAGTCCGCATGTACGAGGAGGTGGCGCGCCTCGTACTCGTTCACAATCGTGAACGTCGGACTCGCGATCGGCAGCGACGGATCCACGCCGAGCCCGCGTGCGATCCCTTCAGCCAACCGGCTCTTGCCCGCGCCGAGCTCTCCGAGCAGAGAGAAGCAGTCGCCCGGTTGCGCGGCGCGACCCAGCTTTTCGCCGATCGCCAGCGTTTCCTCGATGGAGGTGCTGGTCTCGACTAGCGTCTCTGAGCCCACCGCTTCGTACTACCATGCCGGCCTCGACCCTCGCCATGTCCACCCTCCTCACCGTCTTCGGACTGCTCGCCGCCTTGCGCGTGCCGGGTCCACTCAGCCCGCGTACGGCCTCGTATCGAATCGAGGCCACGCTCGACGAGGCGCAGCACACGATCGCCGGCGACCAGACGCTGACCTGGCGCAACGACGCCTCGGGCCCCGCAACGAGGCTCGCGTTCCACCTCTACATGAACGCGTTCAAGAACGACGCCTCCGCCTACTTTCGCGAGACCACGGAGAGGCCTCACCAGAAGCGTTGGGGCTACCTCGAGGTCCGTGACACACGCGTTCGACGAGCAGGAGGTCCGTGGGAGCCCGCGCTGCTGGTGGTCCCCCCCGTCGGAGATCAGACCCTGGCCACGCTCGATCTCCCGAAGCCCATCGCCCCGGGCGAGACCCTCGAAGTCGAGATGCACTTCGTCACGCACCTCCCCGAGATCGTGGCACGCACCGGCTACGACAAGGGTTTCTACGCCGTCGCGCAGTGGTTTCCGAAGATCGCGGTGTTTCGCTGCGACCCGAGCTGTGGCTTCGTCGCCGATGCGCACCACGCGAACAGCGAGTTCTTCGCGGACTTCGGCACCTACGACGTGAGCCTCGAGGTTCCAAGCGCTCTCGTGGTCGGTGCCACGGGCGTGCGGGTGGAGGAGCGGATCATGGGCGCGCGACGACTGCTGCGCTACCACGCCGAGGACATCCACGATTTCGCGTTCGCGGCCGACGCGCGCTTCATCGCACACGAGCTCGACGTCACGGATGATCCTTCGTTGCCGCCCGTCCACGTGGTGCTGCTCGGTGAGCCTGCGTTGGCCGGCAACGTGGCGCGGCACCTCATGACGTTGCGGGTCGGCCTGGTCGAGCTGGGTCGTAGGCTCGGGGCGTATCCGTACGGGCAGCTCACCGTGGTGCAGGTCCCGCCCGGCGCAGAGGAGGCGGGCGGCATGGAGTACCCGACGCTGTTCTTCACCGACGACGAACGTTTCCCGGCGCAGGTGTTGATACCGGAGCTGGTGACGGCCCACGAGCTGGCGCACCAGTGGCTGCAAGGCATGCTCGCCAGCGACGAGGTGAACGCGGCCTGGATCGACGAGGGCCTCACGGAGCTCGCCACCAGCTGGGTGCTCGCTGCCCTCCGCCCGCCGATCGCGCTCGCCTGGGACCTGTGGGGACACCGCGCCTCGTACACTGACGCCGAGCGCACGCGCATGCTGGGAGTCGTCGACGATCCAATCGATCAACCGGCGTATGTATTTCTCGATGCCCACGCGTACGCGGAGAACACGTACCGCAAGACCTCTCTGCTGTTCCAGACGATCGCCGCGCGCATCGGGTCCTCCGCGTTCGACGACGCGATGCAAACCTACGCACGCAACCATCGCTTCAAGCATCCGAGCACGCGAGACGTGCGCGGAATGTTTCCGGGGCTGACGCCGGTGTTGCAGCATCTCCTCGACGACGGTCTCAGCCGACCGGGAATCATCGACTACGAAGTCGCCTCGGTGAAGACCGCGCCGATTCACCAGCCCGAAGGCTGGCTCGACCGCGATGGCGTGCCCACCGAGGTCCGCGAGCCGCTCGCCACTGGCATGCACCACAGCGAGATCACGGTCGCGCGTCGTGGTGACCTCGTCGTGCCCGTCACCGTTCGCGCACGCTTCGCCGATGGCACCGAGCTCGATCGCGCGGTACCGCCTGAGGTCGACGCGCGCCGCTGGCAACGCGTGGGGCTGGAGAGCACGAGCGCTCTCGTCGAAGCGCAGCTACACCCCACCGACGACACTCCGCTCGACGTGTATCGCTGGAACGACGGCCTCCGCGTGAAGCAGGATGTCGGCCCGCGCGCGCGCATCATCGTGAGCACCGAGCTGGTCTTCGCGCTGCTCCTCTCCTGGATCGCCCGATGAGCGCGCTGTCGGATGGCATCGCCTTCGCCAGCCGCCGGCCCGTCTTCCCATTCGCGCTCCTGCTTGCGTTGTGTGCCCCCACGTTGCTGGGCTTTCTCCCGCTCGATCGCGCGCTGGCGTCCTTGCTCGACTTGCGGCCCGCGGCCCGCGGGCTCATTGCCGGGGACGACGGCCTCTGGATCGAGTTCACGTATCTCGTCCCATCGTTGCCTGGCACCGCGCTCGGCTCTGCGCTGGTCGCCCTGCTCCTCGCCGTGCCGGCGGTGTGGATCGCGGCCGCGTTCACCTCGGCGCGCGCGCTGGCGTTGCCGTTGGCGAGTGGGTTGATCGCGCACCGGGGCATTGGCGTTGCGTTGGTGTCGTTGCCACTGCGTGCGCTCCCCATCGTCGCCGCCGCGTTGGTCGCGATCGGGGCCCGCGACACGCGCACGCTCGCGGCCGCGCTACCCTATGCGCTCGTCGCCGCCAGCATCTACTTCGTTGGCTCGTCGGTGGTGGCCGTGATCGTCGATCTCACGCGCGGAGCCGCGATGGCGAGCGCCGAGCAACCATTGCTGGCAGCGCTCGGCGCCGGGCTGATCACAATCTGGCGTCGCCCCGGCTTGTTCCTCGCGCTGGTCCTCGGCGAGCTATCGCTGACCGCCGTGTCGATCGCGGCGGTCGCGGTGACCCGCCCGCTCGGCATCTACGGAACCATGACGGGAGCGATCGGCGTGGCAGCGCTGGTGCTGCGCGCATTCGGCAGCACTGCGCTGATTGCCGCCGCAGCTACAGGTGCAGCGTCTCGAAGTGCGTGAGGTCACAGAACGCGGTGTAGCGTGACTCGATCTCGGTGGGCGTGACCGTACGGAGGCGATCGTGGGCGACGCCTTCGACGCAGAACGAGGCCATCACCGAGCCGTGGAACATCGCACGACGGATCGCGCCGGGATCGAGCGAGCCGGTCCTGGCCAACGAGCCCATGAAGCCACCGGCGAACGTATCGCCTGCGCCGGTGGGATCCACGACGGCTTCCAGCGGATACGCAGGCGCCGCGAACACGCCGGGCTTGCCGTCACGCCAGTAGAAGAGCAACGCGCCGGCGTCGCCGCGCTTCACGATGACAGTGCGCGGCCCGAGCTGGTGGATCGAGCGCGCGGCCTTGAGGAGGTTGTGCTCGCCGGAGATCTGACGCGTCTCTTCGTCGTTCATGATCACGACGTCGACCCGCTGGAGCACCTTCTTGAGCGCGGCGAGCTCGCCTTCGATCCAGAAGTTCATGGTATCCATCGCGACGAGGTGCGGATCCTTCACCTGGTCGAGCACCTCGAGCTGGAGCGCCGGGTGGATGTTGCCGAGGAAGAGGAACTGCGCGTCGCGATACGACTGCGGCAAGGACGGACGGAAGTCGGCGAACACGTTGAGCTGCGTGTCGAGCGTGGTGCGGCTGCTGAGATCATCGGCGTAGCGCCCGCGCCAACGGAACGTCTTGCCGGCCGCGCTGGAGAGCCCCGAGAGATCGATGCCGCGCTCACCGAGGTAGTCGCGATACTGCTCGGGGAAGTCGTCACCGACGACCGCGACCAGGTTCACCTTCCCGAAGTGCGCCGCGGCGATGGAGAAGAACGAAGCGGAGCCGCCGAGCACGTCGGGATACACCTTGCCCCCGAGCTCGAGCGTATCGAGAGCAACCGAACCGACGACCGTCACACCTTGGGACATGTTTTTGCTTCCTCGTTTGTGAGCTGGCTAGCGCCAGTACTTGCCATACAGCGGCGCGAGCCGTCTCTTGGTCTCTTCGGGCATGGCGTCGGCGGCCGTCATCACCGCGTGACGCGCGGCATCACGATACTGCGATTGCGCACCGGCAGGGATGAGCTCAATGGTGCGACGTAGGATCGTCTTGGCCAGCGTCACGTTCTTCTTCATGAGCGCGACCACGGCTTCGACCGTCACGTCTTCCTCGGTCTCGTGCCAGCAGTCGTAGTCGGTGGCGAGCGCCAGCGTCGCATAGCTCATCTCGGCTTCGCGTGCGAGCTTGGCCTCCGGGAGATTGGTCATGCCGATGACGTCGACGCCCCAGGAACGGTAGAGCCTCGACTCGGCGCGGGTGGAGAACATCGGCCCGTCGATGACGACGTAGGTGCCGCCCTTGTGGATGCGTGCGCCGACGTCGACGCCCGCCTGGTACGCCCAGCCAGCGAGATCGGAACAGATAGGATCCGCGAAGCCCACGTGGCCCGCGATGCCATCGCCGAAGAAGCTCGATGCGCGGTGCTTGGTGCGATCGATGAACTGGTCCACGACCACGATGTCGCCCGGCGCGATCTCTTCTTTCATGGAGCCGACCGCGGAGACGGACAGCAACCACGTGACGCCGAGCTGCTTCATTCCGAAGACGTTTCCGCGGTAATTGATCTCGTGCGGCAGCACGCGATGGCCGCGCCCGTGCCGAGGCAGGAACACCATCTTGGTAGCCCCCAGCCGACCGACCAAGTACTCGTCGGAGGGCGCCCCGAACGGCGTGTCGACGCGCACCTGTTGCACGTCGGTGAGGCCCTCCATCTCGTAGAGACCGCTGCCACCCACGACCCCGACGACGGTCTCGGCCCGCGTTGCCGCGTCGCTGTTGCCGCTCATGGTCAACCCCGTATCACGCGCACGGAAGCCGGGTCAATGCAGACTGCCGGCCGTGCTAACCTGTTCGAGATGGGCGCCACCGACGGAGAGGACGACCCCTCGTCGCCCCAATCGCTGCGCGCCGCAGGCCGATTGGCGGAGGCGGCAGCGGCCTATCGCGTTCGCGGAGATCTCGCCGTGGCGGAGAAGCTGTTCGCCGAGATCTGGGACTTCGTCTCCGCGGCCGAGGTGTCACGTGAACGAGGCGATCGTCCAGCGGAGCTCGGCCACCTCATCGCTGGCCACGATGCGAGCGGCGCCGCGCTGTTGCTGCAAGCCATCGAGAGCGGCTCGCAGGTCGAGCTGAGCAAGGCAGCCGACGTGCTCGAGCGCCATCGTCGCTGGGTCGAGGCGGCGAGCCTGAAGGAGCGCGCAGGTTCGCTCGAGGCCGCGCGTGAGCTGTACCGACGCGGGCAGGCGCTGCTCGATGTCGCCCGGATCGAACGCGCGCTCGGACGGTTGCACGAAGCTGGATCGGTGTACGAGCAGCTCTTGCAGCGCGAGCCCGACGGACCGGACGCAGCGCGTGCGCACCAGGCGTTGGGCCAGCTCTTGCTGACGCTCGACCGGCCGGACGAGGCCGCACATCACCTGCAGCTCGCCCTGGCCCGTGGAGGAACGGCAGCGCCGCTGCTCGAGAGCTTGGTGGTCGCGCTCGATTGCCTCGGCTACCCCACCGCGGCCGACGATGCGCTCGATCGCTTGCGCGAGCTCGTGCCGAACGCGCCGAGCCGCGTCGAGCTGGTGGCGCGCCAGCGCGCGGTGTCGAACGACGACAAGCCGCGCCTGGCAGGTCGCTACGAGCCGATCCGTTTGCTCGGCGCCGGCGCCTCGGGGCGGGTGTTCCTCGCGAAGGATCTGGTGACCGGACGACAGGTGGCCACCAAGACGATCGAGGCCGCGCCCGACAAGCGCAGCGCCGCGAGCTGGGCGCGCTACTTCGCGGAGACGCAGCGCGTGGCGGCGGTGCGACATCCGAACCTCGTCGAGATCCTCGATGTGAATCCGGGAATGGGTCTCATCGTGATGGAGTACGTGTCGGGTGGCACGTTGGCCGATCGCTTGTCGACCGCGAGCCGTCCGATGTCGACAGCCGCCGTACAACAACTATTGCTCGGCGTGCTCGATGCATTGGCGGTATTGCACGCGCAAGGCCTCGTGCACCGCGATCTCAAGCCGGCGAACCTGTTCGTCACCGCGACGGGGCAGTTCAAGGTCGGAGACTTCGGCTCAGCGTATCTCCTCTCGGAAGAGGCAACCCAGACGGCAGGCTTCGTCGGCACGCTGGCGTACATGAGCCCGGAGCAGATGACGGGCGCCGAGCTCGACTTCAGCACCGACCTCTACGCGCTCGGCGCCGTGGGATTCCACGCGGTCACGGGTCGGCTCCCGTTCATGGGACCCGACTTCGTGTCGCAGCATCTGGGCGAGCAAGCGCCGGCTCCGAGCAGCTTGCGACCCGCGCTGGCGCCGGCCTGGGACCGCTTGTTCGGAGCCTTGCTACAGAAGCATCCGCGAGCGCGTCCGGCGTCGATCGACGAGGTGCGCAACCAGGTCCTGCGCCTGCCGATGCTGTCCGACGAGGAGCGCGAGGCCACGCGCCCGCAGGCGGCCGTGGAGCAGAAGCCCGCACGGCCTCGCTATCAGCTGGAGGCCGAGCGCCCGAGCGGCGCGGGTGGCCCGATCCGCGAATGCCTCGACACCCAGCTCGAGCGACGCGTCGTGGTGGAGGTCCTCGGTCCCGACTATCTGCGAACCGACGAGGGGATGCGCCACCTGGCGTGGCTCCGCGAGCTCGCGCGCAACGCAGGGCCGCGCGTGCAGCGCATCTTCGCATTGAGCCCACGTGCGGACGGCGCGGTCGAGGCGGTGTTCGAACCCGCGCCGGCACCGAGCGAAGCACCGCTGTCCCTGCTCGGTCGTGAACGCGTACGGGAGAGCCTCGCGCCACTGCATGCACACGGCGTCGGTCACGGAAGCTTGTCACGGTCGATCGCGCTCGACGGGCCCGTCGGGCCCGATGCGCCGGTGGTGGTCCTCGCGGGCCGCACGCCTCCGCCCGACGCGGCCGTACTCGACGAGCACTTCCTCGGGGCGTAGCCCGAAGCTGTTGCGCGCTATGGCGTGAAGCGCATCGGCTTGCCGGCGATACGACGGTACCAGGAGGTCAGCGAGCCCGCGAAGTCGACCGAGAAGCGCACGATCACGTCGCCATGGAGATCGTGGTTGGGCTCGTCGGTGCTGCAGCTGATCTGCGCGATCACGGTCGCGGTCGCGCGGGTGGCACCCGTGATCGCGGTCTCGGTCGACATGCAGGCGAAGTACGCGTCCGGCGCGCTCGCGCCCCATACGCCGGGGAACGTGCCGGGCAGGCCGGCATCGGGCCACGCGTAGTCGAGATGATCCCCCACGCGCGCGGTGGTCGAGCTCGGCAGCGTCATCGGGGCGGTCGTGATCCGTTGCTCCTCGACGATCGTGCCACCGGGATAGTCGACCACCAACGGTAATGACCATCCGCGGCGTACTCGATCGCCACCGGCTCTGGACATTCGCTACACCTGCCCGGGTTCTGGCCGACGATCTCGTGATCATTTACACGCACCGCCCAGGTGCGGTCGCCCGAGCCGACGATGGCTTGGGCGGCCGCCCTCGGCGCCGCGCCCTCGTCTTCCTCGACCTGAACGATGAAGGTGTGCTCGGGCGCGGCACATCCGGACGCGAGCCAGACGAGAAGCGGGAGCAGAAGCATGCGGTTCATCGTACGTCTCTCTGGCAGGTCTCGTGCCGCGCCGGCGACGAGACAAGTCGCTTACTTCGCGACCGTGGCGTCAGCACGCTAACGGCCTCGGTGCGCTGATTCGTGCGTGCCGTTAGCGTGCTGACGACGCCTCCGCTTCAACGGAAGACAGCGGCGACCTCCAAAGCGGGCCGCTCCGACTGCAATGCAGCCGGGGCGGCCTGATGACACGCCATCCGTCGCTACGGCGTCGGCATCTCCTCCGGGGCGACCTGATCGAGCGGGCTCTTGACCTTGGCGATGTGCGCGGAGCTCACGTGGGTGTAGATCGTCGTCGAGCGGATCGAGCCGTGGCCCAAGAGAGCCTGGATGGTCCTGATGTCTGTGCCGTCCTCGAGCAGGTGGGTGGCGAAGCAGTGCCGCAGCGTATGCGGCGTCACGCGCTGGGTGATGCTAGCGGTGACCAGTGCTTCGGGGAGATCGGCACGCACGGCGGCATCGCTGACGCAGCTTCCCGGCTGCTTGCCTGGGAACATGATGGGGGCGGGGCGACGGGACGGCACAGCTTCCAGTAGCCGCGCAGGGCCACCAGTAGATTCTGACTCAGCACCGTATAGCGCTCGCGGCCGCGCTTGCAGTGGCGGAGGTGAATGACGCCGCGGGCGCTGTCGATGTCGATGTCGGTGGTGAGCAGCGAACAGGCTTCGCTGATGCGCATGCCCGCGCCGTAAGCGCTCATCAGCACCAGGCGGTGCTTCAGCGAGACGACCGCGTCGAGGAGCCGGAGCACCTCATCGAGGGTCAGGATGTCCGGCAGTCGACGCGGCACCTTGGGGAAGTACAGACGAGCGACCCGCTCAGGTGACCGCAGCGTCACTTCGTACAGGAAGCGGATGGCCGCAACCTGCATCTTTACCGTCGCTGGCGATCGTCCCTCGCCAAACTCGACCATGTACTTGCGGATGGCCTCCGCGCTCAGCTTGACCGGCGAGCCCATCTTCTCCGTGAACCGGCGCAAGCCAGGTACTGCGTGATGGTCCCCTCGCGGTAATTCTTGAGCGTGAGGTCGGTCTTCATGCGATCGTGCATCATTCCCATGGGAGCCTCCTTGGCAGGTGAACGCGCGTCTACGCGTCTGCCAGGAGGCTCCCGCCGTTTGTGCACCGACGCTCGAGACAGATCGTCGTCGTCGCTGATGCCAGCGTCTCTACGTCCTCACGCGAGCTGGGACACCGAGATCTGAAAGCTGCCGCCGCAGGCGGCTTCGTTCAACAGCAACGTCCTCGACTTCCTCATCGCGGCCCTCGAGACCAGAACCCTGGGCTCCCACGCACCGTCGCTTTTGCCCTCCGCACCCGTTCACTGCTCGGGGTCAACTGACCCTGTCTGCAGGGTCGGTTGACCCCCCGGTGAACGACTACGTGCGCCCGGACAGGCAGTCACCCCCGCCGCGACACGCTGTCGCCAGTCGCCCCGGCGTTGTCACCGACAAGCAATCGAAACTAAATATGATCTCCGCTGCGTGACGGAGCGGATTTGACCGCCTCCTCGGGGGCGAACACGAAGAAGTCCGGTGGCCTCGTCCTTGCAAAAGCTTCTGCCATGAACAAAATCGCTCGCCGCGGAATTGTCCTTGCGCTCGCGTTGTCGCCACTGGTGCCGGCAACTGCATCCTTCGCGACGGTGCTTGCGAGCACCTGCCACAGCCCGACCCATTGTGGGCTAGGTGTTTCGCCAGCTGCCGTCCAGTCACCGGCACCGGTAGAAGGTTGACCATGAAGACCATGAAGAACGGCCCGCGTCACTCCGAAGCCGCCCTGCTGTTGGCGTGCATCCTGATGGCGACCCAAGCGGGCGCGGCACACGCAACCATCCACTCGAACAGCACCGACGTTGCCCGGCCTGCTGTGACGCTGCGGAGCCCGTTTTCGCGCGCGAAGCTGGCCCCACTGCCGAGCACGTCCCTCGTCAAGATTGCTTCCCGCTCGCACGTCTCCGAGACCGAGTACACGGATCTGAGGAACGCGATCGTGGCGCTCTTGACGCAGTATCCGCCCAAAGACCACTACTTCATTGGCACCGGAAGAGACCCCGCGCCGCTCGTCGCTGCACTCGAGATATTGGGAGGGCGAGCGCTCGCGATGAACTTCCCCGCGTCGAACTTTGTCGGAGGCGCCGGCATCACTCCCGAGTTGATAGCGAAGTATTTTGTACGACTCATCCCCGACGATGAGCAGCGCAGGGAGATTCTGAGCGGTCGCCGCACGCTCGTCCTGCTCGACCAGTCGAACACGGGGAAGACCCCGAACTCGCTGGCGCCACACTTTCAGGCGTACTTCGATAAGCTTGGCTCGCCTGCGAAGATGATCAAGGTGACGTTCTCGGCGCAGGAAGGCACCGTAGTGCCGGGCGTCGTTCCGATCCTGACGACGCCGTTTCCAGATGTTGCCAATTACCTTTCCCCACCGTTCGAAGGAGTGGTCTCCGAGTTTCCGCGCCACGTGCTCGGCTCCGATTCACTCAGAGACCTCGTGCAGCGTAAAGAGTACGTTCAGTACAAGAGTGCGGTCGCGGAGCGCATGAAGCGCGACCAGCGATTTCACAATTTTCTGGTCACGAAGCTCGGCGTCCCCAATAGAGCAGAAACTTCGGCGGAGCGCATGACGCGCCTCGGCCCCGAAGAGGCGGCCGAAGCGGAGCGGCTCGCCGGCGTTCGACGCCTGGCGCAGAAGCAGCGGCGGGAGCTGCTGGCAGTCGCGAAGCTCGCAAAGGCCCAACAAATCGCAGAGGACCTCGCACTGGTCCCGCTCGTTCAGCGTGAGGTCGAGCGTGGCGTACCCGCCACGCTCGCCTTGCTCCTGCTCAAGCTGCCATCTTCGAATCGTCGGCCCGCGGAGAACACCATCACCGACAACGCCAGGAAGCTGTACGAATGGCTGTCTGTCGCGTTCGCAACGCCGAGCAATGGTCGGCAGTCTACGAAACCGATGACGGCCGTGGCTCGGAATGCCCTCGTGATCACCTTTCTCGATCAACTCGAAACAGCACTACAGGAGCGTAAGATCAGCAGCCTCGAGTATCGCTGGCTCATGGGACACGCGAGTACGGAGGCGGTGATGAATCCGCGCATGCACCGCTCGCTGATGGCGCGTTCTAAGTGGACGGCCCGATGAGCGCTTGTAGGAGAGAGCAGCTGCATTTTCGGGCTCTCCCGACGTTCGGGTGGAAGCCGCGAAACGATCTCCACCTCCGCGATTGGATCGCTGACGCCTTCGACGCTCGGTGAAGCAGACCCCGTTTTTTGGACCACCGGCTAAGGTTCAAAATGGCCCTGCTCCCCCGCGAGGAGGAGCCAGCCGATGAGGACCAAGAGGACGAAGCACGACCCGCAGTTCAAGGCCAAGGTGGCGCTCGCGGCGCTGCGCGAAGAAGAGTCGGCCGCAAGCTGGCGTCCTGCGCGAGCGCTCGGCGATGACCTGCTCGGCACGCTTCTCCAGCACTGCTTGCTCCGCTCGACGGGCGACCTCCCGAATCAGCGGCTGCAACGCCGTCTCCAACACGTCTACATCGCGACAATCCTCCGCCACCGCCAGAACCGCTTCGCTCAGCACATTGCTGGCTTCCTCGATCACTCTTGCGTAACGCTCTCGCACGGTAGCGTCCCCCGGGCGCCTGCGAAGCGCCGCTTGTTTTGTTTGTTCGCGAGGGGCGCTGCCACTTTCCGATCTCGAATTCCTGCAATCCGCCTCCGACTACTTCCGATCACACCCGACTTCAAGGGGTGACTTGCGCCACGCGGGAGCTCGATGCTAGTCATATAGTTTCGTGCGTCGTTCGCGTCTGCTCAGTTGCGTGTGCTCCATCGGAGTGGCTGTCGGAGCTGCGGCTCTCGCGCTGCTCGTGGTGTTCGCCACGGTGGCACAGGCCGTTCGCGCTCTGCAGATCGTCGCGTCCGCCGATGAGCGCGAGGCGCGCGACGACGACGACGCCCGCGATGAACAAGGCTCGGACGACGCCGACGTTTCACCGGAGCTCTTCAAGGTCGACACGGTTGCCCGGCGCGGGGGGCGAACGTTGCCACCACGAGGCCAGCTGATCGCGATCATGGGTGCCCCGGTAACACGTCCAAGGTCTCCCTCCGCTGCGCCGAGTACAGCACCTCCGCTCGAATCGTTCGTTCGCCTGCAGCTCTGAGCGTTCCGCACTGACGTCTTTCGTCGCCCCCCATCGGGAGTCGCGACGGGTCAAGTTGCCGGAACACTCCGACAGGTGGAAACGATCATGTCCGATACCGATACCGATCGGAGTATCGCAGCGCGCGAGCTCGCGATGCCCGACTCCGAGAACGAAGACGGAAGCTGGGTCCGTCCTCTCATTGCTGGCTGGCGACGCGCCGGCACCGACTTCGTAGATCGCTGGCGCGGCGTCGGTCGTCCCGGCACCATCGTGCCCGACCTCGTCGCCGGCCTCACGGTCGCCGCCGTCGCTTTGCCGCTCAACGTCGCCCTCGCGGTCGCGAGCGGGATGCCCGCTGGCGCTGGTCTCATCGCTGGTGCGATCGGTGGTGGCATCGCTGCTCTGCTCGGAGGCTCGTCACTGCAAGTCACCGGGCCCGCGGCCGCGCTGTCCATGATGGTGCTGGCCATCGCGCAAAAGTTCGGCGCGTCGGGGGTAGCCGCGGCTACGCTCATCATCGGCCTGGTGCAGCTGGTGCTGTTCCTCACGCTCGCCGGTCGCGTCGGCAAGCTGATCCCGGAGTCGGTGCTCACGGGCTTCACGACCGGCGTCGGTCTCAAGATTCTCGACCAGCAGATCCCGGAGATCCTCGGCTTCGAGCTCCTCGGCAAGGACTACAAGTTCATCGACCTCGCTCGCATGATGCACGCCCCGGCGTGGCTGCATCACGTCTCGTGGGAATCCGTGATCTGCGGGCTCTTCGTCGCCTTCCTCGTCACCACGACGAAGCAGTACAAGCGCTTCCCGGCCGCCATCGTGGGCATCGCGGTGATGACGTTCGTCTCGTCCTACCTCTCGTGGGACGTACAACGCATCGGCGCGCTGCCCTCCACCATCCCCCACCCGTCGCTGCCGTTCGTACCCGACGAGCAGTGGCTCGACCTCATCCTCGCCGCGGTTCCACTCGCGCTCCTCGCGTCGGTCGAGTCGCTGCTCTCCGCCAGCGCGATCGATCGCATGACCAACGCGAAGAAGCCCTACAACCCGGACCTCGAGCTCTTCGGCCAAGGCATGGCGAACCTCGTGACCGGCACCGTCGGCGGCATGCCAGTGAGCGGGGTCATCGTGCGGTCCAGCGTGAACGCGCAGTCGGGCGGCAAGACGCACCTGTCGGCGATCATCCACTCCGCGATGCTGCTCGTCGCCGTCCTGTTCCTCGGGCCGGTGATCGGCCGAGTGCCGGAGCCTGCGCTGGCCGGGCTCTTGCTGGTCATCGGGATGCGCCTCATCGAGGTCACCACATTCATTCACCTCGCGAGAAAGGAAAAGATCGAAGCCGCTGCCTTCGCCGTCACGGCGGCGGGCACGGTCAGCGGCCATCTCATGATGGGCCTCGTCGCTGGCCTCGTGATCCACGCCATCAACCACTTCTTCCATCGCAAGTCGAACGCGGTGCGCGCAGAGACCGAACGCGCTCGCGGTCGTGGCATCCGCGCGATCATCGGCAAGGAACAAGCGCTCGCACGGCGGCCGCACATCGAGGAGACGGCGGCCTCCGCACATGCGTGGCTCCCGAATCTTCGGCAGAACACCCACGCACGCCATAGCGCCTACGTGCACCCGAAGTCGTCGGTGATCGGCCGCGTGGTCCTCGGCGATCACGTGCACATCGCTGCGACGGCGTCGGTGCGCGCCGATGAGGGCACCCCGTTCTTCATCGGCCCGAACAGCAACGTGCAAGATGGCGTGGTCATCCACGCGCTGAAGCACCGGAAGGTGCAGGTCGCTGGCGAGGACTGGGCCGTGTACGTGGGGAAGAACGTCTCGATTGCCCACGACGCGCTGGTACACGGCCCCTGCTACATCGGTGACGATACGTTCGTCGGCTTCAAGGCCGTGGTGCACGACTCCATCGTGGGTGCCCGCTGCTTCATCGGCATCGGCGCCGTGGTTGTCGGCGTGGAGATCCCCGACGGGCGCTTCGTGCCCCACGGCGCGATCATCGACTCGGCGGACGCGGTGGATCGACTGGGGCCCGTGAGCCACGCGCAGATGGAGTTCAACGAAGACGTCGTGGACGTGAACCGCGGCCTCGCCGCTGCGTATCACGCGCTCGATGGCCCGGCCGAGGTCCCGCAGCTCGCGTCCGCCATGCACGAGGAACCCGCGCCCGCGTCCTGGAACGAAGACTGGGCTCGCGTCGCCACCAAAAATCGATTCTAGGAGAACCCATGCAGGCCCTCACCCCACAAACCGGACTCATCCTCGGTCTCACGACCGGCGTCATCCTCTACCTCGCCTGGATCGCCAAGCGCTGCACCTTCCGCGTCGACGAAGGGCACGTCGCAGTCCTCAGCTCGTTCGGCGCCGCGATCAAGGACCGCGATCGGCTGCGCACCTTCGGCCCCGGCCTCCATTGGCGCTGGCCGTGGCAACGGTCGACGGTCGTCGCGGTCATGGAGCAAAACCTCGACCTGTCCGGCAAGGACGGCGGCCGCTCGGCCATGGCCGACGATGGCACGGTGCTCCGCTTCGACTCGATCCTGCGCTACGTGCCACTCGAGCGTGAGCTGTACACGTTCCTGTTCGGCATGAAGAAGCCACTCGAGCACATCACGTGGTTGTTCACGTGTCTCCTGCGCAACGAGATCGCCAACTTCAAGCCGCAACGACGCGAGGGGGACGGTGCAGCGGCGGCGCTCACGCTCTCGCAGCAAGGCGGTTCCTACGCGCTCATCCGGCGCGAGCGAACGCGGCTCAACGAGGTGCTCGAGCGTGAGGCTGCTCTGCAGATCGGCATGCGCTACGGCGTGCAGTTCAACGCGGTCGACCTCGTCGACGTGTTGCCCCCCGACGAGCTCGCCGACGCGCTCAACACCGTCATCAACGCGCAGACCGATGCCGAGACGCACTTCTTTCGCGCTCAGGCCGATTGTCAGCAACGCGTGCTGTCGGCCGAACGGGGCGTCGAGATCGCGAAGGCCCGAGCGGCCGCGGCAGCAACGGAGATCGATCAACTCGGGCTTCACCTGGCCGAGCTCGAGCGGGCCGGCACGCTCGGTCGCTACGTGGAGCGCCGTCGCTCCGAGGTCCTGTCCGAGGCGAAGACCCTCTACCTGAAGGAGCAAGCCTGATGCCGTCGAATCCGTACTTCGCGCTCACCGTCGGCCTGGTCGTGGGCCTCTCCACGATCCCGCTGTTGGTGCGGCTCGCGCGTGCTGCCTGGGTGGAGGTCGACGATGAATCGGTCGTGCTGGTCACGCGCTTCGGCCGATTGGTCGAGCGCCTCAAGCGACCTGGGCTCCACCTGTTGCCGTCTCGCATGTTGCCCTGGGTGAGCACGTTCGCCGTGTCGCTGAAGCGCGACTTCCGTCACTTCAACGACGTGCACGTGAACGACGCGCGCGGCACCACCATCATGATCGACCTGTGGCTCGAGTTCCGAATCGTCGACGCCGAGAAGGCGCTGTTTCAAGTCGCCGAGTGGGATCGCTCGCTACAAAACCTGGTGATCCACGCGGCGACGGCCATCCTCAGCAATCGCGAGTTCAAAGAGATCCTCCACGAGCGCAAGGAGCTCGGCGAGCTGCTCCAGCAAGAGCTCGACGTGGAGACCAACCGGTGGGGCATTCGCATCGAGCTCGCGCTCATCAGCAAGCTGAGCCTCCTTCCCGACGTGTCGCAGCAGATCTTCGAGTCGGTGGCAGCGCGGCTCGAGCGCGCCCGCGCCGCCATCGAGGAACAAGGCCGCATCGATGTCGCTCAGCTGACGGCGGAGACCAGCGTGCAGATCGCGAGCCTCGTGGGCGAGGCCAAGGGACAGTATCCGCTGGCGATCGGCGCTGCGCTCGGCCGCTTGAACAGCAAGCCCGTGCTACTGCAGGCCTACACGGAGCTCTACGAGCTCTCGCACATCCGGCCGCATCGGACGGTGGCGTTCCGCGGATTCGGCGACGGCGAGCTCCGTGCCGTGGACGCGGCGATGCTACTCACCGCACCGACGGAGCAGGCGCCGCGCAGCACCAACGGCTCACCGAAGCGCGGAGACGCCTAGCCGAGAACGCCGGCCACGACGATCGCGGCGCACGCCGTGGCCGGTACCAGGAACACCAGCGACAACACCATCCCGGCGACCGCGAGGCCGTGACCGCTGTTCTCACTCGCCACCGAGCGCCGGAGCCCACGGCCCGCAAAGTAAATGCCGAGCAAGCAGCTGGGCAGACCGATGAGCGGCAGGTGACCGAGCACGCCGAGGATGAATCCAGCGACGGCTTCCGGATTCGGCGGCGCTGCCAAGCTGGTCGGTACCGGCCGTCCGAGCGTGAGCGCTTGATCCATCGAGTCGCGAACTTCTTCGACCTCGCGTGCGTACAACCATCGACCCAAGATCGGGTGGTACACCAAGTCGCCAGCGGAGAGTTGCCCGCGGCCGGCGAGACCGATGAGCTCGTCCTCGGTGTGGAAGCTCTCTCGCCCACCTCGGGTCACGATGAATTGTCCCGCCATACGAAGACCTCCGCGCGCGTGCGCTACCCACGTGCTCATGTCACCGTAGAAGCCCGACAAGAGCCCGTCAATCCGGTAGGCGAAGGTGTGACACCGTCGGTAAACCTGGGCGCTTCAGCGTGGAAGAGCGACCAGCACCACGGCGTGGTGCGCCATGTGGCCTTCGTCGGGCCGTCCATCCACGCGAGCGGTAACGCCTGCTTGCACGGCGACACCGATCGCGATCGGGCTCTTTGCGCCGAGCGGCTCCTTCAGCGCCTCGAGCACCTGGTCGATCTGCGTCGCGACGGCAAACAAGCTGCGCACCGAACGATACCGCCCGCCGAGGTGCCCGATCGCGCGATCGAGTGGGCCGCTCGACGTCTGGGGGGTGGCGCGACCGCTCGCGAGATCACGCGCGACGCCGTCGGCGATGTGATCGAGCTCGGCGTCGGGCGTGTATTCGCCGAGACCTCGGCTTCGGCGGAGCTGCGTGATGCGTACGGCCAGGTCGGCCGCGTTGCTCGCGCGAAACGGTACTTCGTTCGCGATGAACAGCTGCGTGACCAGCAGCTCGCGTGACTCGCCGACGGACTCCGACAACATCGCACCGATGCCGATGCGCTCGACCTCTTTGCTGAGGATGTTTCGTCGATGCCCCGGACTGTCCATGAGGCCTCGCTCCACTTCGCCGGGTGTCGTAGCGCGCGCCACGTTCTCGAGCACCAATGCAGCTGGGATCTTGGCGCGACCCACGCGGTCGGCGGGACTCCCTGTGGTCGGTGAGACGTGGCCCACGAAGCCGTGCGACTGCATGTCGCGGCAATGCGCGCGCGCCACCTCGGACAAGCGGGGATCGACCTGCAGCGCACGCAGGCCAGCACGCACGCGATCGGCGTTCACCAGCGCCAGCAGCGCACGCTCGGCACCAGCGGCGTCGGCGACCGGCGCCTCCGTCGGCAGCTTGGGCACCACCAGCACCGACGGCGCCGGCTGTCCGCAATACACCGGGAAGTTGGCGAGCACCGTGGTTCCGAACCGATCTTCGCCGGTGAGCTCCACTTGATACCGTCCACGCGTGACGCCGCAGCGGAACGTCCCGGTGAACTTCTTCGCGTCACCACCGAGCTGCATCTGCTCGGCTTTGCCGTCGGGGCTGGTCACGAACGCGGAGGGATGCTCGAACGTGCCGAGCAAGCGTCCCTTGAGTGCCGTGGGTCCCCCCGAGAGCAGCGCGCGCGGCACGGGATCGAGCTCGATGAACGACTCCTGCAACATCACCAGCACGTGGAGATGATCGCCGCGCGTGATCGCCGACGCCGCGACCCGCGAGTAGCGGCCCGACGCGAGCGCGCGGGGGAGCTGCATGGCGAGCTCCTCGAGCACCGCCCGGTCACCATCGGCGCCGGCAGACACCATGATGAGGTGCGGCGGGGGCTCGACGATCCCATTCAGGCGCAGCGCCGCATCGACGAGATCATTGCTGGGTGGTGTCCCGTCGCCGAGCGAGTCCGCCAAGCTGGCGGCAGCACGCTGCAGGTGCGGTTCGGCACGAGGCGGCGTGCGTCGTTCGGTGACCGCGACCTGGCCAGCGAGCGCCTCGACCTTGCGCTCGAGCTCGCTGCGCGCAGGCGGTGCGACTTGCTCGTTGTATCGCGCGGGTGCGTCCGCCGCAGCCACCGGTGCCACGACGGCGCAGCAAACCGTGACGACAACCCACCTGCGCGACGACGACGAGGGCACGGGCTAATCGAGCGGCGTGGAGCCTGTGCGACAGGCCTTGAACACCTTCGCGCGATCCGACCCCTTCACGTGTTGCAGGTACGCGCGCGCGTTGCCGACATCATTGGTGAGGCAGAAGGCACGCGTCATGATGGAGTACGCGCGCGAGGTCTTCTGGATCATCATCGTGCGCTCGGCCGTGAGGCGCGCGCTGGCGTAGTCGTGCGAACGCAGCAAGCCCTCCGCCTCGTCGAGCTTCGCCTTCACCTCTGGCGGCTCGCTCGCCGGCTTCTCCGGCTTGTCCCCGCCCGACTTCTCGGGCTTGTCGGGCTTCGGGCCCTGCGACGTGACCTTCGTACCCGTCGGATTGTCGGTCGGATTCACGGTCGGCGGATCTTTCTTTGCGACCGCCATGGGGTTCGTCGTCGGTGCTGTGGTCCTGGCCGCGCTCGTGGTCGTCGCGGGCTCGACGGCCTTGACTCCGGGCACCGTGCCGCCCGGGCTCTTCCCGAGGAACTGCACGACGCCATAGGTGCCACCCGCGCCAACGACGATCGCGATGATCAGCGCTGGCAGCCACTTCATGCTTCCACTCTGCGCGGGCGCCTGGACCTCTCCGCGGAGGTGCGACGCTGCGGGATCGACTGCAGTGCGATCTGCCGTGGACGCGACGGCGTCGACCACGTTGCTTCCGCGCACTGCACGACGATCGGTGGTAGCGAGCGAGCGACCGGTCAGCGCCGTGATGAAGGCACCCACGTCGGCGAAGCGCTCGTCCGGCGCCTTCGCCATCGCGCGCTCGACGGCGGCCGAGACCTCGGGCGTGACCGAAGGCACGACGGTGATGAGTGGCGGCGTCGGCTCGTAGACGACCTTGAAGACGACCTCGGCGAGCGTGGCGCCTTGGAACGCGGCCCGACCCGCGAGCATTTCGTAAACGATGGCACCGAGCGCGAACACGTCGGTGCGGCAGTCGATCTCGTTGTTCTTGCCGAGCGCTTGCTCGGGCGCCATGTATTGCGGCGTGCCCAGCAGCACTGCGTCTTGCGTCTGCACCGTCTGCGAGTTGCGGATCTTGGAGATGCCGAAGTCGAGCACCTTCACGTGATCGAGGATCTCCCCGCCTGATTCACGCGGCACGAGGAACACGTTGCCCGGCTTCATGTCGCGGTGCACCACCTCGGCAGCATGAGCGGCCTTGAGCGCGGCGCCGATCTGTCGCGTGATGGAGAGCGCCTGCTCGATGGGCAGCGCACCAGCGGCGAGGCGCTGCGCGAGATCTTCACCGTCGAGAAACTCGAGCACGAGGTACGGCGTCCCGCTCGGCAGCGTGTTCCAGTCGAGCACCTCGATGATGTTCGGGTGGCCGATGCGCGACGCGATCTCGGCCTCACGGCGGAAGCGAGCATACGCCTCGCGATCGGAGCTGGCGCTGGTGTGGAGCACCTTGATGGCGAAGCGCTTGCCGGGAAGCCGAAGGTGCCGGGCTTCCCAGACCGCACCCATGCCACCTTCGCCGAGGAGTCGACTGACCTCGTAGGTCTCGCCGAGCACGACGCCGATCGCGATCTCGTTGAAGGACGCTGTAGACATGAGCCGCCGTATTATACTGGCGCTCATGAAAACGGACATCCCTTCCCTTCGATCTAATATTGCTACTTCTGCGTGCCTGGTTGGCGGTCTGCTGCTCGCAGGCGCCGGCGCCGCGCATGCCGCGCCGGCCGCCGACACCGCGATGGACATCTCGGCCATCAAGGACAAGCTCAAGATCTTCACCGACGGCAAGAACCACTACGTGGCCATCGTGCCGTTCGACTTGTCGAACAACACGTTCTTCTACGGCAACGGCAAAACGTTCCACGTCCAGCGTGTGTTCGGCGGGGGTCGCAACGGCGACACGCAGTTCAACCGCTCGTTCTGGGATCCGCGTGCCAAGAACGGCGGCGAATCGATGTTCCAGTTCTCGGACAAGAAATACACGATGTACTGCAGCACCCGCGAGACGTCGTTCCAGCCCGTGCCAGCCGCCGAGGGCACCGCGATGATCGCCGCGGCGAAGTTTCAGCAGTCGCTGTGGAAGCGACAGAGCTACCTCCTCGCGCGCGACGAGAAGGGTCGGTACTACTACGTCGACCGCGCGCGTGAGCCCGAGGGCAACCACGACTTCCACCTGTACGTCGGGCCGAAGGGCAACCTCAAGCTGCAGCCGATGACCAACGTCGTCTCCGACAGCAAGGGCGACATCTTCGCCACCAAGCGCGGCGAGATGCGCTTCGTGTCCGGTGACGACAAGAGCGCCGTCTGGCTTCAGGGCAAGGCACGCGTGAAGCTGGTGTCGGTGCCCATCGAAGACAACCACGTGATGATCTACACCGATCTCGGTGTGTATCAGGGTGAGCGCCTCGGCACGCCCTGCGACGACTTGTAGTCCTCGCAACCGCTCACTCACCCCACCGCGGCGACGAGCTGGCAGCACGGTGCCAGCTCGTCGTGCGCTGCTCGTGTTACTGGGGACGATATGTCGCGGCGGCCTTCGCGCGGTTCTTGCGCTTTTGCTCCTCGGGGACCTCGCCCTTGTCGTCGCCTTCGGCGGCCTTGTCTTCGCTCTTCGGCGCGACCTCGACCTTTTCTTCATTTTTTGATTCGGGCTTCGCAGCACCGGCCGGCGATTGGCCCTTCTCGTCGCCGAACTGCAGCGTGCCGAAGCGGGCCAGGGCGTGGAAGTCACCGACCATCGGCGGCGCCCACGCCGAGCCCAGCGCCGAGCGATTCGCCGGGAGGTCCATGCGGAAGAAGTTCACGCGCCACTCGGTGCCCACGACCGGCGGTACGTTCTTCATCGTCTTCTCTTTGCCGCGCGCCGCCTCGAGCGGGATCGCCATCTCCACGATCCACCCCTTGTCGGTGTCGGTTCGATTCGCGACGGTGCCGTCGATGCTCACGCCGACCTTCATGCCTGCGTCCCAGTCGTTCTCGTTCTTGCGGTAGGCGGGGAGGTACGAATCGAAGACCGTGCCGAGCGGGTTCGCTTGCAGCTCTACGTAGGTCTTGCCGTCGCCGTCGGCGTCGATGAACATCTCGACCGCTTCTTGGGTCCACAGCTTGTCGTCGCGCTTGTCGAGAGTGGACCACACGTCCTTGTCTTCCATCTCGAACGCGACATAGAGAAACTTGTCGTCCCAGAGCAGCTTCGCAGTCGCCTTCTGATCGGCCTTGCCGCCGTCCTGCGTGCGAACGAACTCACCGGTCGACGGCGCATTCTTCCACGCCGCCTCGTCGAGCTTGCCGTCGACCTTGATGACGCCCGCCTTCACCTTCTTGGCGA
Organism: Myxococcales bacterium; assembly: GCA_043741435.1. Taxonomy (GTDB): domain Bacteria; phylum Myxococcota_A; class Polyangia; order Palsa-1104; family Palsa-1104; genus JBDTCO01. The sequence goes on from JAYUBF010000065.1 coordinate 34,647, forward strand.
GGACGGTCTTCTTCGCAGCCTCCTTCGCCGTGCCGGAGACCTTGAGCGTCACCACCTTGATGCGGTTCTCGCCATCTTTGGGACCGTTCGTTACCTTGAGGCGCTGCGGTCCCTTCCACACACCGACGAGGAAGTCGATGCTGTCGGCCGGCCAGCTCGCCGGCACGGACACGCGGTGGATGTCGCGGATGATCTCGCCCTTCTTCCACAGCTGCAGCGGATACTTTCCGGCGATCGGCACGTGATCGGCGTTGAGGTGGTTCGCCTTCTTTGCTTGGCCATCCGGGCCTTCGAGGTGGATGAAGAGCTTCCAGTCGTCACCGACTGGGTTGAGCACCTTCCAGTAGTGCGTGAGCGTGAACGCTTTGCCAGGCGTGACCTCGTCCACGTCGACGTCCATGCCGAGGTACTCGAGCTTGTCCTCGAGTGTGGCGTTGACGGGGTACTTCGGCGTCGGCGCGGTGGTGAGGATGTGCTCGTGCGCCGCCTTGATCTCTTCCTCGCTCGGCATCTCGCTGTTTTGCTCGACGCACGAGGGTTGCAGCGACAACAGACCGAGCGCAAGACCAGCAACCAAGCTGCGGCGCATTGCCAAGCTACGGCGCACTGATGGAGCGAAGCGAGACGAATCGAGGAACGAGGGCATAGGGTTTTCTCCGCGATCGGGTGACCGCGGGGTCTTACTCTGGCTGAGAGGCCAGTGCAAGGGACGAGGACGGCGCTCGCGACGGCTCCGCTAGAAGCGGACGTTCAGCAGCGGCGCGACCTCGGCGCCGCGGGCCGAAGCAGCGACGGTAACGTCGGCCAGAACACTGCGCAGATCGTTGCCACGCGCCGGTGCATTGGCCGGTGCGTTGATAGAGGGTACCTGCGCCGAGTAGTAGTAGTAGGGGTCACTCCGGGTGCCATAGTAGGCACCGAGCACGATGGCCGTGATCACGACCGCGCCACCGATGCCCACGAGCATCCACACCCACCACAGATTGCGGCGCTTGACGGTCGGCGCGGTGGTCATCGGCGCCTGGCCCGCATACGGGTCCTGTTGCTGCACGACGGGCGGAGGCGAGTTGGGATCGGTCTGTGTGGCGACGGGCGGGAGATCCTGCGGTTGCTCGGGCTGCTGGTTCTGGGGCTGGGCCGCGATCTCCTGCTCGAGCGCCGAGATCCGGCCTTCCACTTCGGCCCGGTTTGCTGCGGCCGGCGCGCCTTCCAGGTACCGCTTGAAGTAGCGCACCGCGACGCGCTTGCGGCCGAGCTTCTCGTTCGCGAGGCCGATGTTGTACGACAGGACCGGCGAGGGGCGCAGCGTCTCAGCCGCCTTGAACTCGCGGATGGCCTTCGGATAGTCGGCGCTGTTGAACGCGCTCCGGCCCGCCTCGAAGTGCTGCTTGGCCGACGCGAGATCCGCGTCGGGTGGCGCTGTGGTGGCCGGCGCCGCCGTCGCTGGTGCGGCGTGGACCAGATCAGGCCGCAACAGTGTGGACGCGAAGGCAACGATGGTGAGCACGGCAGCGATCGGTAAGCGAGTACGCATCACATCCCCCTAGTCGAGCACTATCGTGAATATGGATCGATGATCACGTCCGAGCCCTTCTTCGGCTGGTCGACGCGCTCATACGGATCTTTGTTGCGACGCTGATTGATCGGGCGTGGTGTCGTCGTCGTCGGATTGCTGGGCGGTGGGCCCACCAGCGGGGGACGCGTGGTTGACACCTTCGCCGTAGGCGTAGGCGTAGGCGTAGGCGTAGGCGTAGGCGTAGGCGTAGGCGTAGGCGTAGGCGTAGGCGCGAGCGTCTTCACCACCGCGGTCGGCACCTTGTTCGGCGGCGTGCGATCCACGACCTTGGGCCCGTGCGGTGGAGCCGGCGGCTTCGTGGAAGGCATCTTCTCGAGATGCACGATGACGCGCCTGCCGCTCGCGCTGTCGAGCGTGATGGGCTTGTCGACGAAGCCTGGCTTCGACAGCACCAGCGTGTCGCTCCTGCCATTCGTGAGGTTCACGTTGAGTGGCGCATCGCCGAGGCTCTCGGCGCCACGCATGACCTTCGCGCCGATCGGATCGCTGTCGACGAGGACTTCGATGGTCTTGGCCGCCACGACCGGCGGCGGATCGAGCGGGACCGGCGGCTTCGGCGTGGGCGTCGCGACCACCGGCGTCACCGTCTTCGGTCGCGACAGCACGAACACCGCTGCTCCACCGATGCCGAGCAACGCGAATCCGAGGCCGAGGTAGAGCCCGGCGCGGCCGGGTCGCACGGCGGCGAGCTCTTCCTCCCCGAGCTCGCCCGTGGTGGCGACCGTGCCGGAGACGGGTGCGGTGGAGCCACTCGGCCGAGTGACAGGGCGACTCGCGGACTCGCCGAGCACCGACAGCGGCGTCGACGGCGTCGACGGCTTCAGCGGCCCCGACGTGGAGGCGACCGACATGCGCGGCGTCGAGACGGTGCCTGAGTGCGGCACCAGCACCTGCGGCGCGAATTGCTCGGCCAACATCACGAGCGCATCCACGAGCTCCGTCATGCTGGCGTAGCGCTCCGGCAGTTCCTTGGCCATCGCCTTCAGAATGACCGCTTCGACCTCCTCGGGGATCCCGCGGTCGGGCGCGATGTGACGCGGTGCCTCCGGCGTCGCCGTGATGTGCTTCGTGAGGATGCCCATGAAGCTCTCGGCTTCGAACGGCACCTTGCCCGTGAAGGCCTCGTACATGATGACACCGACCGAATACACGTCCGACCGATGGTCGAGCGCGCGACCCAACGCTTGCTCGGGCGACATGTAGTGTGGCGTTCCGAAGATCGTGCCGGTACGCGTGAGGCTCTGTGCCGAGCCTTCGGCGCCGGACACCTTGGCGATACCGAAGTCGAGGATCTTCACCACCACGCGGCCGTGCTTCTCGGCGAGGAACACGTTCTCGGGTTTCATGTCCCGGTGAACGATGCCCTTCTCGTGCGCGGCCTCGAGGCCACGGCACACCTGGAGCAGGATCGAGAGCGCCTCGTCGAGCCCGAGCCGCGGCGGCGTGCGCATGCGCTCCGACAGCGCCACGCCCTTCAGGTACTCCATCGTGAGGTAGACGGAGCCGTCGGGCAGCGTGGAGAAATCGTCGATCTCGACGATGTTCTCGTGACCGATGGACGACGCGCTCCACGCCTCTTGGCGGAAGCGCGCGACGGCCTCGGGGTTGGAGACGATCTCCGGACGCAGCAGCTTTACGGCGAAGCGCTTGTTGATGTTGACGTGCTGCGCCTCGTAGACCTGGCCCATGCCGCCTTCACCGAGTAGGCGGACGATGCGGTACCGATCGGCGAGGACCTTGCCGACGAGGTCCTGCTTGCCCGCGGTGGGATCGACCACGAGCGGCGTGCCATCACGGGAGCAAAAACCCACGTCGCTGCCGTACCGCGCGTTGCATGCGGGGCAAACTTTGTGCAGCGCAGCAGCGGCCTCCACAGCTCTCCCATTATCACTCACGACATCCGCCTTGTAAATTCATGACGGACCGGTGGTAGCGTGTGCCACCTCATGAACGTCTCGCCTGCAACTCGAAACCCGGGTCAGAAACATCCGGTCACCGGTGTCGATCGGGCGCTGGCCGAAAAGGAGTCGAGCCTCGCCGGAAACCCGGAGCGCGCCGGTGTCGTCGCTGCCGCACGTCGCTTCAAGGCCAGCTGGTTCGAGCTCGGCGAGGCCCTGTCGAGGGTGCGACGTGAAGAACGGTACAAGGGTTGGGGCTATTCGACCTTCGAAGACTATTGTCGCAAGGAGCTCCACATCCGCGCCGAGACGGCGGACAAGCTGACCGGCTCCTTCAGCTTTCTGCGTTCGAAGGCGCCTCAGGTGGTCGACCGTGCCTTCTCCCATGATGCAGATACGTCCGAAGAGCCGCTTCCGACCTATCAGGCCGTGGACTTTTGGCGCCGCGCGGAAGAGACGGAGACCCCGCGGGATACCGTGGAAGAGATCCGCCGCCAGGTCCTCGAGGAGGGCGCTTCCCTGCCGAGGCTGCAAAGGCAGTTCCGCGAGGTCGTGTTCCCACTCGACGACGCCACGCGAAGCGAGAAGCGTCGCTCCGACCTGCGCAACGCCACCGCGAAGATCATCGAGCTCCTCGCCTACGCGCGTGACGAAGGCCTCGTGCCCGTGCAGTTGTCGGCCGAGCTCGAGGAGCCGTTGCAGCGGCTCGCGGTGCACGTGCAGAGCAAAGAGCCGAGCTAGGGGTGAGCTAGGGACGATGCAGTTCGGTTAATCGCCAGAACGCCAGGACGCCAGAGGGGATTGGATCAGAATTGCGTGGGCCGACCTTGGTTGCGTGGCGACCTGGCGTCCTGGCGATTCCCTCCCGGTCCACTACGCTCATCTTTCATCGTGTCCCATGGGAGCGAAGCGCCCCGTGCTCGGGTCATGAATGCGCACCGTGCGTGAAATCACGCGCGCCGGGCCATGCGCCGCGTTGTGCACCGACTGTCCGATCTCGTACACGTGGTAGCGCGCTCGACGGTCGACGCGCGGATCGTCGTAGCTCGCCGAGCCCACGCCACTCACGGGGATGGGGCCTCTCGGTCCCCGCATGTGCGCGTCGATGTCTCGGTGCTCGTGACCGTGCAGCACGAGCTCGCAGCCCACGCGCCCGAGGATCTCGGCCAGCGCGTCGCGATCACGCAGCCCGCGAAAAAAGGCCGCTCGATTTTCCACCGGCGGGTGATGCATCAGCACCACTCGGAACAAGCCACGACGCCCGAGCTCGTAGAGTCGCTCCTCGAGGCGCCGGCGTTGCGTGCGTCCCAATGCGCCCGTCGCGAATGGCACGGGTGACGGCTGGGCCGTCGAGAGGCCCACGATCGCGACCGGCTCGCGCACCCGCACGAACGGAAAGGTCTCGTCGCCCGAATCCGACGCGGCGTACGGCGCGAGGTGCGAATGGAACGGCCGCCGCAGCAATGCATCGAGCGTGTAGACATCGTGGTTGCCGGGCACAGCCGTGACGTGCCGCGCGCCGAGGCGGATTCGATCGAGCAGCGATCGCGCCAGGCGGAACTCGCTCTCCAGCGCGAGGTTGGTGAGGTCACCGCTGATGACGATCTCGTCGAGCTGTTGCTCGTTCAGGTCTTCGATCAGGGCGTCGATGATGCGCTGCGGATGCTTCTGCCGACGGTGCAGATGCAGGTTTACCAGGCCCGCTGCCCGCTTGGTCAGGAACGGAAGGCCACCGGTATCCGCGAGCGAGAACGCGTGCAAATCGGAGATGTGCGCGAGGCGCAAACGTTACATCCCCTGAGGACCGCTCCGCGGCGAGCGCGCCAAGCGGCGGGCAGGTTTCTCGTCGAGCGGCGGACGCAGGACCCACGTGTGGAGCAGAGGCTCCGGATCGATGAAAAGCTCCACGTCGCCGGGATGGGCACGCACCCCGATTGCGAAGTGGAGGTGCGGTCCGGAATGAAACGTGCCGGTGTCGCCCATCGTGCCGAGCGGATCGCCGGCCTTTACCGGCACGCCGGCGTGCACCCCGGGCCGCACAGAGTCGAGGTGCATGTAAGAAGTGGTGAGCGTACCGCCACGATGGTTGATGCGCACATATCGACCTTCGTTCCCGGAGTCGTCGTCGACGACTCGCTCGACCACACCGTCGTGCGCGGCGAAGACCATCTCGCCCTTCACCTCACCGATGTCGACGCCGCAATGACCGGAACGGCAGGCGTCGGGCCGGAGGCCATCTCGCGGTGCACCGAAGCGACGCGTGTTGCGAATGGGCAAGCGACGCACAGGCCCCGCCAGTGGGTGCATCCATAGATCGCGCTCCGGGAGCGAAGGCGCGGTCCCACCATCCGGGACTTCCGCGCTGGCTTCGAGGATCTTGAGCGCGTCAGCGACGGTAAAGACAGGCACCATCGAGGCTTCTTCTCTCTTCGATCCGGGTGCCACATGTCCATGCTCCATCCGGAACACCAATGCGAGCACCGCGCAGACGGCGCTCAGCACCAGCGCGTAGCCCCAGCGCGCGGGTCTTATCGGTGAATTCTTGAACGCCGACTCCAGCACGGCGTTCGCGTCGGCGCCGCTCTCTGCCGCGACGCGGCATTTCTCGGAGCAGAACGCGCGGACCCGGCCTGCGCTGACGATGAGCGCACGGGTGCGCAACGGGTCGAAGCCCGTCTTGCAGATGGGGCAAATACTCGGCTCGACATGCATAGCCAGAGAAGCTCGAGGGCCAACGTAGCGGGGCATTTTGCACCTCGTCAACCGGAAAGGGCCACGCGCATCCCTCTGCAGGTGGGAGCTTTGTGCAACGCGTACGCCATGGACCTACAGATTCTCGTTTCGTCGTCTTTTCCATTACTATCCGAGCCATGTCTTCAGAGTCCGCCTCCGTCAACCTGGCCGCCGTTCCGCGCACGCATCGCGCGGGCGAGCTTCGCGCCGCCCACATCGGTTCCAACGTCGTGCTCATGGGTTGGGTCGCCACCCGTCGCGATCACGGCGGCCGCGTGTTCATCGACCTTCGCGATCGCAGCGGCATCAGTCAGGTGGTGTTCGGGCCCGACGTCGATGCTGCGGCGCACCAGCTGGCCGGCGAGCTCCGTGGCGAGTTCTGCGTCGCGGTACGCGGTCGCGTGATCTCGCGCGGCGAGAACGCGAACAACAAGCTCCCGACCGGCGAGCTCGAGGTCGAGGCGCTCCAGCTGCACATCTTCTCGCGCTCCGAGACGCCGCCGTTCGAGATCACCGACGACTGCGACGCGGGCGAGCAAGTGCGCCTCAAGTACCGCTACCTCGATCTGCGGCGCCCTGCTCTGCAGAAGAATTTCATCCTGCGCAGCAACCTGTATCGCGCGACGCGGGAGCACTTCCATGGCGAGGGCTTCCTCGAGATCGAGACGCCGTTCATGGTGAAGTACACGCCGGGCGGTGCGCGAAACTTCCTGGTGCCGTCCCGCCTCAACCCGGGTCACTTCTACGCGCTCGCGGAGTCGCCGCAGATCTTCAAGCAGCTCTTCATGGTCGCGGGCATGGACCGCTACTTCCAGATCGTGCGCTGCTTTCGCGACGAGGATCTTCGCCTCGATCGGCAGCCGGAGTTCACCCAGATCGACGTCGAGATGTCCTTCGTGAACGAAGAACAGATCTTCGTCACGATGGAGGGCCTCATCTGCCGAATCTGGAAAGAGCTCCTCGGCGTCGACCTGCCCCGTCCGTTCCACCGCATCCCGTACGACGAGGCGATGGGCAAGTACGGCGTCGACAAGCCGGATCTGCGCTTCGATCTGCAGCTCACCGACGTGACGGCGGTCCTCAAGGAGCACGACGGCGGCGGGGTACCGCTGTTCAAGGGCGCCCTCGATGCGAACGGGATCGTGAAGGCCTTGCGCGTGCCGGCGAAGGAAGCCGCTTCGCTCAGCCGCACCGAGGCCGACAAGCTGGAGGAGTTCGTGAAGGGCTTCGGTGCTCGCGGCCTCGCCCGCGCGAAGGTGGGCGACAACGGAGAGTGGGTGCAAAGCCCGCTGGCCAAGAACGTGACGCCGGAGGCCCGCGCTGCGCTCAACCAAGCGATCGGCGCCCAGACCGGCGACTACCTCTTCTTCCAGTTCGGTCGCGCGAAGCTGGTCAATGCGGTGCTCGGTGGCCTGCGCCTTCACCTCGGTCACAAGCTCAACTTGATCGATCAAGGCGGCGCGAAGACGTGGCGCTTCTCGTGGGTCACCGACTTTCCGTTGTTCGACTACGACGAGGAGTCGAAGAAGTTCGTCGCTGCGCACCACCCGTTCACCTCTCCCCGCCCCGAGGACGTCGCCGCGCTGCAAAGTGGAGATCCGGAGCAGCTGCGGACGGTGAAGGCGTGCGCGTACGACCTCGTGCTCAACGGCAACGAGATCGCCGGCGGCTCCCTCCGGATCTATCAGCGCGAGGTGCAGGCCGCGGTGTTCGCGGCGCTCGGCCTCTCCGTCGACGACTTCAAGGCCAAGTTCGGCTTCTTGCTCGACGCGTTCAAGTACGGGCCGCCGCCGCACGGTGGCATCGCGTTCGGGGTCGATCGCTTGTCGATGTTGCTCACCGGCGCCGAGTCTCTGCGCGACGTGATCGCGTTCCCGAAGACGCAAAAAGGCACGGACCTCATGACGGATGCGCCGACGATCGTCGGCAACTCGCAGCTCGAGGAGCTGTTCGTCGCGACGACGGCCACGCCCGTTGCGACGGTCGGTTCAGGAACCGCCAGCTAGACTAGACCCGATCCATGTTGACTCGATCCTGTAGAGCGAAGCGATGTGAGCGAAGGCCAGGCTTGCCCTGGCCGAGAGCGGATCAACTCAACATGGAGTCGGTCTAAAGACGAAGATGGACAGCTCTCCGCCTGTGGTCGCTGCGCGCGCGGCTGGTGTCCGCGCGCTGGCCACCGGGATCTTCGACGTGATGGTGATCGGTGGCGGCATCACCGGCGCCGGCATCGCGCGTGATGCCGCGTTGCGTGGGCTTTCGGTCGCGCTCATCGACAAGGGCGACTTCGCCTCGGGGACGTCCTCGAAGTCGACCAAGCTCGTGCACGGCGGCTTGCGCTACCTCGAGCAGGGCGAAGTGAAGCTGGTCTTCGAGAGCGTGAGCGAACGCGCCCGGCTGACGCGCCTCGCGCCGCACCTCGTGCGACCCATCGAGTTCCTCGTGCCGTCGTACCGGACGGACAAGCCGGGCCTGTTCATCATGGACTGCGGTCTGTGGCTCTACGACGCGATGTCGAAATTCTCGTCGCCGAAAATGCACAAGACGTATCGCAAGCGTCGCGTGGAAGCGCTGGAGCCGGGCCTGCGCCGCGAGGATCTCCGCGGCGGCATCATCTACTACGATTGCGCCACCGACGACGCGCGGCTCACCATCGAGAACGTGATCGATGCGAACGCTCTCGGCGCCACGCTGGTCAACTACGTGCGCGCGGTGAAGCTGGTCAAAGAAGGCGAGCGTTTCACGGGCGCCGTAGTGATCGACGAGCTCACCGGCATCACCGCGATGGTGCGGGCGAAGGTGGTGATCAACGCGACGGGCCCGTGGTGCGACGAGGTGCGAGCGCTGTACGGCGCCCCGCCCATCCTCGGGCCCACGAAGGGCGTGCACATCGTGGTCGATGCCAAGCGCCTCCCGCTGCAGCGCGCGCTGCTGGTGAAGGAGAAGAAGCGCGCGGTGTTCTGCCTGCCGTGGGGAGCGCGCTCGGTCATCGGCACCACCGATACTTTCTACGATCAATCGCCCGACGACGTGCACGCCGACCATGCCGACGTGAGCTACCTGCTCGAGATCGGCAACCACTATTTTCCCGCTGCGAAGCTCACGATGTCCGACGTGCTGGCGACCTGGGCCGGCTTGCGACCGCTGCTACGCCCACCGTCGGCGAGGGGCGAATCCGCGGTGTCGCGTGAGCACCACATCGAGTCCGTGCCGGGCCTCGTCACCGTCGCTGGTGGCAAGCTCACCACGTATCGCATCATGGCGGCCGAGGTGGTGGATCACGCGGCAACGCAGCTTTCATCCACGCGCGCGAGCACCACGCAGGATCGGCCGCTGCCGGGTGGCGAAGGCGTGGACGGCGCGCGCGGCATCGATGCAATCGCGCAAACGTTGGCCGCGAAGGACCTCGACGCTGTGGTCGCGATTCACCTGGCACGGACCTACGGCGCGCGTGCTCTCGCGGTGGCCGCGCGCATCGCGAACGAGCGGTCACTCGGCGATCGGCTCGATCCGGAGTTGCCGTTCGTGATGGCCGAGGTCGACGAGGCCGTGGAGCGCGAGCACGCGATGACTTTGGCCGACGTCTTCGAGCGGCGCGTGCCGCTCCTGCTGCACAGCCGGGATCAGGGTCTGCACGCGGCCACCTCGGCTGCGCCTCGCATGGCGCAATGGCTCGCGTGGTCGGAGGCCGACCTGGCGCGCGAGCTCGACGCGTATCGCAAGGTGGTCGCGAGCACGCGTCGCTTCCGCACCCCGAGTACCTGAGGCGCCGCCGCTCGCCCTGGTTCCGACGGTGGGTCGATTGCAACCGCTTCCCGAGTAATGTAGAGACCGGCCCGCGCTCGTGAACGAAGAGCGCTTCGATCGTTCAGGAGCCCTTCATGCGCGCACCGATCTCGCTCCTCGTCTCAATCGCTGGATTCGCAATCTCCGGCTGTGGAGGCTCCGTCGTGAGCGATGGCTCGTGCATGACGTACATCAGCTGCCTACAAACGGCTGCGAGCGGCCCCAGCGCGGGCGCGGTGCAGTACCAGTCGGTCCTCAACCAAGCGATCGTCGCGTACGGCGCCGGTGGCTCCTGCGACTCATCGGACAGCGCGCGCAAGACGTGTGACGAAGCGTGCAAGAGCGGCTACGTGGGCGTGCAGCAAGCGCTCGGCGGCACCTGCATGTCGGCCACAACGATGATGACCGACATGCGCGCGACGGGCGGCGACAACCAGGCATTGTTTGGGTCGTCGGACGTGACGATGCCGGCGAACGTGTCGGCGTACGCATACGACCTCGATGGCGATGGCACCGCGGACAATCGTTTCGGCGGCATCTTGCAGGCCTTCAAAGCGATCGAGATCGACACCCAAGCATCTGCGACCGCGTCGGTGGAAAGTGGCTCGCTGCTCATGCTGATGAAGCTCTCGTCGAGCGATCCGCTGCAGAAAAACGCAGCGGGCGCGACGGTCGATCTTTCGCGTGGCAAGCTGCCCAGCAGCGCGCCGAAGTACGACGGCACGGACGTATTCCAGATCGATTCGGCGACCTCCACCGCGAGCTTCTCCGGCGCACTTACGGATGGGACCTTCGATTCGACGAGCCCACCGGCGATGACGACGCCGGTGCGGTTCACCCTAAGCTTGCCGTTGGTCGCGAACCAGCCGCCATTGCAGCTACCGGTCACTGCCGGCCAGCTGAGCTTCGACATCACGAACGGTCACCTCACCGGCACGATTCACGGTGGCGTCAAGAAGACGGACGTCGACTCGATCCTGCTGCCCGCAATGGCGCAGCTGATCACGGCGACGCTGCAGCAGCCAGGCTCTTCTCCAACGCTGAAGACCTTCGACACGGATAAGAACGGCACCGTCACTGCGGCCGAACTGCAGTCGAACAGCCTCATCGCGGGACTACTCTCGCCCGACGTGCAACTGTTCCAAGGCGGCGTCTTCAAGCCGAACCCGGCCAAGACCGTGAAGGACTCGCTCTCGCTCGGCATCGCCTTCCAAGCAGCGACCGCCGCGTTCTAACAAGCTGTATGCTGCCGACGCATGGCACTTCCAAGCGGTCACACGGTCGTCGTCGTCAACCCTAGCTCGGCCGGCGGTCGCACCGGCAAGAGCTGGCAAAAGCTCGCTGCCATCCTGCGTGAGCACTACGGCGCGTTCGAGGATTGCTACACGGAGGCGCCCGGCGACGGCACCCGGCTCACGCGTCAGGCGCTGCGCGAAGGCGCGAGCACGGTGATCGCGGTTGGGGGCGACGGCTCCATTAGCGACGTGGTGAACGGCTTCTTCGAGATCCCCGGCGAGGACGCGACCGAAGCGCCGCGGCCGATCCGTGCCGACTCGTCGCTCGGCGTCATCCCGCTCGGCACCGGGGGCGACTTCATCCGCTCCATCGGCGTGCCACGTGATCCGGTCGCCGCGGCCCACGCGCTGGCTACGGCCACGCCCCACACCATCGACCTGGGCCGCGTGCGCTACACCGCGCACGACGGCGCTACCAGCACACGCTACTTCGTGAACGTGGCGTCGTTCGGCATCGCGGGTCTCGTCGACAAGTACGTGAACCAATCGCGCAAGTCGTTACCGGGCACGTTCGGCTTCGCGCTCGCCACGTTGCGCGCAGGGGTGGCGTACTCCAACTCGCCCGTGCGGGTGCGCATCGACGGTGGCGACTGGCTCACCGGCCCCATCTACAACGTGTCCCTCGCAAACGGTCGCTTCTTCGGCGGCGGCATGAAGGTGGCGCCGCACGCACTCCTCGACGACGGCAAGCTCGACCTGGTGCGCTTCGGTGACATGGGCCTCAGTGACCTCCTGCGCCACGGCATGGACCTCTACTCCGGCAAGCACCTCGATCTCTCCGAGGTGTCGGCCTCACGCGTGAACGCGGTGGAAGCCGAGTCCGCCGACGGACGCGAGGTGCTGCTCGACGTCGACGGCGAGCAGCCCGGTCGCTTGCCAGCGCGCTTCGAGGTCCTGCCCGGCGCAATCTCGCTACGCGCGCCCGAGCTGCCCACATGACGCCTGCGGCCAAACCGACCACGCTGCTTCGTCTGTTGCTGTGCGTGCTCTCCGGCGCGCTGTTCTTCCTGTCGTGCGCCGACTTCGACATCTGGCCCCTGTGCTGGTTCGCCGGCGTTCCCTTGCTCTGGGTGTCGCAGCACCCGGAGACGAAGCGACCATGGGTCTGGGGCCTCGTCACCGGCATCGTCGCCAACGGCGGTGGCTTCTACTGGCTCGTGTTGTTCATGGGCCGCTTCGGTCATCTGCCGATCCTCGCGTCGGTACCGATCTTTCTCCTCATGGTCACGTACCAAGGCATCACGTTCGCGTTGTTCGCGCAGATCACGCGGCGGATCACCGACGGTGCGGCGCTGCCGGTCACGCTCATCGCGCCGATCGCTTGGGTGGCGATGGAGCTCTGCGTGCCCTACGTGTTCCCGTGGTACCTCGCGATCACGCAGGCATGGGTGCCGCCGGTGGTGCAGATAGCGGAGCTCACCGGACCCCTCGGCGTGTCGTTCCTCCTGGTGTTGAGCAACGGTGCACTCTACGAGCTCGTGGCGGCGCGCATGCAGAATCGTACGCTGCCGCTTCGGCGAGCGGTGACCGCGGCGTCGGTCATCGTTGCTGCTTTGGTGTTCGGCATGGTTCGCATCCACCAGGTGGATGCCATGCGGAAGGCCGCCCCCAAGCTGAAGATCGGCGTGGTGCAGGCGAACATCGGGATCCACGAAAAGTGGAACCCCGCCCTCGTCCGCGAGCAGCTCGCGGTGCATCAGAACGCCTCGATCGAGCTCCAGCGACGCGGTGCCGAGCTCGTGGTGTGGCCCGAGTCGTCGTATCCGTTCGCGTTCGCGCGCGATCAAGCGACGGACTGGCCGGACGCGCGAAAGGCACGACGCGGCTTCGACACGCCGTTGCTCTTCGGCGCCGTCACGATGGGTGGCGCCACCCGCTACCCGTTCAACTCGGCACTCCTGCTCGATGCTGACGGCCGGATCACAGGGCGTTTCGACAAGACCATCCTCATGGTCTTCGGCGAGTACATCCCGTTCTACGAGCAGATGCCGTGGATCAAGAAGGCCTGTCCCGAGTGCTCCAACTTCGGTCGCGGCGTCGACGTCACCACGTTCCCGATCCACTGGACGCGCGATGGTCAGCCGCACGACGCGAAGCTCGCTCCGATGATCTGCTACGAGGATATCTTCCCCAGCTTCGGCCGCCGCGTCGCGAAGCTGGGCCCGAACGTGCTGGTGAACATCACCAACGACGCGTGGTTCGGCAACACGTCGGAGCCTTGGGAGCACATGGCCCTGTCGGTCTATCGCGCCGTCGAGCTGCGGCTCGATCTGGTGCGCGCTGTGAACACCGGAGTCTCCGCGTTCATCGATGCCGCGGGGCGGGTGTACGCGAAGACGAAGCCGGTGGATCCTTCCGAGCACAAGACGCAACCAGCACCCATGACCTTGCTCGAGGACGTCGCGATCCTGCAGGTCGCGACGCTCTACTCCAGCCTCGGCGAGTGGTTCGGTGGCGCATGCCTGGCAGTCATCATCGTGCTCGGCCTCCGCGCCCGCAGCCGCAATGGCAACACCCTCCGGCCCGTGCCCGCTGCACTCGGAGCGCTCGCGCTCTTGAGCGTGTTGCTCGTGGGTCTACTCACGACGGGTGGCGGCGAGCGTTTGCAAGTGGGCCTACGCCTGCTCGCACATCTGCAGTCGGGCACCGGCGAAGCGCTGGCGTTCACGACCGGCGTGTTGCTGATGGGTCTTGCCGCGGTCGGCAGCTTCGTCGCGGGCGCCGTCACGCGCAGGCGCGGTGGTGATCGTCTCGAGATCGTCGTCGCGATTCTGTCGGTGGTGGCGGTCCCTGCGTTGCTGGTGGGCACGCTCGAAGGCGAGCAAGCAGGCCTCGTGATCGGCGCGCTGCTCGCCATCGCGCTGGGCCTGCTCGGGTCGTGGCTGCTGGCGCCGGCGAGGCGCGCATAATGTAGTTGTAGGGCGTGCCGTGCATCACCGCAAACGAGCGAGCGTGAGTGAGTGTCCAGCGTGATCGGGATAGGGCGACCCGCATTGGGAGCAATCTGGACGTCCGCTGGGCATCATCGATTCTTCCGTCTCCGACAAGTCCGTGAAGTCGGGCCGCTTCGAGCTCGAGGTCCGGTTCCCGGGTCAACCGACCTGTTCACCGCTCGCGCTTGACGATGTGACCCTGTGGACACGACCGAGAGCGGCTCGCGGCAGTCCATGAGCTCACGGCGCGGGTCAGGGCTGAGCCCTGGCGAGCGACCAGGCGATCACGGTCGAGGCTCCTTCGGGATTGAGCGCGACGGGCCGGCTGATGCATTCCTTGCAGCTCTCCCCGTCGCGGTCCTGCTCCGCGCAATCGGTGTGATGATCCTCGATTTCGTAGCGCGCGTTCGAGTCGTTCCACACGATGGTCACGCTGGTCGCCGACAAGACTTCGTTCTCCTGATCGCTGGGGCTGGAGAACCCTAGGAAATCGACTCCGCCGTATCGCTGCATCCAGCGGTCCTTGGAGGTCGTGTAGCTCTGCCACGCATCAGCGCCGCTCCCGAGTGAGCTGCCACCACCGACGGTATCCGCTAGCTTCGGCCCGTAGATTTTTCCGAGGTCGAGGTGACCGTTGGCGTTGGCGTCGTCGTAGATAACAACGTAGGCGGACATTCTCGCCGGCAGCCCGCTCGGTCCGTTGGCACCCGGATTGGCTGCGAATGCGCGCACGCGTTCACGTACGTCGGCCGGCGGCACAGCGAGCCGGAGCGTCACCTGGGCAGGTAGCGCACTGGGGAGGGCCGTGGTGAATAGCTCCTGGAGGCTCTGATCGAGAGATCCGGCAGAGGGCACGAAGGCCACCAATGCGACCCGGCCCAACCGCGGCGCGGTATAGCCGTCCGCCATCGCGACCTTGAGCGCCAAGTTGTAAGGCGCCGCTACCGTCAGCGGAGCCGGGAGGTCGGCTAACGTCGGCGGAGCTTCGGTCCGTGGGTAGTCACAGAGGCCATCTCCATTCACATCGAGCGCGGCGTGTTGCTCGCCAACGGATGAGCTGCAGCCCACCAGGAGAACAGTTGCGAATGCGGAGAGTCGGGCGCGTAAAGCGGGTGTCATGTATCACTCCTCGTTGCGGGTTGGGTGCGACGTGCTCGCCTACCCAGTGCCCAGGACGGGAGGATTTGTTCTTCGCCAATATTAGGGACGAATGAGCATGCGTTCACGCAGCGCCGCGACAAGGGCTTGCGCGTCTTTCTGTCGATAGCCTTCGTGAGCGCCGACGGTGAACTCGTCGAGCGCGACGATTGCCTCTTCGATCCGCCCGAGCCTGATCAGGCATAGCGCCCGGTTGTACTGAGCTTCGAGCACGAACTGACCCTCGGGCATCGCCAGTAGATATCGATCCCACGCCGCCAGCGCGACCGCGGGATCGTGAGCGACGAAGTGGGCGTGATGCGCGACCTCGTAGAGTGCTTCGATATTCGTCGAAGTGTCTTCGAGACGCCGAGGTTGGCGGCCCCGTGTCGTCGGGAGCGACTCGATCGGCGCCGGTGGGATCACCAGCACGGAGGAGGTAGCGAGGGCGGCGTGCTCCGATCGTTCCTCGGCGTCGTCGGAAAGGCTGGCCGCATGCCGCGTGGTTGCGCTCCCCAACAAGCCTTCGGCCGCATGCCACGGCATGGGGAAGCGCCCAGTCGTCGCCGCCCAGGTCGTCGATCCGAGCAGCGCGAAGGAGAGGGCGAGCACCATGAACCCACGCCGCTGTCGGGCGCGACGCTCGCGTCCAATCGCGCCAAGCAGGTGATCGAGCGTGTCGTTCACCGCGGGATACGATCCAGAGGAACGCGTCACCTGGCGCAGCGCCTCGGTCGCCGAATCGAGGAGGTCGTCGTGGCTCATTTTATCCCTTCTCGTTCAAGGTGCTCGCGCAGCTTGCGTTTGCCGTGAAACAAGCGCGTGCGAATGGTCGCTTCCGGCACGCCGAGCGTGCTGGCGGCCTCCTTGGATGTGATGCCTTCGAGCTCGCAGAAGACGAATGCGACCCGCTGATCGAGGGGTAGCTGATCGAGCGCGCGAACCAGTAGCGCCGCCAGCTGCCGCCGGTGGGTGCTCTCGTCCGTCGCTGTCGCCGATTCCGGCGGCTCGATGGCCAGCTTCTCCAGCGCGCGACGCCGTCGAATCGCCGCGCGGATATGGTGTCGCGCGTGGTTGACAGCGATCGAAAAGAGGAAGCTCTGCAGCGACCCGTCCCCACGAAATTTTGCCGACGCGCGCGGGAGCGTGATGAAGACCTCTTGGAGAAGATCTTCCGCGGCCGCATCATCTCCGAGCAAACGACGGGCGAAGCTGCGCACTGCTCGATGGTGCGAACAGAAGGCCTGCGCGATGGCACTCGGCTCGTGCGCGCGAAGGCCCGCAAGAAGCTGGTCCTGCACGGGGTCAGAGACGGGCACGGTGCTCGTGAGAAACGTCGCTGTGGTTTGGCTCATCGGAGTCGGCCTCGCAGCCCGGCCGTGAGACCGAAGGTGCCGAGCTCCGCCTGCAGAGGGAGGTAGATGTCATAGTCGATCCGCGCGATGAGGTCGAGGCTGCGGCTGACCGGATAGCCGATGGTGCCGACAAAGTGAACGTCGGCGACGAGCCGATCGGTCGCCTTCGAGGTGGTTCCCATCACGGCGTTCTCAACACTCTTTTGGTAGTCGAAGCCGAGGCCGACACCGAGGTCTAGCAACACCGGAACCAGCGGCGCCACGCGCAGCTCCGCGACGAGTGGAAGGGTCGTGACCGTGATTTTCGCCGATTGCCCTCCGACCATGAGCTTGGGCCCGATCGACCAATACCTACCTCGGTACACTGCGCTCAATTCGACGCGTCCGCCCGGGGTCGCCAGCTTGTTGCCCTCGAGTCCCAAGCCTGCGAGTGCGGCGAAGCCCCAGTGATCGGCTCCGGCGCGCTCCTTGATCGTCGGCCTCTTCCACGAAGTCATCGTCGAAGAAGCCGGGCTCGGCGATATCGAGGGATCCGTGCTGACCATCGGTGGGACCAGGTTCCGCGTCGCGCTCACCTGTTCGGATGATGCTGCCGCTGTCGTTTTCACAGGCGACAAGAGCGCCAAGAGCTCGCCCGCTTGGTCTTGCGTCAGGTTTTCGGCGAGCCGTGAAACCCACTGGATGGTGATGTCGCAATCCGGCGCGCGCTCGAGGTGGCGAACGAGCCGACCGCCACTTTCGTCATAAAACACGAGCTCAATCGAAGTCTTGGTCATAGCCCGAATCATCAAGCGCGGCGCAACGTCGAGCGCAGTCGCCGGGGGGCCGGTGAGCTCGCGCCCCAACACACGAGCAAGGGCCCGCCGCAACGTCTCACGGTCGCAGTCGAGCAGCTCGATGTCTATCCCGGTCGCAAGCGGTGGAAGAGTGGGCGCCGCGTGGACGCGTGCTGTCTGGGCAAGGAACGCCAGCGCGATCGCAATGAGGAGCTTGTGCATGGCGGTCTAGCGGGAGGTGCCCGGCTCGTGACCCAATGTTCAATCTTGCGGCGATCGTCGCTTACGCGGGCGGCGGCCCGCTCGCAGCGACATTGCGCTTTGGTCATGACGGAAGCTCGTGCGAGCGGCGG
>JAYUBF010000066.1:0-7846 GCA_043741435.1 Myxococcales bacterium
TGGAGGGAGGCTCGTCGGGCTCTGCCCGACGAGGGAGGACGGGCAAGTCCTCCCCTGATAGATTCAAGAGCTGTCCATTTATGGACAGCTCTTGAGCAATCTGATTTTCTCAGAGGGAATCCACGAACATGGTCAATCCCGCGTCGACCGGTGCCGTTTCGGCACAATTTGTAACCGGCTACCGCTGAACTGACGAATGTGGCGTAGGCGGGGGATCGCCAGCCCCCTCGGCTGACGGCCACGCCGGAGGCCCGTCCATCCTGCTACCCCGCTTGACGCGCGCGAGCCGATCAGCCCGCGGCGACGGCCGAGAGACCGGTGAGCTTGTCCCCGAGCACATCCAGCCGCAGCGACGTCTTGCCGAACCTGCCGAGATCGAACGTGTAGATCATGTCCTCGCGCGGGACGAGCGCGGTGAACGTGCGCGTCGCGCCGTTGACTTGCCATGCGCGTCCGACGATCTCGACGCCGCGCGGCGTGGTGACGGAGCGGTCGAGCATCACGCCGTACTGGCCGGCGACCAATTGGTCGGCCGCGTGGGCCTCGGTGCGGTACTCGGTGCGCACGCGGGCGCGACGGTCGACGATGACGCTCACCTGCGTGGTGCCCATGGGTGTGCGAATGCGTGCGACCGGCCACAGCGTGCCGACGCGGATGTGCAAGAGCTGATCGTCCGGATTCCCGGGGTCGCGTTCACCATAGAGCGCCATGTGCACGGCAATACGCGGGCTCGGCGGCAACACGGACGCGCGGATGACGGAGATGTCGGCGACGTACGGCAGGAGGGTGGGCTCCACGAAGACGCGACGCGGCTCAACTTGCAGCTCCCGCGCACGGCGCGGTGGGATGGACGCAGAACGACTGGCCAAGGCCGGCGCAGCTTGAGCCGCGATGGAATTTGCAACGAGCATCATGAAGACCCGGTAGCGCATCGAGATCACCCTCGAGCGCTCGATAGAGCAACCGCCATGCCGCGATCGACCTCAACGTCATCGGGGGGTTAGACCACTACCCGCTTGGGACAAGACGCGCTGTCCGGGGCCGTCCCCAGGTCACTTCACCCCGGCGCTAGCGCACCACATGTGGGTGAAACTGCGTGACACGGAGCTACTGCAGCACCACTTGGTACTCCGCGCTCAACGCGCCGTACGTGACGCGCACGGAATGTGTGCCGGGTCCGCTCGGGCGTAGCGCAAGACCCGACTCGCCAGCGAGTCCCCCCTCGTCCTTGAACCCAGACATCGTCCAGGTCGGCTTGAGGAAGAGGCGCTCCTCGCCGATCACGCCCATGACACCGAGCGCGAAGAGCCCATCGGCGTCGTAGGTGCCCGTCGTCGTCGGGCAAGGCTCCTGTGCCAAGGCTCCACTCGCATCGAGGTTTCGCACACACTCGATCGGCCCGCGAAGGGCTGCGCCGTGGTTACAGATTTTTGATCAACAGATCGGCGAACTCCGAGCACTTCACTTCCTTCGCACCTTCCATGAGCCGGGCGAAGTCGTAGGTGACCGTCTTGTTCGTGATCGTCTTGTCGAGGCTCTTGATGATGGAGTCGGCCGCTTCTTGCCAGCCGAGGTGCTCGAGCATCATGACGCCGGAGAGGATGACCGAGCCGGGATTGACCTTGTCCTGATCGGCGTACTTCGGCGCGGTCCCGTGCGTCGCTTCGAAGATAGCGTGCCCGCTGAGGTAGTTGATGTTGCCGCCTGGCGCGATGCCGATGCCGCCGACCTGCGCAGCGAGAGCGTCGGACAGGTAGTCCCCGTTGAGGTTGAGCGTCGCGATGACGTCGAACTCGTCGGGACGGGTGAGTACTTGTTGCAGCGTGATGTCGGCGATGGAGTCCTTCACCAGGATCTGGCCCGCCGGCGGCTTGCCGTTGCAGTCGTCCCAGCCGATGGCCCTACCGACGTACTCGTTCTTCACGACCTGATACGCCCAGTCGCGGAAGCCACCCTCGGTGTACTTCATGATGTTGCCCTTGTGCACGATCGTGACGCTCTTCCGCCCGTGCGAGATCGCGTAGTCGACCGCGGCGCGCATGAGGCGCTCGGTGCCTTCCTTCGAGACCGGCTTGATGCCGATACCGACGGAGCCGGGGAAGCGAATCTTGCCGTACTCCTTCGGAAACTCGGTTTTGAGGAACGTGAGGATCTTGGCGACCTCGGGCGAGCCCGCAGCCCACTCGATGCCAGCGTAGATGTCTTCCGTGTTCTCGCGGAAGATGACCATGTCCACCTTTTCCGGCGTCTTCACCGGAGACGGCACGCCGGCGAAGTAGCGCACCGGGCGCAGGCAGACGTAGAGGTCGAGCATCTGGCGGAGCGCGACGTTCAGCGAGCGAATGCCACCACCGACGGGCGTGGTGAGCGGGCCCTTGATGCCGACGCGGTACTTCTTGAACGCCTCGACCGTCTCATCGGGCAGCCAGTTGTTGGTCTGCTTGAAGGCCTTCTCGCCGGCGAGGACCTCCAGCCACTCGATCTTGCGGTCGTTCTTGTAGGCCTTGGCGACGGCGGCGTCGAACACGCGAACGGAGGCGCGCCAGATGTCGCGGCCGGTGCCGTCGCCCTCGATGAACGGAATGGTGGGGTTGTGCGGCGTCTTGACCGTGCCGTCTGCCGCAACTTCGATGAGCGCCATGCGGGAAAACCTTTCTTACGGGTGTGTCGTCAACGCCTGGCGTCTACGCTGGGCGCGGCGGCATCCTAGCCAGCCGTCACGAAATTGCAACGGCGCCTGCGGGCTGACCTCTCAGGGAGAAGACACGATGCCTGGAACCGCGATGTGGCCGCTGGTGCGCACCATGCTTCTGCTGGTCGCCTCGAACTGCTTCATGACGGCGGCGTGGTATGGCCACCTGCGCTTCAAGTCGGCGCCGCTGTGGCTCGCCATCGCCGCGAGCTGGATGCTCGCGCTGCCTGAATACGCGCTCCAGGTGCCGGCCAATCGCTTCGGCTACGTCACGCTCAACGCGTACCAGCTGAAGATCCTGCAAGAGGCGATCACGCTCGTCGTCTTCGCCCTGTTTGCGTGGCTCGTGCTCGGCGAAACGATCAGCCTGCGCTACCTCGTCTCGTTCGCGATGATCTTCGGCGCCGTCGCCGTCGCGTTCTACAAGTAGCTACTTGGGTCTTGCTTGGGTCTGCGGTGTCCGAATCGGACGTCTTTTGTCCGGCTGCCGGATCGCCATGAAAGCACTTGGATGTTCGCGCTTTGCTGGAGCTTTAGTACCTATGCACACATGTAGCCTTGGGACAGTTGACCCGAGTCAGAGCGCCACAACCAATTGATAATCAGTAGTTAAGACGCTCCTTGCATGGCACAGGGGTTGAATATTCCAAGCCTAGAGATGGCCGCCAAGATCCCAAGCAGAGCCTCCGCTCCCGTCCTCATGAGTGGTCAAACCGTCGACCGCATCGACCGCTATCAACTGGTCGAGCGCATCGGGCGCGGCGGAATGGCCGAGGTCTTTCGTGCCAAGATGCAGAGCATCGGTGGCTTCGAGCGCCACGTCGCGGTGAAGGTGCTGCTGCCCAACTTCGCGTCCGAGCCGGAGTTCGTGGAGATGCTGCTCGATGAGGCGCGCATTGCCGGCGGCATCGATCACCCGAACGTCCTCCAGGTCATCGACGTGGGTCGCCAAGCCGAGATCTTCTACCTCGTCATGGAGTTCATCGACGGCAAGGACCTGCGCGGCATCGCCCTCAAGATTCCCGGCGGCCGCTTGCCGCTCGGCATGTCCCTCTACGTCATCTCCGAGATGCTGCGCGGCCTTCATGCGGTACACACCGCGGTCGATGAGAACGGCAATCGTCGCAACATCGTGCACCGAGACATCTCGCCCGCGAACGTCCTCGTCGATCGCCGCGGCTTCGTGAAGCTGGGCGACTTCGGCATCGCCCATGCGTCGGGCCGCATCACGCGCACCCGCGTCGGCGCCATCAAGGGGAAGAGCCGGTACATGGCGCCGGAGCAGCTGGCCGGCCAGCAGATCGATCACCGCGCCGACCTCTATGCCGTCGGTGTCACGCTGTTCGAAGCCATCTTCGGCGAATTTGCCCGCGCCTCGTCGCGGCCGTCCATCTTCGGGCCCATGTTCACCTGGCCGGAGGCGCTCCCGGAGGGCTTGCCCGCCGACGTCGAAGCCATCTTGCGTCGCCTGGTCGTCGAGAACCGCGATCATCGCTACCGCGACGCCGCCGAGCTGCGCGTCGACCTCGAGCTGGCCCTCCATCGCATCGCTCCCGGCTACGGGCCCGACACCTTGGCTCGTGAGCTCGTCCACCTCGGCGTCGAGCGAGCGCGAGCCGTGTCGGACCCCGCAGGCGCATCGCCGTTCGGCGACTCCACCGAGCGCGTGGGGCCGTCACCGTTCACCCCCGTGGGCGTCAAGATGGGCCGCTGGCAGCAGTCGGTCACGGCCGAGAACGTGATTGCGGCGCGCCGTCCGCCTCCGGTCCCGTCGGTGAGGGCTCCTGCGGTTGCGATTCCGTCCCGTGAAGTGCGCGCGATCGGCTCGCAGCAAGGCTCGCCATCGCAGCGCTTTCGCACACGTCCACAGTCGCTGAATGGGTTCGCGTATGCCGAGGTCGAGGGCTCGCGCAGCCGCGAGGCCACGGTCCTCCCGACCGACTTGCGCAGCATCCCGCGCATCGCTTCCATGAGCGCCAGTACGCGTCGCAACCTGCGCCTCGGCATGTTCGGCTCTGCGTTCGCGGCCATCACCATCGGCGTCGCGGCGCTCGTCGCCAACAGCGGCTCTGGACCGCCGGTCCCGTCGCTCGAACCGCCGTCCCTCGTCAGCGCCGGCGTCGCACCGCGGACGGTGCAGCTGCCGGTGGATCCGGCCGCGCCCCGCGCTCGCGAGGCGCAGCTCACCGCCATCGATCCCACGGCCGACGACATCTTGGTGACGCCGTGGAAGGACGGGAAGCGTCGCCCCTGATCTTCGGTTCGGGCTGACTCCGTGGTATTGCAACGCCCATGAGCGTGGCCTGGGCCTTCGTGCGATCGAACCGAGTCGCTAGTCTTCTTCTTGCGGGAACCGCCTCCGCGGTCTTCGCGGGGACGGCCTCCGCGGTCTTCTTCACCAGCTCTGCCGCCGCGGCGGCGAAGCCGAACAAGGTGCCCGCGAAGCCTGCCGTCGAGAAACAGCCGGCGCCGGCGCGATCCTTCGAACAGATCTTCGAGGACGCGGAGCCCGTCGGAAGTCTGGGCCGCTTGATCGAGCCTCTTTTCGACAGCTGCGATCCGTCCGATCCGCTCGAGCTTCGCCAGTGCCAGGGCACGCGCTCGTTCCTCGAGGCCGAGACCCGCGGACGCACCTACGTCGCCATCGGTGACCCGGCTGCGCTCTCGGTGAATCCGTACGATGCCACGATGAAGCAGCTCGACATCGACGTGTCGGGTTGCCTCGCATGTCTGCACCCGCTCGCGCAAAAAGACGCGAAGGGTGCGAGCGTGTCGCGCTTCGTCACCACCAAGGCGCCGCGCGCGATCAAGTCTGGTCACGCCGTCGGTATCGACATCGCGACGATGCAGATCCCCATGAACGCCGAGCGCGAGGCGCGCTGGAAGAAGCTCGAGAAGAGGGTAACACCACGGCTGCGCGCGCAGTTCGTGTTCAAGCTCGGTCCGGTGTGGAGCTCGGGCACGTTCAGTGGCGTGAGCTTCGTGCCGCTCGCCTATCGCGTGTTCGATGCCTGCACCGGCGAGGTCTTCGGCAGCTCTCCCGCTGTCGAGGGCGACGCCCAGAACACGAAAGTGACCACGAAGGTGGCGGTCCCGGTGACGCTACAGGCCGGCGACAACCTGACTTGCCCGGCGCCGGGTGAAGATCTCACGCCCGAGGAGAGAGCGGCGAAGGAAGAGTTCGCGAAGCTCCCGCGCAACCTCTCGCGCGATCAGATCGAGCGCGGCATGAGCGACGTGCAAGAGCGCGTGCACGACTGTCACGTCGAGTTCGAAGAGACGGGCACCGTGAGCCTGCGCGTCGTCGTCGAAGGCCCGACGGGGAAGGTGAAGGAAGTGCAAATCTACCCACCGTTCGACAAGACCCCGGCCGGCCTCTGCGTGCGAGCCGCGATCAAGAGCGCGTCATTCGGCCGCTTCAAGGCCGACACGCAGGAGATTAAAGTGCCGGTGTATTTGCGCTAGCGGGCGCGTAGCTATCAGCGCCAGAACTTCCAAACGCCCGCTCGTCCGTCGCCCCACACGAGAGTCCGAGCGTCGTTGTAGGTCGTGACGCTGACCTTGTCGCCACGCTGGGGTGAGGGGCCCTCGGCACCTCTTGCGGCGGCCTCGGCGCGCATCGCGCCAAGACCGCGACCGAGCCGATAGTCACTCGATACCTTCGACCCGAGGCTCCCCTCGGTCCGCGCCGGTCGCCTGACTTGGGAGCTGCCGTAGATCGGCCGCGTGATCGCCGAGCCGTTGCGGAGCACGGTGCGCATCGTGTCGCGCGCGTGGTCGATCCCCACGACCTTGGCGCCACTCGGGTCGACGATGACCTCATCGCTGCGTCGCTCGATGATCTTACGGAGCTGACGCGTCACGGTCTTCGACCCGAGACGCACTTCGTTGCGCGCGGTCTCCGCTGTGCGCGCGTCGTGCAGCAGGGTTCGCGTGTTCTTGAACGCGTCGCCGCCGATCTGCACCGTCGTCGGCCGCGTCTCGCTGAAAGGCGAGACGGTCACGCCTTTGTCCCCGGTTCTGGCGTGCGCCTTCATGGCGCCGACCGTCGATCCGGTCGCGAGGGTCTTCATGGTCGTCCGAAGTGACTCGACGGTGTGCCCACCGGGTGCGGCCGCATGGACCGACACCGGAAGACATACCGCGACCGCCAACCCGAGCGTGGTCCACCGACTTCTTCGCGTCATGAAGCCATGGATCGCAAGCCGTGTGCCGACCGCAAGACGGCTAAGGTACCGAGAGCTCACGGATGCGGTGGCTGGAGAGGACAGCGATCCCGAGGACAAGCTCCATGAGACGGTTCGGTGTGGAGCTCGGGCACGTTCAGCGGTGTGAGCTTTTGGTCTCGCGGTTGAGGCGGAGCAGGCGGACTTCACGGAGGCTGTCGGTAGCTTCGCTGATGCTCGATTTGTGTATTGCGGTTTCCGCAATACATGGCAGTCTGTTCTTGTGACAACGATCGAGGCGCTGAAAAAGTTGCACGCGGCAACCCTCTCCGACCTTGGTATCATCGACCCCGAGATGGTGTTCGGCATCTACCCTGCCGACATCATCGTCGAGGCGATGAATGCCGTGATGTCATGCGCCTTCATCGGGCCGCACTTCTCGGTCGTTTCGGCTGACGTCGAGTTCGCGGTCTTCTTCCGCGCCGACGGTCGCATCAACGTGTCGGGCATGTGCCCACGGAGGACGCCATGAGTACCAAGTCGGTAAGCATCAAGGTCGGCTCGCTCACCTTCACCGCCGATGTTCCGCTCGTAGAGCTGGAAGGCTTTCCCGGCAAGCTCGGCGTCGACGCGCGCGTGGCGACAGCCTTCGAGCAGGCCGCGGCGCAGTGGCTGCTCGAGCATGGCGTGGATGGGCCTGACGCTCTGCGTACGCTCCGCAACGCCGCGGGGCTCACCGGCGGACAGCTCGCCGAGCTCCTGAACGTGGATCGGTCGCGTGTCTCCGAGTGGGAGAACGGCAAGGCTCACCCAGGGCGCGCGCTGTTCGCCACGGTGGCCGCGCTCGCGCGCGACGCGATCGCCGGCAAGTCAGACACGGCCGATTACCTGCGCGCGATGCATGCCTCTGACGATGACCGGCGCGAGATCAAGCTGGCGGTGGGGTAGCCGAGATGCGCAATCGCTGACCATTTGCTACGGACAGCCC
>JAYUBF010000067.1:0-22819 GCA_043741435.1 Myxococcales bacterium
GTTGTCTGCGCGAAAACGGACCGCAGCGAGTTAAAATCAAATAATTTCAATCACATTAACGAGGGCGGCGACTTGAGTATCCGGGGAAGGTCCGTCAGATCCGCGGGGTTGCCAACCGGCTTGTGGAAGCGGGCCGCGAAGGCGGGCGACGCCAGGCAAAGGAGGAGTGCGAGTACGCTCAGCTTATGGACCATGGCGGCTGGAGCTTGCCGGAAGTGGGCCAATCACGCGGACGTTTACGATCGGGCTCTTATGACGGCTGCCGACGTTCTTCTGTGGTCGATTGACTCCAGCTCACCGGGTCTTTTTGCCGTCGTCCGTCTTCGCCCGCCCCTGATCTGCGAGCGCCCTGCGCAGCAAGAACTCGATCTGGCCGTTGAGGCTGCGCAGATCGTCCGCGGCCCAGCGCTCGAGAGCCTCGAGCAGCTTGGGATCCACCCGGAGGAGGAATGCTTTGCGCTCGGCCATGACCGCCTACGGACCGCCGTCTACTGATAGATGGTGCCGCTGTGCATATCAACAGCCTTGCTCGTTTGCCAGCCGCGGCGCTAGGTTGCGCCGCGATGGACAACGGCCCCGCCCCCTCCGCTTTCAAGCGCTGGTTCGATCAAGCGTGGAACGACTGGATCCAGCCGCTCGGCCTCATCGGCGTGATCGGTCTCGGCTACGCCGGCTACAAGTTCGGCATCCTCGGGGAGCGGGTCACCGGCGTCTCCATTGTGCTGGTCACACTGCTCAGCCTCGTCGCGTTCGGGCTCGCCACCAGCTGGAAGCTCGCGCGCACCAGCGCGCAGCGCACGAGCCTGCTCGTGATGGCCGTGCTCGCGCTCGGCGGCGCCGTGTGGCCGACGATCCGCATCGCCTGGAACCCAGCCCCGCTGGCGACCGGTGAGCTCACGGCTGCGTCGCCCAAGGTCGAGCTCGAGACCGGGGTGGAAGGCCCGTACGAGATCTTGGTGAGCGCTCACTTCAAGCAGGCGGGCGCTTCCGACGTGGAAGCCAGCTATTCGCTCGATGTGCAGGGCCAGGGCGGCGCGACCAAGGTCTCCGGTGAGCTAAAGCGCTCGACGGTGCGCAACCGAACGTCACGCCGCGGAGGCACCAGCGTGTCGACCCTGGAGCACACCGAGAACGTACACCGCGTACCCGACGTGCTCGGCTCCAAGATCACCATCGCGACCGACGGCATCGACGATCAGATCGACGGCGGGCTGACCGTCGCGTTGCGCAGCGGCGGTCCGCGCCCCGAGATCTTCTGGGTGCTGAGTGGGCTCTCGTTGTTGCTCGCGCTGATCCTCGACTCGCGCCTCGGCAACGACCTCCGCGAAGAGGATCGCAAGTTCCGCGGACCCAAGCGCGAGATCAGCTACCTCACGCCTGCGATGGGGATGCTCGCCGTCTTCGCGGTGAGCTTCACCCACGACGCCATGCCGAGCGCACTGGTTCGCTCGGCGCTCTCTGCGCTCGTGCTGGCGCTCATCGCCGGTGGCGTGTGCGGCTGGTTGCTTGCCGCATTCGCTCGACTCGCCACGCGCCCGCGCCGCAAGGCCTGAACGCCTCTACAGCGCGAGCTCCATCGGAACATCGACGCGCGCAAACGTGGTGGTGCGGGCTCGCTCCGGCGGGACGTGGCGAAAGCCGAACGCTTCGTAGAGCGCGATGGCCGGCTTCAAAGTGCTGTTCGTCTCGAGGTAGATGCTGGTGGCCTTCATGCGCCGTGCTTCCTCGACGGCGGCGGCCATGAGCAAGCGGCCGATGCCGCGACCTTGGTACGCGAGGTCCACCGCCATCTTGCCGAGCTCGAGCGTGGTGCCTTCGAGCTGCAACAAGGCGCAACAGCCCACGGCATGTTCGTCGGCGATCGCCATGAAGATGGCGCCTCCCGGTGCCAGAACGTACTGGTGCGGATCGCCCAGCGTGACGCGGTCTTTGTCCTCGAGCTCGAACAAGCGCGTGATCCACGCTTCGTTCAAGCGACGAAACGCGTCCTCATCACCGGGCTGGAACCGACGAACGTGGGCAGAGGCCGACATGAGCGACACGCGGTAACTTCAGCCGTCTAGCAGCAGTTGCAAGGCCTCGGCTCGCAGCAGCGGGGCCAGCCCGCCTCCGCCCTGGATGTTCACGATGCGACCCCCGGAGGTGCGCACGGCGCCGCCGCTCACGACGGCGTCGTTCCCGAGGCTGACGAAGGCGGACAGATCCGCGTAGAGTAGCTTCTCGCGTGGGCCGGCGTCCTCGATGGTCAGCATCGCGCGCGGCTTCACGTCGACGAGGTGCTGCACTACCCACGATTCTGCCGGTTGGGTGGCGTGGGCCAGGAGATCGGCCCAGACGTACGGACGATCGCGTGGACCGAGCAGCTCCTGCAGCCGGTGTTGCGAGCTCTCCTCGTGTAGCTCGGCGCCGAGGAAGACCCCGCGGCCGCCATAGTCCCAGCTGCGCTTGAGCACCAGGTGCGCGGCGTGATCGCGGATGAACCCGAGGAGGTCGGGCAAACGAGCGCCATCGATGCCACTGGTGGTACCGTTGGTGACCAGCCGGGTCCAGGGGATGCGACGGCCGATCGCGGCTCGCTCTTCCTCGGTGATCACCGCGTCGTTGGTGCTCGCCAGATCGGAGGCGACGGCCAGCACTCCCTTCAGCTCGAGCTGGCTCGCGGGGGGGTTCCAGAGATGGTGCGTCGGGGACGTGAGCACCATCTTCGCGAAGTCGCTCGTGGGATCGACGCGGCGCAAGAAGACGTGGCGGTAGAAAAGGTCGGGGGTCTCGCCGGCAACGGTCGCGCGACCTGCTCGCAACGTGATGTCCTGCGGCGTGACGCGCATCGGCAGGTGGCCGAGCTCGGTCCAGCGACGCACGTAGTGGTCGAGCTCACCGCCCTGCGAGTCACCGGTCCGCGATACGATGGCGACGCGCAGCGGGCCATCGCTGCGGCCGCCTGCTCGCACGTGGTTCGCGAGCAGCGAGCGCAAGAGGTCGTCGCTGTTGCGTCCGTTGGCGTCGATGGCCGCCGCAATGGCTTCCGGCGTGGCGCGACGCACCTCGCCGAGCGCGCGCAGATACGCGGCGGCCACGGCATCGGCGTACCCCTGCATCGCTGGAATGGTCGCGTTGATCTCGAGAGCGCGCGCTTGGCCGTCCGTACCGACGAGGAAATCGACCCGCGCAGTCGCCAGGTGCTCGGCGTGCTGGTACGTGCGCTCCATCGTGTCGCGCTCGAAGTCCGAGAGCGGCGCGAACACCAAGGCACGCCGTGCGTCGCGCGGGCCTTCGATGAGCGCACGAGCGATGCGTGCCACCGCGCTGACGAGAAGGCGCGCGTCGCGGTGCAAAGCCGTGCGATAGGCCTCCTCGACGACGACAGGCGTGAGCATGGGTGGAATCGCGAGCTCGAGGCCGTCGGGCAGGAGCACGTATGCGCCGCCCTTGCGCGCCAGCTTCTGGAAGCGGCGCGACCATGTGGCCATCGCGACGGGGTCGAGCGTGGCGACGAAGCGCGCGAGCGCGGTTTCGCTCACACCAGGGCTCACACCAGGGCTCGCAGCACGAAACACTTCAGGTACTCGGTCTCCGGTACGCCCAGCAGCAACGGGTGATCGCGACCGGCGCCGCGACGCTCGAGCACCTGCACCGTTCGCCCCGCATCCCTCGCGGCGGACTCGAGCATGTCGCCGAAGTCGGACATGGTGACCCGTCCCGAGCAGCTGCACGACACCAGCACCCCTTCGGGCGCGAGCATGCGCAACGCGCGCAGGTTGAG
This sequence comes from Myxococcales bacterium, assembly GCA_043741435.1. GTDB lineage: Bacteria > Myxococcota_A > Polyangia > Palsa-1104 > Palsa-1104 > JBDTCO01. The sequence continues at coordinate 3,764 of JAYUBF010000067.1, forward strand.
CTCTTTGTACGCGCGCAGCGCGGTGTCCACGCCTTGGCGGCGGTCGATGTTGCGGCCGCGACGCTTCGCGAGCGCGGGCGGATCGACGACGATGGTGTCGAACTTGCGACTGCCGCCCTCGAGCGCGCGCAAGCGATCGAACGCGTTCACCACCTCGCCGTGCAGTTGCTGGTAGCCATTGCGCTCGGCGTTGGCGCGAGCCCGGGTGATGGCTTGCGACGATTCGTCGAGCGCCAGCACCGAGCGCGCCCCGCCTGCGCACAACGCGAGCGCGAAGCCACCGTGATAGGTGAACGCATCGAGGCAATCCCCGCGCGCGTATCGTCGGGCCACGGCGTGGTTCTCGATCTGGTCGAGATAGCCACCCGTCTTGCCGTCGGTGAGCACGTCTACTTCCACGGTGCTGCCGGCGTCGAGGTACTGCACCGTGGTCGGACCTTCGCCGAGCAAGATGCCGCTGCGTCGCTCCAGCGATTCGAGCTCGCGCGCGGAGCCATCGTTGCGCGCGACGACCAGCCGGGCGCCGGTGCGCTCCCGCAGCAGCTCCGCCACCAGCGCCTCACGGCGGTCGAACGCCGGCGACATGGTCTGGATCACCAGAACGTCGGCGTAGCGATCCACGATCAGGCCCGGCAACGCATCGGCTTCGGCGTGCACCAGCCGCGCCGCTGTCTTGGTGTTGGCACCGATGTCGTAGCCGTCACGGGTGCGCCTGGCCAACGCCGCATCGAGGCGCAGCGACAGCAGCGCCGGGTCGAGGGTGAGGGCACCGCGGCCGAGGACACGGAGCGGCAGAGGGCTCTTCGCCGACCACAGCGCGGTGCCGAGCGAGGTGCCACGGCGGTCGCGCAGCTCGCACACCTCCGCCGCTTCGTCGCAGCCCTGGCTGACGTCGCTCGCATAGATCCAGGGAAGGCCCCCGCGGACGCGGGCGGCGCCTTTGTCGGACAGGATGACGAACGGCGGCAAGGCGCACGAGCTTCACAGAGAGTGGGAGGCGACACAAGCTGGGCTGGAAAGTGCGTCGGGGGTCGTGCCATCGTGTGCGCAATGACGAGCGCTACGACGCAAGAGGTCTTCGCCGATCGGCGCAGGCGTTTCATGGAACGCATCGGTCTCGGCAGCGTGGCGGTGATCGCGGGCCGCTCCGCCAGCCAGCGCAACTCCGACGTGGAGCATCGCTTTCGCCAGCCGTCGGACCTGATCTACCTCACGGGCTTCCACGAGCCCGAGAGCTGGGTGGTCATCGCGCCTGCGCGGGACAAGCCGTTCAGCATGTTCGTTCGGCCGCGTGATCCCGAGCGCGAGACGTGGACCGGCCGCCGTGCCGGCCTCGAAGGCGCCAAGGCGCAGTACGGCGCAGATCAGAGCTTCGCCATCGAGAAGCTGAAGGAAGAGCTGCCGCGCTTGCTCGATGGTGCGGAGCAGATCTATTTCGTCCCCGGGGCGGATCGCGGCGTCGATGAGATCGTGAACGGGGCGCTGGCTACGTTGCGCAGTGGCGAACGTCGCGGTATGCGCGCGCCCAACACCATCTGCGACCTGCGCACCTGTCTGCACGAGCAGCGCCTCATCAAGGACAGCGCGGCGCTCGCGGTCTACGAGCGCGCGGCTGCAATCACCGCCGAGGCGCACATCGCGGCGATGCGCGCGGCCGGCGGCCCCGAAGGCAAGATGGAGTACGAGATCGAGGCGCTCGTCGACTACACGTTCCGCCGCCGGGGTGGCGGCCCCGGGTACGGCACCATCGTCGGTGGTGGCGACAACGCGACCATCTTGCACTACGTGGACTGCACCGATGCGCTGCGCGAGGGCGAGCTGTTGCTGATCGATGCCGGATGCGAGATCGAAGGCTTCACGGCCGACGTCACGCGCACGTTTCCGATCCGCGCGCCCTTCAGCGCACCGCAGAAGCGTTTGTACGAGCTGGTCCTACAGACGGAAAAGGCCTGCATCGCTGCGGTGAAGCCGGGCGCCACAATCGACGGCATCCACGCGCTCGCGGTGGACCTGCTCACGCAAGGGATGGTGGGGCTCGGGCTCCTCACGGGCGATCCCGCAGCGCTCGTGGCGAGTGGCGCGTACAAGCGCTTCTACATGCACCGCACGTCGCACTGGCTCGGTCTGGATGTCCACGACGTGGGCGCGTACACCGTCGACGGGAAGCCTCGTCCGTTGCAAGAAGGCATGCTGCTCACGGTGGAGCCGGGCATCTACATTCCCCTGGTATGTGACGACGTGCCTGCCGAGTACCGCGGCATCGGCATTCGCATCGAAGACGACGTGCTCGTCACGGCTGCCGGTAACAAGGTGTTGACCTCTGCGGTTCCCAAAGAGGTTGCGGACGTAGAAGCGCTCACGGCGGGATAACGCCACATGCTACGATGACGACGCGTGAGCTCCGTCAACCTGTACTCACGGGAAGTCTCGATCAAGATCGTCTATTACGGTCCGGGACTGGGCGGTAAGACGAGCTCGCTCCAGTGCATCCATCGAGCGATCAAACCCGATTCGCGCGGCCAGCTGGTGTCGCTGGCGACGGGGACCGACCGTACGCTGTACTTCGACTTCCTTCCCGTGAAGCTGCCGAAGCTGCGTGGCTACACCATCCGCGTTCAGCTCTACACGGTGCCGGGGCAGGTCCACTACAACTCCACGCGCAAGCTGGTGCTGGCGAACGCCGATGGCGTCGTGTTCGTGGCCGACTCCCAGCGCGCGCGGGAGCAGGCCAATGTGGAGTCGTTCGACAATCTCGTCGAGAACCTGAAAGAGTCCGGCCTCGCGCTGGCCGACGTGCCGCACCTCATCCAGCTCAACAAGCGAGATGCGCCCGAGGTGATGCCCGTCGAAGAGATGAGCGCAGTGCTGAACCCCCACGCTGCACCGTCGTTCGAGACGTGTGCCACGACGGGGCAAGGCGTGTTCGAGGCGCTGAAGTCGATCACGACGCTGGTGCTGTCGGATCTAAGACGCAAGGGCATCTGGCGGGCGCCGCCGGTGGTGAACCCCGACAGCGATGTGCCGCACGAGAAGCTCGAGGCGCCGCAAAGTGTGCAGCGCACTCCAACGGGCGAGGTGGCCGATTCGATCGCGGCGAGCTTGCAAGCGCTCGCGGAGCAAGGCGTGTCACGGCTACCACCGGAGCTGGTGCTCCGACCGCTCGAGCCGGAGTCGCGCGGGCGCGCGGCAGGCGCGGCGGGCTCGGTATCCTTCGCAGAGCTGTTGCCGATGAGCACGGCGCGCGACGCGGTGATGGCCGTGGAGCTCGTGATGCAGCGCGGCGACTACGCCAGCGCGATCACGATGGCGGCGAAGCTCTTCGACGAGGGGCTGGTGGGCGGCGCCACCATCAACGGCGATGCACCGGCGCTGCGTGCGCTCATGATGGGCTTACCCGGCGCGCGCTACATGCGCTTTCGCGAAGCAGCCGATCGCGCGCAGGGCGGATCGGCTTCGTCGGAGGATGCGCTCTTCGCGTTGTTCTTCATCGTCGACGCGGCGCTGCCTAGAACGTGAATCGGCCGCCGGCCATGAAGTCCCAGTAGCCGGCGAAGCCGACCGCGGTGGCACCGAAGCCGTTGCTCGCGAAGCCGGGGCCGAAGGCGAAGTTGGTGTCCATGCCGAGGCCGACGTTCTTGGTGAGGAAGTAGTACACGCCGGCGCCCACCTTGATCTCGAACGCGCCGAAGACCGTCGCGCCACCGAAGCCATACGGTACGTAGATGGGTCCGGAGATGCCGGCGCGGACCATCGGGACGAGCGGAATCTTGAGCAGCTTCTCGAGCGTTACCTGCACGAAGAAGCCGGGCTCGAGCGCAGCGATGTAGGCGCGACCCCCGAGGTTGAACTCGCCGCCGAGCCAGAGCGTGACCTTGTCGAAGTTGCCGACGATGCCGGCGACGTCGATCCCGAACTTGTACATGACGAGATCGCTGACTGCGAGCGCGTTGCCGTTGAGCCCGCCCCAGGCGCTGCCGCTGAAGTTCACGGCCGCGCCGAGAGGGCGTGCACCGATCATGATCTTGCCCGGCCAGACCTGCGGACCGTCTTTTTGAATCTGCGCGTGCGCGTTGCCTGCGAACGCGAGCAGCAGTGTCAGAACCAGGCCGATTCGTTTCGTCTTCGTCTTCGTCTTCGTCTTCGTCTTCGTCTTCGTCTTCGTCTTCGTCTTCGTCTTCGTCTTCGTCTTCGTCTTCGTCTTCGTCTTCATCTTGGTCTCCATGACTAATTGCCGAGGATGAACTCGGCGCCCACCTGAAAATCGAAGCTCCCGTAGAAGTCCGTGAAGCGGCCGCCGGCCTTGCACGACGTGGAATCGTGGAATGCAGGGCCCATGTCGAAGTTGACGCTCGCTCCGACGGCGATGCGTGGCTTGAGGAAGTACTTGATGCCGCCACCAAACCGCGCGACCGGAACGGCCACCGAATCGTCGCCGCACTCGCGTGCATAGAGGCCGGTGATGCCGAGCAGGATGGGCACTTCTATGACGAGGGGGATGCGCGTGACGAACTTCAGCTTCACGCCGGCCGCGAACTGGGTGGCCCAACCGCCGCGGTAGCAGATCTTGGTGATGTCTTTGGCGCAGAGTCCGTCGCGCGCACCGAGCCCGAAGGTCTGGTTGAGCTGGGCGTCGAACCAGACGAAGGGATGAAAGCGATAGGCGTACTCGCCGCTGAGCTTCATGCCGCTCGTGTCGCCCACAGCCTGGCCGAAGCCGATCTGGTAGCCGAGATTTGCCGAGAGCTCGTGCTTACCCGGCCACACCTCCGGCCCCGAGCGCTGGACGTCACCGTGCGCATGCGCGACGCCGAGCAACGACAACGCGAGGACCACGGCCGCGAATCGCACGGTCGTTTACTTGCTGCGCAGACGGCGGTTGGTGAGATCGAGGTAGCTAGGGTCCACGTCGATGCCGAGATAGCGACGGCCGCCAGCGACGGCAGCGACGCCGGTGGTGCCCGAGCCGTTGAACGGATCGAGCACGACCTGGCCGGGGCTGGAGCCGGCGCGGATCACGCGTTCGAGCAGCGACAACGGCTTTTGCGTGGGGTGCCGGCCCGAGGCCTTCTCGCTCTTCGGCGGCGAAGGAATGGACCACACGACTTGCTCGCCACGCGGCTCCGGCATCGCCCACAAGTCGCGCATCTGTTTGCCGCCGTTGTCGGCCTTCATGTCGCGATAGTGGAACGTGTGCAGGAGCTTCTTCTGTCGCTGGGGCGCGGCCCAGAGCAAGAGCTCGGTGGAGTGCGTGAACATCCGGCAGGCGAGGTTCGGACTGGCGTTCGGCTTGAACCACGTGATCGTGTTGAGCAGGTGGTAGCCGAGCGACTGCATCGCGAAGCCGATGGAGAAGATGACGTGCTGCGTCCCGGAGACCCAGATGGTGCCCGTGGGCTTGAGCACGCGCTGGCAGGCACCGAGCCACGCCATGTTGAACGCGTGATCGCGGTTCACCCCTTGCGACGCGTCCCACCCCCCCTTGTGCACCGCGACGCGCTTGCCGGACGAGCACGTGGTGCCCCCGTTCGACAGGAAGTACGGCGGATCGGCGAAGATGAGATCGACCGAGGCATCGGGCAGCGACGCCAGCATGTGCAGACTGTCGCCGAGCACCAGTCGGAACTCTTCGTCGCGGTGACGAACGTTGCCGGTGGCATCGGCGGCCTTCCACAGCGCGGCCGGGTCGGCTAGAGCTGGACGCGACTCATCTCGAGAGTCGCGCGACGGGACCAAGTCGAGCTTTCGTAGTGGTTGGGCCATGCGCCCACTCTATGTGGGCAAATATGAGTCTCCAACTTTTTGCCCGCGCGGGCGGCTACTTCATCTGCGCGTGCCTCGGGTGGCTGGCGCGGAACGCGATGATGCGCGAGCGGACGAAGTACACACCGGCAGCGACGATGACGAGGCCGATCACGAGATCGAAGCGGTGAAACCAAGGACGCAGCGCGTCGGTGTTTTCGCCCAGCTTGGCGCCGACGTACGCGAGACCGAGGCACCACGGCAGCGATCCCAAGAAGGTGTAGACGTGGAATTGAACGAGCGGCATGCGTGCGATGCCAGCGGGCAACGCGATGAACGTGCGGACCACCGGCAGCAGGCGAGCGGCGAACACCACGAAGGCGCCCTGTCGCTGAAACCAGCCGTCCACCAGGTCGAGCTCGTGCGGGGTCACGAAGAAACGGACCCAGCGCGTCTTCTCGAGAAATGGGCGGCCGAGGCGTGAGCCGACCCAGTACGCAACGATGGAGCCGAGGTTGCAACCGATGGCACCCGCGAGGCCGCACAGCCACAGGTCGAGCGGCTGCGCACCATGGCTGGCGGCGATGGAAGCGACCGTCACCGCGCCGGCAAACGGCATGATGATCTCCGACGGAAGCGGGATGCAGGCCGACTCGATGGCCATCAGCAGCGCCACGCCGGCGTAACCGAGCTGGAGAATGACCGCAGTGGTGTAGTGGGACAGGACTTCGATGAGATGAGTGACCACGCGGGCCTCCGGCGTCGAGAGCCGCGAGGGATATCAACGCTGGCCCCCTAAAGCAATGTTGGGCGCCCACATCATCCACGCATCCCGAGCTGGTGAAGGGCCAGCTCCACCGCGAGCACGTCGGTCGGCGCAAGATCACGGGCTGCAGCGACGATGGCGTCGGCCAGGTCCGCGAAGTCCGAGCGCGGAAACAAATAGGCCGTCAGCGCGCGGTAGAGGATCTGGCCCACACGGTCGGCGCCGAGCGGCGGCACCACGCCAATCTGGCCCTCGACGAGGATGTAGGCGAGGTGCGCGGCGATCGAGGCGTTGGTGTGGATGCCGTCGGGGTCGGTATCGAAGTCCGAGAGCTCCGACAGCGTGGCCGGCTGACCCGTCGCATGCGGCTCCGCGAGATCGCGCAGGGGTCGGGGCGTGCCTTCAGGATGAAATACCGTCTCGCCGACCTGCCACCGGCTGCCTTCGCCCGAGGACCAGCCGATGAGACAGCCGAACGCATCAGCCAGCCCTTCGGCGATGGCGCCCGATTCGCCGATCGGGAGCAGGCCGGCAGAGCTCGCGATGACCCCGTGGGTGAACTCGTGGCCCACCACGTCGAGCGCCGCTGCCGGTGCGGTGATGCGTTCGTCTCCGTCGCCGAAGACGAGCTGCTGACCATCGAAGAAGGCACCGGGGAAGTGATCCCCGTAGTGAACCGTGACGCGAACCCCCTGCCCGTCACCCGCGAAGCCCGGGCGGCCATGTTGATTCGCGAAGTAGTCCCACGCCGCGGCAGCGTGGGCATGCGCGTCGACCGCGGCGCCGGGGATGCCATGCTGGCCAGAGTCGTCCCAGCGGTGCGGATCGGACGAGCGCAGCGCGGCGCCTGGCAGCCGCAGCTTCTGCCCGGCCGAAAACGTGCGCAGAGGATGGTCGTCCCCACGGGAACGGTCCTCGAGCCAGTAGGCCGTCTTCTTCGCTTCGATGGCGAGCGGCTTTCGCGTGCCGAACACGTTGACCCCCGACCCCATCAGGCTCTCGAGGTCATTGTAGGCGAGCAGGGTCTCGCCGGTCTGCGCGTCGATCAGGGCGAGGAGGCGCAGGGGCTCGTCGGCGTCCGTGATGTCGGTGACCACCTGCCACGCGAGCCGCGCGGGCTGTGGCGCAGAGACGAGGGCTGGATCGTCGAGTGGGTACAGAACCAGCTCGGCCTCGCGCACGTTCGTGCTGTCGGCGACGGCGAACGGGCGCTGGGCGCGCGCGAGCAGTGCGCCCGCGACCCGCGCCTGGGCCTCGGGGACACCCGGCTGCAGCGACGCAGGCGGTGCGATGGGCCCGAAGCGACCGTTGATGCGCACGAGCGAGCCGCTGCTGGCGAAGTGCGCCGAGAGCCACCGACCCCACACCGGCACGCGGCCCACGCGCTGCGTGAAACGCGCGTGGGTCATGCCCAGCTCGTCGGTGTTGGCGGAGACGCTCGCCAGATCGTCGGTGGCGGACGCAAGGTGGAACAGCGCACGGTGCGCGCCGATGAAGCGTCGCGTGGCCGCGTCGGCGTCCTTCGCCGTCGCTGCGAGCGGAGCCGTGGCTCCCTCGAGGAACGCCGGCGTGTGCAACACCGGGTGCGCGCGGACCTGCCACGTGTGGCCCGTTTCCGCTTCCAGCGCTGCGAGGGCGGCCTCGTCGGGCGCGACGAGGATCGCGGCCGGCCCTTCGCAGGCAGTGAACAACAACGCCAGAAACGCGAGCGCGCGTGAACGGTTCTTTTCGAGCTGGGCCATGATTGCCTCCCGCCGCGTGCGCGGCAGGTAGACGCAAAGCATCGGCGATGCCAGCTCTGATCTCGTCTAGATTCGGCGAGTTACGCCAGCGCGAGGCAATACACATCCGCTGGTCGGACGGTGCGTCCGACCAGCGGACGCGTTTACGTCGGCGCGAGCACGTGCCGCAGCTTGCCGAGCACCAGATCGATTGCGATGTGGTTCTCGCCGCCCTCCGGGATGATGAGGTCGGCCCAGCGCTTCGATGGCTCGACGAACTGGAGGTGCATCGGTCGCACGCTCGCGTAGTACTGCTCACGGACGGATTGGAAGGTACGACCGCGTTGCTCGAGGTCGCGGCGGATGCGCCGGAACACGCGGATGTCCGCGTCGGTGTCGACGAAGATCTTCACGTCGAGGAGCTTGCGGACGCGCTCTTCGACGAACACCAGGATCCCCTCCACGATGAGGATGCGCGTGGGCTCCACGCGGCGCCGCTCTGCGAGCCGTGAGTGGCTCTTGAAGTCGTAGTTCGGGATCTCCGCGGCCTCCCCCGCGCGGAGCTTCTCGAGGTGAGCCACGAGCAGATCGTTGTCGAGTGAGTCCGGGTGGTCGTAGTTGAGGTGCGCGCGCTCGTCCTCCGTGAGGTCGGAGCGGTCGCGGTAGTAGCTGTCGTGATCGACAGTGGATACGCTGCGCTCGGGCAGGCCTTCGGCGATCTTGCGAGCGACGGTGGATTTGCCGGAGCCGGTGCCGCCGGCGATGCCAATCAAAAGGGGCTTCATCGGGTCGGCGAACCCGTTAGCACAACTTCGCTGAGGAGTTATCTATCAATCGCGCGAGTCACGCGCGGCGTGGGGAGGCTCGTCGAGCTCTGCTCGACGAGGGCTGCCTTCTCTTGCGCCGTCAGGCGCGGCGTGCCGGCGATCGCCGGCGGAGGCGGGAAAGCCTCCCCCTGATAGACCGCGACTATCGCTCTGCAAGCATGCGGCGGAATTCCGTGCGGGTGGTGCTGTGCGCGTGTCGGCGCGGCGCGCGGTAGTACACGCGAATGCGCTCGCGACCGTTGTGCGACAGTGCATCGGACACGGCGGGCGACAGGTCGACGATGCCGCGCCACTCGCCCGGATCGTCGCGGCGGATCTTGAACGCCCACTCACCGGTGTCGAGCAGTGCGCCGAACGGACCGCGGTCGAGAACCTCGCACAGCGCGAACTTCCCGGTGCGTGGGTTCTCGAGCATGAGGACGGTGCCGCAGGGCAGGGTGCGGTGCGCGCAGGCGATCTGACCGGGCTCCATCTTCTTGCCCGTGCAGTAGAGCTGACCGCCGGCGAGTTGATCGCCCGGGTCACCGAAGCGCGTGGCGAGGCCACGCTGCGCCGCCATCGGCTGCGCGCCGAGTAACGCCAGGACGAGCATTCGTAAGGTATTGAAAACGAGTATCATTGCGCCACCTCATTCGGCCCTGCGACGTTCAGTTGCTGCGGTAGATGTGATGCTGCTTTCACTAGAGCCGTGATGGTTGCAGGGGTGGTGCCACAGCAGCCGCCGACGGCTGCAGCCCCCAGATCGAAGAGCGCCATGGCACGCTGGGCGAAGCGCTCCGGTCGCTCTTGGCTGATTCCGTTCGCGCACTTGTCCGAGATCCGCGCCTGTGGCTGCGCGATGACCGGGCCGAGCCTGGCCGCCACCAGTTGCTCGACTGCGTGGCTGATCCGGTCGCTATCGAGGGAACAGTTAACCCCGATGGCGTCGGGCGATATCTCTCTAAGTGATTGAATCATTTTGTAGATTGGTACACCAAGGGGCGTTTCCAACCCGCTCGATCCGGTCATGACGGTGATGGAGATCCAAAGGGGTAGCTCGGACGCCGTCCGCCGGATGCCGGCCACTGCGGCGTGCATCTCGAGCGGTGCGAGCTGGGTCTCGAGGTGGATGGCCGCCAGGCCCTGACCCAGCATGGCGAGCGCGGCACTGGCGTAGTCCTCGACCAGCTCCGCCGCGACCTCGTCGGCCTGCCGCGCGCTCTTCACGAGACCGCTCGGTCCCAAGCTCCCCACGATCGCGCGACCAGGCGCCGCGGTCTGCGCCAGTGCGATCGCCTTGCGGATGATCTCGGTCTGCCGACCTGCCAGACCCTTCGGACCGAGTCGCGAGCGCAGCGCGCCGAACGTACAGGTCTGTATCGCTTGCGCGCCGCTGTCGGCATACGCCGCGTGAATGGCGGCCACCTCATCGGCGCGCTCCAGCACCCATCGCTCGGCGATGTCCTCCCGCACGTTCATGCCGCGCGCGATGAGCTCGGTGCCCATCGCGCCGTCCATGACAATCGGGTGATCCGGGGTGAGTCGAAACGTCATAAAGCCATAGATCGATAACCACGGGTCATGCGTTCTGATCAAGCATGCCCATGAAACCAAGTGATCACGAACTGTTGCACGATTGGCTTGCCCGAGCCGCTCTTGCCGGAGCTGCCGTTTCGGTGCTCGAGCTCCTGATCGGTGGGCGGGTGTGGGCGCAAGAAGCCGGGCTCTTCGAGGCCCTGCAGATCGCGATTGTCGTCGCTGCCGTGGTCCCACCACGCACCATCACCGACGGTGCACTCCTGCTCCTGCTGTCGCTGGCGGGAGGCGCCGTCGCGGGGCTCGGCACCACGTGGGCCCTTCCCGTGGCGGCCTCGATCATGGCGGTGGGCATGATGCGGTCCATCACGCCGGTACCCGCCAACCGTCAATGGCTCGAAGGATTTGCCGTCGCTGCGGTGCTCGCCTTGGCGGCCTTCGTCATCCGCCGAGCGTTCCGCATCACGGGCGTCCTCGAGCCCAGCTTCGGCCCGGGCGTTTCGGCGCTGGCCGCCGGCGCGGTGGCGGGCGCGGTGACCGGGCTCGGTGCCATGGGTCGCTTGCTGCGTCCGGCCGAGCCGGTCAACGCAGGGGTCGGCGTGGAGCTCGGGCAGCTCGCGGCCGAGGTCATGGTCACCAACCCCGAGGTCGCGTCTCTCCTGAAACGGGCGGCCGACGCCCACCAGCAGGCGGCCGAAGCGGTGGATGCGCTCGGCGACAAGGGCGACCCGTCCACGCGCAAGGCCACCGACGATCTGGTGAAGCGAATGATGGGCTTCGCCAAGGAGTGGCAGGGCATCGAGAAGCGGAGCGCCATCACCCAGCCCGAGGCGCTGACCGAGCGGAAGGCGATGCTGCAGGCCCGGCTCGAGACCACCGAAGATACGATCGCCCGGGCCGAGCTCGGTCGCGCCATCGCTGCGATCGAGGGCCAGGTGGAAGCCGTCCGCGAGATTCGCCGGGGCCGTGAGCGGGTGCTCGCGCGGATGGAGCACCAGGTGGCCACGCTGGAACGCCTGCGGCTGGCAGCGCTTCGCCACCAGTCCGCCGATGCGAGCCGCCTTCAGGCCGAGCTGCAGCCGGTGCTCGACGAGCTGGCCGAGGCGGGCGGTGACTTCGATCTGGCTTCCGAGGCGCTCCACGACGCGGATCGCGAGACCATCTGCTAAGATTGGCGGATGTCCCTCGCACGTTGGTCCCTCGCGCCTGGCCTGGTGGTCTCCCTCTTCTGCTCCCTGGCCGTTCCGGGTCTGGCTTCGGCCGACGAAGCCGATGTCCACTACCGCGCCGGCCTCGCGTACAAGCGCGACGGCAAGCTCGACCTCGCCATTCACGAGATGCTCGAGGCCCTGAAGCTACGCCCGGACTATGCGGCGGCGGAGTTCTCCACCGGCGTCCTCTATAAACAGAGGAACGAGCTGCAGTTCGCGGCCGACCACCTCGAGCGCGCCGTGAAGCTGCAGCCGAAGAGCGCCGAGTCTCACGCGAGCCTTGGTTATACCTACGCGAAGCTCGGCAAGGACTACGAGGCCATCCGGGAGCTGGAGGCTGCGTGCGAGATCAACCCCAACGATGCGGCGGCCCAGCAGTCGCTCGGCGCTCTGCTCCGTCAGAAGAAGGACTACGCCAAGGCCATCCCGCACCTCGAGCAGGCCGTGATGCTCGCTCCGAAAGACGCCGTGGCGCTGTCCAACCTCGGCGTCGCCTACCGCCAGACGAACAAGATGAACGAGGCCGAGAGGTACTTTAAAAAGGCCCTCGAGCTGAAGGCCGACTTTTCCGAGGCCCACTTCAACCTTGCTACCGTCTACCGTCGCCAGGGCAAGGTCAAAGAGGCCATCGCGTCTTACGAGAAATCGGTGGAGCTGACGCCGATGCTGGCCGAGGCGCACCACGACCTCGGTGTGCTGTACGCGCAAGAAAAGCGCAATGAAGACGCTGTGAAGCACTGGAACCTGTACCTCGGGCTCGTCGCCGACAAGAACGCGGGTGAGGCCGACATCGCTCGCAAGCGCGTGCAGGAGCTGGGCGGCAAGCCGGCCCGGTAGTCGTCGGTAATCGCCGGTATTCGATAAGTGCGCTGGCTGTTGCTCGCGTTAGTCGGCGCGCTGATCTGTACCGTCGGGGACCACCTGCATGCCACCTGCGGCGTGCTCACGTACCGGCAGACCGCTTTCTGGGATCAGGCCTGGTGGGTCGCGCCATTGTTCGCCGGCGCCTCATTAGTGTGTGTGCTGGGCGCGCGCTTGTTTTGGTCGCTGGGTGGGCCCAACTCGGCACCGGACATGCGGCGCATCGCGGCCGATGGCATCGGTTTCTTCGCCGCCTACGCGTACACGTCGTTCGCGGCGGCGGACCGACCGACGGTGACTTTGCTGGTGCTGGTCGTCGCTTTCGCGGTGCGCGTGGTCGGCGAAGCGCGGTCGCGCTGGCTGGTGCTCTACTGTCTGCTGCTCGGCGTGGGCGGCTGCGTCTTCGAGGGCACGCTGTCAGCGACGGGCGCCTTTCACTATCTGCACCCCGACGTGCTCGGTGTACCCCGTTGGCTGTTCGGTATTTATCTGCACGCCGGGCTCATCGCTGGGGAGCTATCGCTGCTCATGATGTCGAAGCGGGCGAGTTCAGCGTGTCCTCGACCCTCCACCTCGAAGACGGCGTCGCGGCACGTCGCCAGCTAGATCCCGTTGGAGTTGGCCACGGGGGCAGCCGCAGCTTGGCGGCTCTTCAGTACCAGAAACTGCGTCATTCCGCCGACCAAGCGCGAACCGAAATCGGCGCTGGCGTTGAGGGAGACGGCGTCGGCGCCCATGCTGCAGGCCTTGGCGCGAACGGCCTCGCGGTTCTTGTCGTCGAGCTCGAACCGGCCCGACAGTGTGATGAGCCCAATCTGCTCGTAACGAGCGCTTGCCTGCTGGAAGCTCAGGTTCTCGAACGCGACGCGACAGGTCTTGTCTTTGGCGGGATAGAGCCCGCCCGTGCGCATGACCGAGAGATTGGGGCCGCAGCCCGCGAGACCGAGCAAACCGAGGACGAAGAGCGATTTTTGCATGAGGTTCTCTTTCGAAGGAAACCTGTAGCGAGCGTCGTGGCCAGCGTCAACTACATTCTCAGAGCTGGCGCTTCTCGATGCTACGAAACGAGCGCGGCGATCGCCTCGTCGACGCGCTTCACACCCACGACCTCGAGCTTGGCCGACTTCGTAAAGGACGAAGGGAGCCGCGCCCGATTCGCTTCGGGCATCACCGCGCGAAGAAAGCCGAGGCGCTCGGCTTCTTGCAGACGTAGCTCGGCCTGCGCAACGGCACGCACCTCGCCGGCGAGCCCGACCTCGCCGAACACGACCGTGTGCGGATCGAGCGCCTTGCGTCGCGCGGACGAACAGAGTGCCGCGACGATGGCCAGGTCAGCCGCGGGCTCGTCGAGCCGTACGCCACCTGCGACGTTCATGAAGACATCGCTGCCGAGGATGTCGAAGCCCGCGCGACGCTCCAGCACGGCAAGCAGCAACGCGACACGCTGCGGATCGGTGCCGAGCGTGGTGCGCCGCGGGACCCCGTGCGCCGAGGCCACGAGCGCCTGCACCTCGACGAGGATCGGTCGGGTGCCCTCTAGCGCGGCTGCAACGACGGAGCCTGGTGCACCGACGGCGCGCTCGGCGAGGAATAGCGCCGATGGGTTCTCCACCTCGCGCAGGCCGCCCGCGTGCATCTCGAACACGCCGATCTCGTTGGTGGAACCGAAGCGGTTCTTCGACGCCCGCAAGATGCGATAGCTCGAGGTGCGCTCGCCCTCGAAGTACAGCACCGTATCGACGACGTGCTCGAGCGTCTTCGGTCCGGCGATGGAGCCATCCTTCGTCACGTGTCCGACGAGGATGACCGGCACACCCTTTTGCTTGGCGAACGTGAGCAAGCGACCGGCTGCCTCGCGCACCTGGCCTACCGATCCCGGGATGGACCCGAGCGCCGACGAGTACACCGTTTGCACCGAGTCCACCGCGAGCGCGCGGGGGCGGCCCTCCGTCGCGATCTCGATGATTCGCTCGAGCTCCGTCTCTGCGAGCACGTGCAGCTCGTCCGACTTTACGCCGAGCCTTTGCGCACGCAGCGCGGACTGCTCGACCGACTCTTCGCCCGAGACGTAGAGCACCTGCCCCTTCGTCGCGAGGCCATCGAGCGCCTGCAGCAGCAGCGTCGACTTGCCGACACCAGGGTCACCGCCGAGCAACGTCAGCGAGCCCGGGACCACACCACCGCCGAGCACCCGATCGAACTCGGCGATTCCCGTCTTCAGCCGATCCCGATCGGACGCCTTCACCTGCTTGATGGGCTGCGGCCCGTCGGTGCCGCGCATGGAGCCGGCCGGGCGCGCGCCTTCGACCACTTCCTCGACGAGCGAGCTCCACTCCATGCACTCGGGACAACGGCCGAGCCACTTGCCGCTCTTGAGGCCGCAGCTCTGACAGACGTAGACGCTCTTGGCTTTGGCCATTCGGTAGGCTTATCCAACATCGCGGGCGAAAGTTGTCCGCAGCGCGTGGAAGCCGCAGCCAGCGTATCAGAGGACGATACGAGCGCTCATCACCGAGTTGAACCGTCGGACGCCAGCCATGCCTGCCGGGGTTCTCCCTTCCTCACTCGCAAGAGAACAGCGCAGCCGGCGGACTTTGGAGCCGGTCTACGACATCACCCTGCGATAAGGGTCCCAGCCCACCGGAGCCCCAGCAAGAGATCTTGGAGCCATGGCGCGCGCAGCCATGGCCCGACCCGATTGCGACCTCTGAGTCGACGCTGACTCCGTTTACGAGCGTGGGCAACCCGGTAGAATCGGCTGTTCCGGTCGCCAGGCCGCAATTCGTGCCCCAGCAAACGAGGCGGCCGTCCTTATCTCCGACGCAGCCGATGGTGTCACCCAGCACCAACTGAGTCGCTCCGTGCACTCCGTCGACCAGACCAGGTGTGGCGCGGTCGTGGTTGATGCCATCGACAAAATTTTTACCGTCGCCGAGGGACCCGCACCGGTCTGCGCCCCAACAAAATACTGCCCCCGCCATCGTACGCGCGCACGTGTAGTCGAGGCCGACGCTGACTTCTGCCACCGGTGGCAAACCGGACACTCGCACCGGAGTCGCTCGGTCTTGCAGGGTTCCATCGCCGAGCTGACCGAAACGATTGCTGCCCCAGCACCACACGGTTTGATCGCGCTTGAGTGCACAGAAATGCAAACGCTTGCCCGCGAGCTGTATCGCCCCATCCAGCATCGTCGTCGAAGGAGCAGTGCTCTCGGTACACTTGACGACCCCGTCGCCATACAGCACGCACAGGGTCTGACCAGCGAACACCGTCGGGGAATCGCCCACGGCCATGTGGACGCCACCACCGAGCGGCGCAACTTCCGGGACAGGCTCCGGAAATTGATGCCAGCACAAGAGGGTCGCGTCAGCGCGCCGCACGCACCCTCCATCGCTTCCCAACACCAAGTCCACGACCTGGTCGACGCCGGGGAGCTGGACAGGCACGATCGCGGTGCTCTGCGTGGGATTGGTGACGTTGGACCCGATCACTCCCCAGCACCATACCGTGCCATCGGCTTTGAGCACACAGGTGCGCTCCTGCATCGCAGTCACACGAACTACGCAGCTGCACGTCGAGCGCGCGCAGGTGTTGTTACCGTCGCAGGCGCCACCAGTGCCGCAGCAGTATTCGTCCAACGCCCCACAGGCGACGCACACTCCGGCGAGTTCGTTCGCGTACGACTCGTACCGATGTCCCGAGCCGCACTCGACATCGTTGAAACTACAGAAACCCACGTTCTCGGCGCTGGGTGGCTTGTGCTTGTCGAGCGGCTCGCAGGTTGCGCCATCTTCGAATCCCGCGCACTGGGCGTTGCTGTCGCAGTTGAACGGGCCGGGATCGAAACATCCGACGAGGAGTGGGCCGAAAGCAAATCCTGCGACGAGGCACGAAGGAAGCCACCTGCGAGTCAGCACGGGGATCCGGCGGATTCCATGGAGTGCGAGGTAGCGCGGTCCAAGACCTAAATGTACCATCATCGGAGTCTCCATGACCCGCACGGGCATCGCGTTTGTTCTCCTCGCCGTCTGCCGCGGAGCCGAGGCTGACGAGTCGATGGCGATGGCGATGGACCCTGCCGCCAAAGGGCTTCTCGACCGCGCGGCTGCGCAGTTCTCAGCCAAGCACTACGAACTCTCGAGCAGAGACTTCGCCGCGGGCTTCCGCATCGAGCCGGCTCTGCCGTTCCTGTTCGGCTGGGCTCAATCGGAGCGCCTGCGCGGAAATTGCGCGGTGGCTGTGGACCTCTATCGGAAGGTGTTCTCGTTGGCACCCACTCCTCAGCAGGCAGAAATAGCCCGTCATCACATTCACAATTGCGAATCCGTTCTTAGTCCTCCCTGGTATCGCAACGTGTTGGCGGATGCGCTCACGGGGACGGGTGTAGTCCTGGTGGGTGGTGGCGCCGGTATGCTCGGTGTTTCAGTGCGCGCGGAGGCCCAGGCGAGAGAGGCAGCGACGTACATCGCATATCACGATGCACGCCGCGCGGGTCAGCCCGAGCGAATAGCAGGGATCGTCGGACTGAGCCTCGGGGTAGCGTTCGTCGTAGGCGGCACCGTCGGCTACCTACTCGGTCGCCGCACTTCGCTCGCCGGCACCCGGATCGCTTCACCGGGAGCGGGGCCGTAGAGCTGCTGGACGTTTTTCCCGCGTCGTTGCGAGGCGTCCCGCTGTTACTTGCCGGTCCAGCTATCGAGGTCCGGTTCTTCGCGCTTGGGTGCGCGAGAAGTCTGTGGTCGTTTTTGCTCGCCGGTCTCGGCACTGGCTGGAGGCGAGGACGGATTTGTCGTCGTGAAGGGCTGATGGGTATCGTCGCGGCCGATCGCCCGTGAATGACGCGCGGTAACGTTGTGTTGGCGTAGCACCACAGCTTTGGTTGGCGGATGCCCCGTGCTGACCTCCGCAGGGACCGGTAGAAGTACTTGTCGTTGATCAACCGGTGGCGGGGTGATCTCCGGAGGGAGCCGCGGCACCGACGACAGCTCCACCTGCGGGCGAACCCCGATTGGGTGGTCCTCCGGCTCCTCAATCCTCGCTGGCCTCGGTGGCTTCACCGAGGCGACGCGGTGTTGCAGCATCAAGACAGCGGCGCCTGCCAAGACCGCCGTGCCAACAGCCGCGCCCACCCATCGCAACAGAACCTTCGCTGGTCGAGGGGACCGCTCGCCGGCGATGGGAGCGCCCTCATGCACTCGGACGTCGTTGGAATCCTCGTGAGCCGCTGCGGTCGCCGTAAGTGGAAGGCCAAGAGTGATCGGCGGATGGGCGCTTGCCACAGCGTCCGACTCGGCAAGACGTTGCATCCATTGACCGAGTGCAACGGAAGAGATATCGAGCCGTCGCTCGCGCGCCATACCTTCGAGCGCGAGCTGGAGCAGCTCCGCGCTCGTGAAGCGCTTCGCCGGATCGCGCTCCAGACAGCGCGCGACGATTTGCGCGAACTCTGCCGGACAGTCGTCGCGTAGCGATGACAGCAACGGGGTCTCGTTGGAGACGATTTTCGTCATGGTGTCGTAGTCGCTGCCGGTCGCGAATAACCGCTGTCCGCTCGTGAGTTCGTGAAGGACGATACCGAGTGAAAAGATATCGCTGCGACGGTCGAGCGTGGCTCCCTTGCATTGCTCGGGAGACATGTATGTAATCTTTCCCTTGGTTGAACCAGTTCGTGTTTCGGCGTGACCGATTTGCGCCTGGGCGATGCCAAAGTCGATGACTTTCACGACGCCGTTAACGCTGACGATCAAATTGGATGGAGAGACATCTCGATGAACGATGCCGAGGGGCCGCCCATCACTTGTCCGCTGTTCATGTGCGTGATGTAGCCCGGCAGCAGCGGCCGCGCCGATGGCGATGATGAACTCGAACGGAATCGACTCCCCCGTTGTGCTGGTGATGCGGAACACGGTACGTACATCGATGCCCGGCACGTACTCCATCGTGAAAAAGTAACTGCCTGCGGCAATTCCCATCTCGTACACCTGGACGATGTTGGGATGGTGCAATGTGGCGGCGAGCCGCGCCTCCTGTAAAAACATGCCGACAATCGCGTCGTCGGCCGCAAGGTGCGGCAGCACTCTCTTCAATACGATCTGCTTCTGAAATCCTTCGAGCCCGCTCGCTTGCGCTAGGTACAGCTCCGCCATTCCACCCACGGCCAGCTGCCGCAGGATCTTGAACTTCCCGAGCGAGGTTCCCGGGGGAATGAGTGCGCCAGGCGCAGGCGCTAGGCTGGACGAATGCATTTGCGCTTCGCCTCAGTGTACCATCAGACATCGTCTGCCGAGATCTTCAGCCAAACCGACGATGCCCACACCGGACCTAGTAGTCCATCTCGCAAGTGTCGAGCATAAGTACTGTCGCCCTCAAAGCTCGCTCCGGACACACGAATACCGTCGAGCTAGCCAAGCGCTTGA
>JAYUBF010000068.1:0-2326 GCA_043741435.1 Myxococcales bacterium
TCGCTCGACATCACGGCGCGCAAGGTCGGCGAGGAGAAGCTGAAGATGGCGTCTATCGAAGCGCAGAACGCGAACGTCGCGAAGAGCGCTTTTCTCGCCAACATGAGCCACGAGATCCGCACGCCGCTCGGTGCGATCATGGGCTTTGCCGAGCTGCTGACGAACCCCGAGCTCACCTCCTCGGAGCTCCTCAACTACGTCGCCGTAATCGATCGCAACTCGCACCATCTACTGCGCGTCGTCGACGACATCCTCGATCTGTCGAAGGTCGAGGCAGGCAAGATGATCTTCGAGAACGTCGAGCTTTCGCTCCCGGACTTGCTCTCCGACTTCACGTCGCTGATGGCGCTCCGCGCGCGGGAGAAGGGCGTGGAGCTCGCGTTGCGCTACGAGTCGCCGGTGCCGGACTTGGCGATCTCCGATCCCACGCGCCTCCGCCAGATCCTGAGCAACGTGGTCGGCAATGCCATCAAGTTCACCGAGCGAGGCCTGGTCGAGCTGTGCGTGCGCTTCGACCGCACCAAGCTGACCTTCACCGTTCGCGATACCGGACGGGGCCTGACGCCGGAGCAGGCGGGTCGCGTGTTCCAGGCGTTCGTACAAGCCGACGAGTCGACGACACGACAGTTCGGTGGCACCGGGTTGGGGCTCGTCCTCACCAAGCGCCTTGCCAATGCGATGGGCGGCGACTTCGTGCTCGATCACAGCGAGCTGGGCAAGGGCAGCACGTTCATCGCTTCCGTGACCGTCGGAGTGCCGGCCTACGCCAAAGTCGCCCAGCCCACGTTGCGCGACACGACGAACGATGCGGCACGCACGCTCGACAAGCAGCGGCTGCTGGATATGCGTGTGCTCGTCGTCGACGACTCGCCAGACAACCGCACACTGCTCGGCGCGCTCCTCAGAAAGTCGGGCGCGTTGGTGGAGTTTGCGGTCGATGGCGCCGAAGGTGTCGCGATGGCCATGTCGAAGCCCTTCGACGCCGTGCTCATGGACATCCAGATGCCTCGGCTCGACGGTTACCAAGCGCTCGCGCACCTGAAGGCGCAGGGCTACACCACGCCTGTCGTCGCGCTCACCGCGCACGCCATGGTGGAGGAGCGCGCGCGCGCCGAAGGCAAAGGCTTCGCCGCGTTCATCACCAAGCCCATCCGCAGCGAGATCCTCCTCGAGAACCTCGAGAACCTGCGACGCGGACCGAGCAGAGCTCCCGGGGATGCGCGCACGAGCAAGTCGAAGAAGGTCGCGCTGCTGGTCGATGACGATGAAGACATCCGGATGTTGCTCGGCAGTATCGTCGGGAAGCACGGCTTCGAGGTGATCGGTGCGGCAGATGGTGCCCAAGCGCTCGCGGTCATCGCGTCGGGCCGGGTGCCCGATCTCGTGCTGCTCGACCTCACGTTGCCGGACATTCTCGGTGCGGACCTGATGAAGACGCTGCGGGGCGACGAGCGCCTCGCGGCGACGAAGATCATCGTCGTCTCGGGCTGGGACAACCTCGCGCAGAAGGGCCGTGATCTCGGCGCGGACGAAGCGCTGCAGAAGCCCATCGACCTCCAGAGGCTGAAGACGATCCTCGCGGAGATATCCGAGGCGCGCTGAACGTGCTGCTTCTGGCCGGTGGACGCAACGTTCATGAGGCCAACGTTGTTGCGAATCCACTCGTACGCACCACCGTGTGTTACCAACACGGCCATGAATCGTCGCGCGTTCCTCCTCTCCGGCTCCGCAGCGCTGCTCGCGGGTCTCGCGTGGCCTGCGCGCGGGGCGCAGAACTCTCAGCTGCGCACCGCGCTCGACACGATCGCGTACGAGGTGCTCTCGCTCTCGCCGACCCAGCTCACGCACCTCGGGCTCGACGTCGGGAAATACGCGTGGGCCCGGTCGCGGCTCGACGACAACACCGCGCAGGCGCGCGCGCATGTCGCGCCGGACGTGGCGCGCTATCGCAAGCTGCTCGCGGCCGTTCCCAAGAACAAGCTCGACGCACGCGACAAGATGCTGCTTGCGTCGGTGCTCTTCTGTCTCGACGTCGGCGAGCGCAGCACGCGCTTCCCCTACGGACAGATCGGCGCGCTGGGCGGTGGTGGGCCCTACGTGGTGACCCAGCAGCAGGGCGCCTACCAGGAGGTGCCGGAGTTCCTCAACGCGCAGCACCCGATCGAAGACGCGGCCGATGCCGAGGCGTACGTCGCGCGCGTCGCCGCGATGGGACCATTCATCGACCACGAGACGGAGCAGCTTCGGCACGACGCGGGCCTCGGCGTGATCCCGCCGGACTTCGTGCTCGACACCGCACTCGCCCAGCAGAAGGCGCTGCGCGCGG
>JAYUBF010000069.1:0-7668 GCA_043741435.1 Myxococcales bacterium
CGCAGCAACAGCGACGGCAGCTCCTGTCTTAGATCACCTATTCCACCAACCTGCAACTTTTTTACTCAACGATGGCCCCCGTCTCCGTTAGTCACCCGCGCCACACGGGCCAGACCTTCTGCTGGCAGTCCTGAAAACCGCTGCGCGAGTTCATGACCCGCGCATCATCCATGGCGGCCGCCGCCTCGAGATAGGTGGCCTCCGCGGCGCGACCTGCGGTCCACTCCTTGAACGTCCTTTCGGCCAGCTCGAAGACCTTGGCGAAGCCAGGATCCTTGGCGACGAGCTTCTTCACCGCGGCGGGGTGCTCCGCGAGCTTCTGCCTGAGCGGCAGGAGGGCGAGACGGATCCGCATCTTGTCCGCCCCGTCGTAGGCCTTGGTGCTGCGCAGGTCGACGGCGACCTGCTTCCAGTCGAGCTTGGCGGCGTCGCCGGCGCACATCGCCCACTGAACCACCTTTTCTTCGCTACGCCCGATGCAGTACAGGAGATATCCCGCGCGCCCGAGCTCGGTGAGGCGCGAGCCGAACGCGTCGGCGAGGTAGTTCTTGTCGTGGCTGATGTCACCCGAGTACCCGTAGCTGTCGGTCAGCGACAGGTACTGGTCGACGGCGTCGAACGTGCTCCACGCCTTCTTCATGTTCTTGAAGCGAAGCCCGTCCGCGTAGCGATCCATCATCGCGTAAGCGACGGCGTCGACCCAGTCCGCGTCCGTCATGTCGAGCTGCTTCGACCAGCGGTCGCGCGCTGCCGCGACTGCTGGCTGCTGCTTGGCCAGATCGGCGTCGGGTGCACACGTCGCGTCGACCAACGCCGGGATCGCCCAGCGCGGATCGTCCCGCTCCTGCAGGTCCTTCAGATCGCCGTGCGCATCGCTGTTGGCCTTGTTGAAGCCGGTGCACCACGGGGCCGCGCCCCAGGCGGTGCTCACGAAACCCGTCACGACCACGATCAAAGCGCTGCGCAGCGATCCCCTCATCTCGACCCTCCACTGAGCCCGGCATCATACAGGGCACTCGCCCGCTGAAAGGTCTTCATGCTCACCGGCGCTGGCATCTCTCGCGCTCGCGACATCCGCGCTGTAGCATCGGGCATGAACCTCGACCGCGCGAACCTCGCGCAGCTGCTGCGGCAAGTCGACGCACTGATCGCGCAGATTCCGATCGGCGACGAGCTGCGCACCCAGCTCAAGAGCAAGGTCATGGCCGGTCGGCCGCTTTCGCAGAAGACCGCGATGGAGTTCGTGGCCGCAGCGGGCATCAACGTGGCGGGCGGACTCGTGCTCAGGCAAGTGGCGACGGCTCTCATGAAGCTCATTCCCGTCGCTGGATCGGTCGTCGGAGCAACCATCGCGAGCACGGGCACGAAGGCCCTCGGCGAGAGCGCGATCGCATATTTGTTCGGCGGCACGCCACCGCTGTTAGAGCTGGTGGAGTAGATCGATGCGGTTTCCCTTCGACAACACCTACGTCTGCCTTTCTCCCAAGCTCTTCACGCGGGTCAAGCCGACGCCGGTTCGTGCACCCCACACGATCCAGCTCAACCGCGGCCTGGCGAGCATCCTCGGGCTCGACGCAGACGCGCTCGATTCCGACGAGGGCTCTGCCATCTTTGCGGGCAACGTGATCCCCGAGGGCGCAGATCCCATCGCGCTCGCGTACGCCGGCCATCAGTTCGGAAGGCTGGTGCCTCAGCTCGGCGACGGGCGCGCCGTGTTGCTCGGCGAGCTCGTCGGTACCGACGGGGTTCGTCGAGATCTGCAACTGAAGGGCGCGGGGCGGACTCCGTTTTCACGCGGCGGCGATGGCCGCGCGGCGCTCGGTCCCGTGCTGCGCGAATACTTGGTGAGCGAAACGATGGCGGCCTTCGGGGTGCCCACGACGCGGGCGCTCGCCGCCGTGGCCACCGGGGAGGCGGTGCTGCGCGACGAACCGCTGCCGGGCGCCGTGATCACGCGCGTCGCTGCAAGCCACCTACGCGTCGGCACGTTCGAGTACGTCTCGCTGCTGGGGGACCGTGAAGCCCTGCTCTCGCTCACGCGCTATGCGCTCGAGCGACACTATCCGAGGTCGGCCAAGAGCGAAGAGCCGGCCCTTGCTCTGCTCGATCACGTCATGGAGGCGCAGGTGCAGCTCGTGGCGCGTTGGCTGGGCCTCGGCTTCGTCCATGGCGTCATGAACACCGACAACAGCTCCATCTCCGGCGAGACGATCGACTACGGGCCCTGCGCATTCCTCGACGAGTACCACCCCGACAAGACGTTCAGCTCCATCGACCGCGGGGGGCGGTATGCGTTCGCCAACCAGCCTCGCATTGCGCAGTGGAACCTCGCGCGACTCGCCGAGACGTTGCTGCCGCTCATCGCCAAGGAAGAAGCCGACGCGGTTCGCCTCGCGATGGAGCGCCTCGATCGCTTCCCGGCGCGCTTCGAGCGCGAGCACACGGCCGTGTTGCGGAAGAAGCTCGGCCTGCGGCGCGACGAGCCGAACGATCTCGTTCTTGCCTCGCGGCTGCTGGCACTCATGGCCCAGCACGGCGTCGACTACACGCTCGCCTTCCGCGCGCTGTGCGAGGCGGCCGACGGCCCCGCGCGGGACGCGACGCTCGAGTCGCTGTTCGGAGAGCCGAGCGCGCTCCGTGCGTGGCTCACGAGCTGGCGCGAGCGGCTCGCGCGCGACGGCGGTGATCCGGCGGCTCGCGCACGCGCCATGCGGCACGCGAACCCGGCGTTCATCCCGCGCAATCACCGCATCGAGCAGGCGATCGCCGCGGCGGTGCGCGAGCGCGACCTCGCGCCGTGGAAGCGCCTCCTCAAGGTGCTGGCGCGGCCCTACGAGGACCAGCGCGAGCACGCCGACCTCGCCGAGGCGCCCCGGCCCGACGAGCGCGTCCGTGCGACCTTCTGCGGCACGTGACCACGCGCGGCGTTGCCGCCACACTCAGTAATGCGGAGGTCGCTCGTCGGGATCGAGCGGGAGCTGCGCGTTGTCACGGGGCGCGCGCATGTCTTCCACGATCTTGCGCAGACGCTCGATCTCCTTCTCGTGGCGCGCAACCACATCGCTGAGCTGCAACAGCGTCTCTTGCTGATGGCTGTAGCGAATTTCGAGCTCTTCGAGGCGACTCTCCATGACACCGATGGTAACCTGTGCTGCTTTGCTCGACAGCCTGCTCACGAAGGCCTTGCGCAGGTGAAGCTCACCTCCGCAGATCTCGAGGCGATCTCGGCGACCACGCTCGGTCACTACGAGCGCGGCGCGCGCGCGTTCTGGGAGGGCACGCAGCACCATGACGTGCGCCAGAACTACGACGCGTTGCTCTCGCGCATCGAAGGCGCCGCGCCGTTCACCCTCCTCGACTTCGGCTGTGGTCCCGGCCGAGACCTCACGTACTTCTCGTCGCTGGGACACGAGGCCGTGGGCGTCGATGGCTGCGCTGCGTTCTGCGAGATGGCGCGCCGGCACTCGGGCTGCGAGGTCCTGCACCAGGACTTCCTACACCTCGCTCTACCGCACGGTCGCTTCGACGGCGTGTTCGCGAATGCGTCGCTGTTCCACGTCCCGAGCCAGGAGCTCCAGCGCGTGCTCGCCGAGCTCAAGGCGAGCCTGAAGCCAGGCGGCGTGCTGTTCGCCTCGAACCCGCGCGGCGCCGATCACGAGGGTTGGTCCGCAAATCGGTATGGGTGCTACCACGAGCTCGAGGCCTGGCGCACGCACCTGGTGACGGCAGGCTTCACCGAGCTTGCGCACTACTACCGGCCGGAGGGAAAGCCCCGGGACGAGCAACCGTGGCTCGCCACCGTGTGGCGCCGCCTCGAGGCTGCCGTGGCGCCCTTGCCGTAGCGCCGTTGCCGCGGCTTGACCGTTGCGGCGGAGGCCCACCGCTTGTACATAGCGCCAATATGAGCACCGCAGCTGAAACGCCGCCCAACTCCAAGGCGCCTCTCGCTTCCATCGTTGGTGCCGTCGTCCTTGTCAGCGGTGTCGCCGTCGCGTTCCTCCTCTGGCTGTTGTACGTGCACCGCGCACCCACGGCCTTCGCGGATCGCCTGCGCTTCCTGCCCGCGCTCAACGCCGCGTTGAACGGGAGCGCGGCGGTTGCCCTCGTGGTGGGCTTCTCGTTCATCCGAGCCCGCAAGCTCGCGGAGCACCGCACCGCCATGATGGTGGCGTTCGCACTGTCGACGCTGTTCTTGCTCAGCTACATCACGCATCACGCGCTCCACGGCGACACCCACTACGCTGGGCACGGCCTCCTGCGCACCCTCTACCTCGGCCTGCTCGCCTCGCATGTGTTGCTGTCGGTGGTGGCCTTGCCGCTGGTGCTCACCACGTTCCTCTTATCGCTTACCGGGCGCTTTCCGCAACACCGGCGCCTCGCGCGCTACACGTTCCCGCTGTGGCTCTATGTCTCGGTGACCGGCGTGGTCGTGTACCTCATGCTCACGTCCGCCGGTTAGCCTGCTCAGCCGTGGGCAGCGATCGCGGCATCGAGGTCGGCAATCACGGCCGGCAGCGTGTCGTTGAGGCCGGCGATGAACAAGTCGTAGGCGAACTGGTGGTGGTAGTACACGCCGAGCGTTCGCTTGCCGTGCCAGTCGTAGGTGCGCGAAAAAATGGGCTTGGTGCGATCGCGCACGTCGAACAGGTCCACCTCGTAGGCGAGGTCGTAGTGCGAGACCCCGTACGGCACGCCGAGAGCGCCGAGCACCAAGAACGAGAGGGGCACCGTGTCCTCTCGCAGCTGGGTGCGCTTGATGCGACCGGTGACGATGAACTCGGCGCTCCGGTCACCCATCGCGATCTCGTCGGGCGTGCCCATCTGCTGCATCGTCGTGGCCAACAGCGAAGGCATGGCGGTGGCTAGAGAGCCCACCGTGGTCACCCCGTGGCCGTGGTGGCTCGTGCGCAAGCTCGCCGCTTGCTCGGGATAGAAGGTGTCGTGGCGACGGTGCAGCATGTTCACCACAGGGATGTAGCGCTCAGGCGAGCTGCGCACCCACTCTCCGCCGCGCTGATCTTCGAACGGCAACAGCGCGATGCGGCGTGCCACGCGTGTCGTCGGCGACTCGAGCCGCGCCGAGGTCCGGACGGGCAGCGCTGCGAGATCTTGCCGAAGCGTGGCGCAACCGGAAGCGAAGAAGAAGACCACGAGTGAGCTCGCGATGCGCATGGAGGCTGCTCCGAGGTTGTTCATGAAGGCTTGTGACGAACGGGACGCCCGACGGGTTGCTCGGTTACCCTCGACCCGGGAGACCTCACGTGACCGTGTTGCTGCAGACGATCCTGGAAGTGCTGCCGCAGCTGCCCTCCGCTGCGTTCGGCGATGGATCGCACCCGACCACGCAGCTGTGTGCGCGCGCGGTGGACTACCTTGGTCGCACGCAGAAGCCGCGCGCGTTCCTCGACGTGGGCACGGGCACCGGCCTCCTCGCGCGGATTGCGCGCAGGCATGGTGCGACGTTCGTCGTGGGCACCGACATCGATCCGTTGGCGCTCGCCGCGGCGCACCAGAATGCGGCGCTCGATCGCCACGCGATCGCCATCGAGCTCTCGGCGAACGCACCCGATGCCTGGGGCCCGCGCTTCGACCTGGTGGTGGCGAACATTTTGGAAGGCGCCCTCACCCGGCTCGCGCCTGCGCTGAAGGGCGCGCTCGCACCGGGAGGCGTGCTCTTGCTGAGTGGGTTCCAACCGGCGCAAGTCCCGGCGCTGCGGCGCGCATTCGGTGGGGAGGCGAGCGAGTCGCGTCTGGAGGAGTGGTCGTTGCTGCGCTTCGTGTATCCGCTGTGAACTGGTCAATTTGTCATTCGTCGCCCACGGACGATCGGGCGGCCCGCCGTGCTCGCGATCTCGACTGCCACGATGCGAATCGAGCTGCTTCACGTTGGCTACTGGGACCTCGACTCGGCGATCGGATCGGTCGCGCCGCCGTAGGCGGACAGTTTGCGCCCTCGGTGCTGGGTTCCCTCGCTGGCGACTGATATACTTCCCCGATGAGAGCCCTATTTTTCGTCCTTTGCGCGTCGCTGGCGGCGCTCGGCGCGTGCAACTCCGAGGACCTGGCCGGTCACGGCTGCGGCGTGACTGGTGCCAGCACCGCTTGCGGCAAGTCGTGCGCGACGGACGGGACCTGTGGGTCCGGGACCTACTGCGGGAACGACAAGCTCTGCACCGCCGACTGCGTGCAAGGTAGCGACACCTGCGGTGTGGGGAAGTCGTGCAGCAACACCGGCCGCTGCGTCACCGCGCCCGCCTCGGACGGTGGAACCCCCTTCGACCGCGACGGCGCGTGCGCGGTGGTCTCGTCGCAGGCCACGCTCGAGAAGAAGCCGGTCGACATCATCTTCGTGATCGACAATTCAGGCTCCATGGCCGATGAGATCAAGTCGGTGCAGACCAACATCAACGTGAGCTTCGCGCAGATCATCGCCGCAAGCGGGCTCGACTATCGCGTCATCATGCTGTCGAAGCACGGAAAGGCCGACCCCGACGAATCCATCTGCATCGACAAGCCGCTGTCGGGCAACGCGACGTGTAGCCCACCGGCGGCGAAGCCGGTGAACACCGCCAACTTCTTCCAGTACTCGCAAGAGATCGGCAGCCACGACTCGTTCCAACAGATCATCGACACCTACAACAAGGCCGACCCGAGCGGCGCGAGCCCCACCGGGTGGTCGGCGTGGTTGCGTCCGAACGCGTTCAAGACGTTCATCGAGATCACCGACGACGAGTCCGACATGTCCGCGGCCGAGTTCGAGACCAAGCTCTTCGCCCTCACGCCGAAGAACTTCGGTGACGCGACCAACCGCCAGTACAACTTCCACAGCATCGTGGGCCTCGCCGAGAACAACCCGGTCACCAAGCCCTGGCAGTCCAGCGACCCGGTGCAGAACGCAAAGTGTACCGGCAATGGTGGCGATGCCGTCGCGCCCGGCCTCATCTACCAAGGCCTCAGCGTGCTCACCAAAGGTCTGCGGTTCCCCATCTGCCAGTACACCAACTTCGACGCCGTGTTCAACGCGGTGGCGCAAGGCGTCGTGCAGACCGGCCAGGTAGCGTGCGACTTCGCCGTGCCCTCCTCGCCCACCGGGGGCACCATCAGCCTCGACATGATCGCGGTGCAATACACGCCGGGCAACGGCGGCGCGGTGTCGTACCTCGGACAGGCGGCCACCAGCGCCGCGTGCACCTCGCAAGCGTTCTACGTCGACAATGGCCGCATCGTGCTGTGCCCCGCTGCCTGCACAGCGCTGCGCCAAGATCCCACGGCCAAGGTCGATGTCTTGTTCGTCTGCGAGTCGACGATCCTTTAGCGAGGCTTCTCCTCGCGCTAGAAAGGCGCGTCGAACTCCAGCAAGATGCGGTTCTGCCCAAGGAGCCCTCGTGAGAACTCTTGTTCTTGCCTTGATCGCTGTTTCGTCGCTCGCCGCCTGCGGCTCCGATACGTACACGTGCTGCTACAACAAGCTCTCCTACGCGTGCTCAGGTCAAGAGACGCTGCACCAGTGTGCTGCGGGCGACATCGCCAAGTGTGATCGCCAGGCGGACCACGACAGCGCCTGCAACTAGCACTACTGCGTCAGGTTCGGACCGAGACGTCGCGTCGCGAGGAGCCTCGGCCGCGACGAGCGACGACGGAAGCTGCTGGTGGCAACTAACGGAGGAG
>JAYUBF010000070.1:0-22480 GCA_043741435.1 Myxococcales bacterium
GCCTCGCCCTCAGAATCCAGGTCGTCCGTGCCACACTCGATCCCCGCGAAGCCTACAACCAGATCCCGGAGAGAGACCCCCGTCTCCGTTAGGCACCCACCGTGAGCTCGGACATTGACGCACGATTTCTGTGCGATACGATAGCGCGCCATGACGCTCGGCCTCGTATGTGACGCCTGTAGCGCCTTCAACGCGCTCGGTACCCCCGCGTGCGGTGCCTGTGGCGTGTCGATCAGCCTCGGGGCGGGTGCCCTGGCGACCACTTCGACCGCGTCCAGCGAACAGCCCTGCCCCAATTGCAGCACCATGGTGCCGGAGCGGAACAAGTTCTGCGGTTCCTGCGGCAAACCCACGGCCAGATCCGAAGTGGTTCGCGCCCCCGGGGGGCGCCAGGCGCCGAAGACCATGTTCTTCAGCGTCATGCAGGCACCCGGGCGCGCAAAGCTGATCCTCATCAAAGGCGATGGCTACGACGGGGTGTCGTACGTGTTGTCCGCCACGGAGCACATCGCCGGTCGCACGGAGGGAGACATCACGTTCCCCGATGACTCTCTCTTGTCACCGCGTCACGCGAACTTCTTCTACAAGGAAGGCCGCCTCCACGTGCGCGACGAGCAATCCACCAACGGCGTGTTCGTGCGCATCATCAAGCCGCAGCGCTTGCGCTCGGGCTCCACCTTCCTCATCGGCGAGCAGCTCATGCGCCTCGACGCGTGCTTGCCGGATGCATCACCGGCGCCGGATACCGACGGCACGTACTTCTACACCTCGCCACGGCGCCCTGCCCGCTTCGTGCTTACCCAGCTCCTCGTCGGTGGCGCTTCGGGCATGATGTTCCGCGCTCGCAACGACAGCATCGGCATCGGCCGCGAAGGCAACGAAGTGAACTTCCCCGACGACCCGTTCATCTCCGGTCGCCACGCGCAGGTCACCACCATCGAGCCGGCGCATCCGACCGGTGAGGCGATGTTCGAGCTGCACGATCTCGGCTCGAAGAACGGCACGTTCTTGCGCGTGCAAGGCGAGGCGGCCCTCAACCACGGGGACTACGTGTTCATCGGCCAGCAGCTGCTGCGCGTCGAGGTCACCTGATGTTGAAGTGCGCGAGCTGCGGCAAGGAGAACGAGTCGCACTACAAGTTCTGTCTCGCCTGCGGGGCCGAGCTGCCGGCAGCGAGCGTGTTGCAAACGCCCATCACGCGCGGCTGGGTCGACTCGGCGCCGTTGGTCGTGCTGCCGCAGCCCACGCCCGTTCCCGAGGCTGCTGCCCCGCGGCCGGGCCCACTTCCGGATCCCGAGAACGATCCGCACATGGTGACGTCGCGCGCGTGTCCGACGTGCGACAACATCGTCCCCGTCTCCTTCACCTTCTGTGGTCAGTGTGGGGGGCGCCTCGACACCGGGGCCATGACGCACCGCGATCTCGGCATGAGCTTCGTCAGCGAAGGCCACCTCGTGCTGGTGCGCGCGGACGGTACCGAGGGCGGCACGCATCCGCTCACGATGGGGAACAACCTCATCGGTCGCAACACCGGACCGTTGTTCAACGCCGACGGATACCTCTCTCCACAACACGCCCAGATCACGCTCAACCAGAACGGCGTGCAGATCTCCGACCTCGGCAGCCTGAACGGAGTGTTCTTGCGGATCACCGAGGAAGAAGAGCTCTTCGACGGCGACGTGTTCCGCGTCGGACAAGAGCTCCTGCGCATGGACCTCTTGCCACCGGCCGAGCCGCTCGACAACGGCACCCACATCATGGGCTCCCCTCCGGCCGGCGCATGGGGACGGCTCGCGCTCATCGTGTCGCGAGAACACGACGGCAGCGCCTTCCTGCTCTCGGGCGATGCCGTGGTGCTGGGCCGCGAGCGCGGCGACATCTTGTTCTCCGAGGACGGCTACGTCTCGGGAACGCACGCGCGCGTCTCGATGCGCAACGGGCGACACTACCTCGCCGACCTCAACAGCTCGAACGGGACGTTCATCAAGCTACGCGGGACGCGCCAGGTCCCTGCGGGCGCACTGCTGCTGCTCGGGCAGCAGCTCTTCCGTGTTCAGTATCGTTAAGGGGAAGGCGACTACTTCGTTGCCGCGTCTTTCTTCTCGCCGCCCAGCGCATTGAGGGCGCTGTTCCTGGTCGCATTCTGCTGCGTGGTGTCGACGTATTGAAACGCGCTCTTGAGCACGAAGGCCTTGCCGTCGTCGAAGATCACGCTGACGTCGGCGCCCGTGGATTTGTCGCCCGCCGGGGTGGTGACCTTGATGGCGCTGGCCGACTCGACCACCACGTTCGTGGCCTCACGACGGCCGAAGCGCACGTTCACGCCGCCACGACCGGGCTGAAAGCCATTGCCTCGGATGACGACTTCTTCGCCGCCCATGAACGTGCCCTGCGGCGGATCCACTTCTGACACCTTGAGCTCGTTCGAGCAGCCGAGGAGCGCAACGCATGCGAACAACAAACCACCCGCGAACCGCGACATAGACGACGAAAAACCTCGGACCAAGCGAGACATGGACGAACCCCCCAGTAGGAAACGCGTAACCGTACCAACCGCTCGCCGCCTCCGCAAGCGAGCGCCCGGCGTGGTGTAGGCTCGTCACCATCGTGGCCGCTGGGATGACATCGCTGGCTTTGACCGTAGCGGCGGGCGTCTCTAGTCACACCGGCCGTTTCAGCGAAGTTGCCGTCGCCGACTCGCGCGTCTTGATCCCGGCCGGCTGGTTCACCTTCGGCGCGACGGCCGAAGAACAAGAAGCGGCGCTCGCTCTCTGCATGAGGGACCTCGGCAAGCTGGAGCGCGCATGCACACCGGATCTGGCAAAGGGCGAAGGTCCGCCCCGCTCGGTGTTCCTGCCCGGCTTCTTCATCGACAAGCGCGAGGTCACGGTGGCCGCGTATCGACGCTGCGTGGCAGAGGGGCCTTGCGATCCCAGACCCCTGCTCGACGCGGACCCGCGCTTCTTGCGCCGGAAGCTGCCCATCACGCGCGTGTCTTGGTTCGATGCACAGCGCTACTGCTCGTTCGTCGGAGGGCGGCTCCCCACCGAGACCGAATGGGAGCGCGCGGCCCGGGGGAACAAGCCGCGGATCTTTCCGTGGGGCGATGCGCTCCTGCCGACGCGCTCGAACCACGGTCGGTTCCAGGTGCTCGACGCGGGCAGCGTGTACGCGCGACCGATGGTGACCGTGGACGAGCAAGATGGCTACGCCTTCCTCGCCGACGTCGGCTCGTTTCCGGAAGGCGCCTCACCGGAGGGCGTGCTGGATCTCGCGGGCAACGCAACAGAATGGGTCGCCGACGAGGTGGGCGACGAAGGTCCCCAGCGCGGGGTGAGCTCGTTGCCCGCGCCGGGCGCTCGCCGGATGCTGCGCGGAGGCTCGTTCCGCCAGCCGCTGTTCTATCAGCGCACCACGTCGTGGGACGCTGCGATGCCCGACTTGCGTTCACCGGAGGTCGGCTTCCGATGCGCGAGTGAGCGTGCTATAGAGCGCCGATGATTCGCGCCTCCGCATATCTGTCAACGGCTCTCGGCCTTGCGTGCACCCTCGGCCTCGGCGGATGCGGGCAACGGGTCGGCGAGCGCTGCCAACAAGACACGGATTGTCAGTCCGACCTTCGCTGCGCCATTCCGCCCGAGAGCGGTGCGCGCATCGGCGGTGTGTGCGTCGGTGTGAACGCCGTCGATCTCGCCGTCAGCTTCGACTTCGCGGCCGCCGCGGACCTGTCTTCGCACGACTAGCCGTCCCGCATGTCACTCGCCAGAACTATGCTCATAGGATGCCCATGACCCTGTCCGCGCTCCGTCGCCATACCCTGATTCTGACGGCCGCGATGGGCTTCTTGTCGTTGTCGGCCTGCAAGCAAACCCTCGGCGATCCCTGCCAGGTGAGCTCGGACTGCGGTGACGGCCTCGTGTGCGTCTTGCCAGTCGGCGGCACGCCGCAAGTCGGTGGCACATGCCAGCCGCCCGAAGGCCTCGACATGGGTATCGACCAGGGTGTCAGCACCGACGCGGCGAGCACGAACGACCTCGCGACGGATGACGCGTCGACGACGACGATCGTCGATTTGGCAACGACGCCCGACGCGAGCTAGTCGGCGCGAGCTAGTTATTGATCTCGACGAACGTCACGTCGAGGATCTCGTACTCGCGCGAGCCCTTCGGCGCGCGCACCTGCACGGTATCGCCGGCCTCACGACCGATGAGCGAGCGCGCGACAGGCGCGGTGATCGAGATGAGGCCCTTCTTGATGTCGGCCTCCTGCTCTCCGACGATCGAGTACTTCACTTCTTCACCGGACTCGGTGTCGGTGAGCTTCACCGTGGCACCGAACACCACGCGTGAGCCCGACAGCTTGGTCGGGTCGATGACGTCGGACAGGGCGAGCGTTCCCTCGAGCTCTCTGATGCGACCCTCGTTGAAGCTCTGCGCTTCCTTCGCCGCGGAGTAGTCTGCGTTCTCCTTGAGGTCGCCGTGGCCTCGGGCCTCTTCGATCGCGCGCACGATGACCATGCGGTCGGTCTCTTTGCGACGCTTGAGCTCGTCCTTCAGCCGCTGTGCGCCACGAGGCGTCATCGGAATTTTCACGTCGGGCATGTCACTAGTCCTTGGCCTCGAGGCCTTGGTGGTACTCCTGCAAGGAGCGTACGGTGAGCGGGTTGCGTTGCAATGCGACGAGCGCGGCAGCCGCGGCTCTCGCCGCTCGCAGCGTGGTGAAGTACGGAACGCCGCGTTGCAGCGTGGTGCGGCGCAGAGAAAACGAGTCGACGCGGTCGGCATGATCGCCAGCGGTGTTGATGACCATCGCGATGTCGCCGCGATCGATGGCTTCGACGCAGTGAGGGCTGCCTTCGCGCACCTTGTTGATGGTGTCGCACTCGAGTCCCGCGTTGCGCAGGATCTCGGCGGTACCGCCGGTCGCGACCAAGCTGAGGCCGACCGAAACGAGCTGCCGCGCAACGTCAACTACACCGGCCTTGTCGACCTGGTTCACGGAGAGGAACGCGCTGCCGCTCGTGGGCAAGCGCGTGCCGGCAGCCAGCTGCGACTTGGCGAACGCGAGCGCGAAGTCGACGTCGATGCCCATGACCTCGCCTGTGGATCGCATCTCGGGACCGAGGAGCGTATCCGTGCCGGGAAACTTCACGAATGGGAACACCGACTCCTTGACGCCCACGTAGCGCGGGATCACGCGCTTGCAGCCGAGGTCGGCCAGCTTCCTGCCCACCATCACCCGTGCGCCGATGCGCGCGAGCGGCTGACCGGTGACCTTCGACACGAACGGCACCGTGCGCGATGCGCGCGGGTTTACCTCGAGCACGTAGACCTCATCGTCCTTCACGGCGAGCTGCGCGTTCATGAGACCGACCACGCCGAGCTCGAGCGCAATCGCCGAGACCTGGGCCTCGAGGCGCGCGATGATCGCGGGCGACAGAGAGAACGGCGGCAACGCGCACGCAGAGTCACCGGAGTGAATCCCCGCTTCTTCGATGTGCTCCATCACCGCACCGACGAGGACGTCGGTACCGTCGCACAGCACGTCGATGTCGACCTCGGTCGCGTCTGCGAGGAACCGATCGAGCAAGACCGGCTGGTGCTCGCCTCTGCCGTCTCCACCTTGCGCTGCGAAGGCCTGACCCACGCAACGGTCGAGGTAGTAGGACTGGTACACCACCTCCATCGCGCGTCCGCCGAGCACGTACGACGGTCTCACCATCACCGGCAAGCCGATACGCGCGACGACGGCATGAGCCTCCTCGATCGAACGCGCCGTGCCGAACGCGGGGGCCTTCGCCTTCACCTTGTCGAGCACCTCCCCGAAGCGCTGGCGATCTTCGGCGCGATCGATTGCGTCCGCCGTGGTGCCCCACAGCTTCACGCCGGCTTCACCGAGCGGGACCGCGAGACGCAGCGGCGTCTGCCCACCGAACTGCACGATGACGCCATACGGCACCTCGTCGGGCTGGCCACGACGGCACTCGACGTCGATGAGGTTGAGCACATCCTCGACGGTGAGTGGCTCGAAGTACAAGCGATCGGCGGTGTCGTAGTCGGTGGACACCGTCTCGGGGTTGCAGTTGACCATGATGGTCTCGAAGCCCTCGTCGCGCAGCGCTTGCACGGCGTGGACGCAGCAGTAGTCGAACTCGATGCCTTGGCCGATGCGGTTCGGCCCGCCCCCGAGGATGATGGCCTTCTTCTTCGAGGTGGGCCGCGCTTCGCACGACGAGAGGGGCTTGCCATCCTTCCACGCCGGTGGCTCGTACGTGGAGTACAGGTACGGCGTGTTGGCGGCGAACTCCGCTCCGCAGGTGTCGACCCGACGGTACGTGGCCTTGACGCCGAGCGCGATGCGTCGCGCGCGCACCGCTTGCTCGCTGTCGCCGGTGAGCGCCGCGAGGCGACGATCGGACAGCCCGGCGCTCTTGTACGCCCACATCGTCTCGGCCGTGAGGGTGCCGAGCTTCGCTTTGCGCGCACCCTCCTCGAGCGCGACGATCGACGCCAGCTCGGTCAGGAACCAAGGATCGATCGCGGTGGACGCGAACGCCTCCTCGACGGTGGCGCCGAGCCGGAACGCTTCGGCGACGAACAGCAGGCGCTCGGCCGTGGGCTGCTTCACTTGTTCGAGCAAGCTCGCCTTGGTGGTGCCCGCGGCGAGTGGAATGTCGAAGCCGGTACGACCGATCTCGAGACCTCGTATCGCCTTTCCGAGCGCCTCGCGGAACGTTCGACCGATGGCCATCACCTCGCCGACGGACTTCATCTGCGTGGTGAGCACCGGGTCGGAGCCGGGGAACTTCTCGAAGGCGAAGCGCGGGGCCTTCACGACCACGTAGTCGATCGTGGGCTCGAAGCTGGCCGGCTGGAAGCTGCCGGGCGCGGCACCAGCGACGGGACGCGGCGCTCCACGGTCCCGGGTGATGTCGTTCGGGATCTCATCGAGCGAGTACCCCACGGCGAGCTTCGCGGCGATCTTCGCGATTGGGAAGCCAGTGGCCTTCGAAGCCAGCGCCGAAGAACGCGATACGCGCGGGTTCATCTCGACGACGACCATGCGGCCATCGCGCGGATCGATCGCGAACTGCACGTTGGAGCCGCCGGTCTCGACGCCGATCTCGCGCATGACGGCCGCCGCGGCGTCACGCATGCGCTGGTACTCGCGATCGGTGAGCGTGAGCGCCGGCGCGACGGTGATGGAGTCGCCGGTGTGCACACCCATCGGATCGAGGTTCTCGATGGAGCAGATTACGACCACGTTGTCCTTGTGGTCGCGCATCACCTCGAGCTCGTACTCTTTCCAACCGAGCACCGATTCCTCGACGAGGATCTGCCCGCGAGGCGACTGCGCGATCCCCCACGCAACGCGCTCGTCGAACTCGGCCGGGTCGTAGCAGATGGACCCGCCGGCGCCGCCCATGGTGAACGACGGGCGAATGATCGACGGGAAGCCGGTGGTGGCCACGATCTCCCGCGCCTGCGCCACCGACGTGGCGTAGCCGGAGCGCGGCACCTCGAGCCCGATACGCGCCATCGCGGCCTTGAACAGCTCGCGATCCTCGGCCTTCTCGATCGCGTGGCGGCTGGCGCCGAGGAGCTGCACATTGTGCTCGCGCAGCACACCGGCCTCATCGAGCGCGAGCGCGAGGTTGAGCGCGGTCTGACCGCCCAGCGTGGGCAGCAGCGCATCGGGCTTCTCGCGCGCGATGACCTGTGTGAGGATCTCGACGGTGAGTGGCTCGACGTACGTACGCTCGGCCAGCTCCGGGTCGGTCATGATGGTGGCTGGGTTGGAGTTCACCAGCACCACCTCGTAGCCCTCGTCGCGGAGCGCGCGAACACCTTGCGTGCCGGAGTAGTCGAACTCGCAGGCCTGCCCGATGACGATCGGGCCAGAGCCGATGACGAGGATCTTGCGCAGATCGGCTCTACGCGGCATCGGACTACTTGGCGCTCGGGGCCGCCGCGCGACGCACGCGTCCGTTCTCGTCGACGCGAGCGCCCGGCAGGAGATCGGCAACGAGCTTCCCGATGGCCTCGGCTGCGCCCTTGTCTTGTTGTGGCGGTCGCACGTCCCAGCCCGCTTCGGCCAGGCCTTCGACGATCCGGCGCTTGATGCGACGCGACTGCTCCTTGGTGCTGGCGAGGAGCGCGAGCATCGGTCCCTTGGCCGAATCGGGCTTGTGGTGGAGGAGACCTTCGATGGTGGTGAAGCGAACGCCCTCGTCCACGTCGTCGAGGTACGGCACCAGCGCGACGCCCGCACGCGGATCGCTGGACTCACCCAGGAAGTGCAGCAGCTGCCCCTTCTTCGAAGGGTCGCGCGTGTAGTTGTTGTCGTTGCGCTCGCAGAGGCGCTCGAGGATCGGCCACGCCTGCTCGTGATCGGCCACTTCTCCGAGCAACCGGAGGCCCCAGGCAATGCTCTCGGCTGCGTTCAGGTGCTGCTCGAGCTCGGGCAGGATTGGTGAGCCGATGCGACGGAGCTGGTCGAAGACGTACTCCTTCTCCTGCTCGTCCTCGATGCTCTTGTCGTAGCGCATCGTGAACCGACCGAGGAGGCCCAGCACGGCCTTGCGGCGCTGCTCGCCACTCCCGGCCGAGTTGACCAGCGTCTCGAGCGACGCAAACCGATCCACGCTCTGCGCGTCCTTGTTCTTGGCGCGCAACACGTGTTTGTCGAGGGACTTTCCGCCCTTCCCCTTTCCGGTGATGAAATCGAACATGCCCATGCGGTGACGGCGTATATCACGGCTGGCGTCCGGAGGCATCCCCGAGCGGTGCTCCGCATCGATAGTATGATGGCCGTGATGAGCGCCAAGGCTCGGAAGTCTCCCGGCGGGGGTGACTTGCAAAACAACCGGGCACACGAGCGGGTCAGCATCGACGCGTTCGTCCGGATCATCGGGCATGACCGTGAGTACGTGTTCCGGACGCGCGACCTGTCCGAAGGCGGCATGTTCCTCCACACGCGCGTCGGTCATCTCTACCCGTTCGCGGTCGGGTCCGAGGTCGCCATCGAGGTGCAAGCTTCGGCCCGCGTGCTCTCGCTCACCGGCGTGGTTACCCGCATCTCCACGCAGGGCTTCGCGCTGCGCGTCCACCCTCCGGACCTGACCGTGCTCACCGTGCTGCGCAGCATCCTCTCGTCGGCGCGCGACACCGACGGCCAGGGCTAATCCGACCCTGACCGCTTTCTCGTCAGAGCCGACCGCGGGGTCCATCGACCCCAGTGGGGCTCGTCTATCGCCCCTCCAGCTAGGGTCGGGCGACCTGACCAGTGGGACAATCGTTCCCCTCTGACCGTAGTGATCGCGGGCGGTGCGCTGAGCCGACCGCGATGTCTGCGCCCAACGCCAAGTCGTTAGAACTCGCGCGACTCGACGCTTCCCCTGGGCGCTCGTGTCGACGCTGGCCTGCATGGCATTGCCGTTGCACTACGGCGGGGAACACCCAAGCACCATCCCCCAACTGTAGGAGTTATCGTGAAGATCAAGAGTGTTCGTCTGTTTGCCATCACTGCAACCCTTTCGGCTTCGTCGATGTTCTTGACTCCAGTCGCGCACGCGACCGGCGTGTTCTCGACTCCAGTCGCGCACGGCGCGAAAAAGATCGCTGCCCGCGTTGCGCTCGGTGTTGCCGTCGCAGGCACGGTGCTCACCGGGGTGAGCGTGATCTCTGGCGGCAAGACGATTCAGCCCGGAGAGCGCGGCGTCGAGGTGTCGCTTAGCCACGGTACAAACACCACCGTATCCCTCCCCGAGGGCTACCACGCAGCTTTCTGGCCGTTCCAGAGGATCGTGGCCTACGACGTTCGCGCGAAGGAGAAGGCTGAAAAAACGATGCCCGTCCAGCACCTTGGCTCGGTAGAAGGCGCCTGGGACGTGTCTGCCCGCGTCAGCATCAAGCCGGCACAAGTGGGCAAGTTGCATCAAACCGTGGGCGAAGACTTCTACGCCCAGGTTGTGCAACCGGTTCTGCGCGCAGCGGTTCGCGACGTAGGCAGCCAGTACACCCTCGCCGACGCCTTCGGGAAGCGCGAAGAGATCGCTCGCAAGATCGAGAGCCAGGTGCGCACCACCCTCTCTGGCAAGTATTCGTTCGTCGATCTCGAGCAGGTCATGGTCCGCGACATCCAGCCGCCGAAGCCCGTAAAGGACGCCATCGAGCTCAAGCTCGCCAAGAAGGAAGAGGCCGACGCAGCGGAGTATGGCAAGCAGAAAGCCATCAAGGATGCCGAGACGGCGCTCATTGCGGCGACCGGCACGGCTGCGGCCCAAAAGAAGCTCGCAGAGGGCCTCACCCCCAACATCCTCCAATACGAAGGTATCCAGGCCTTCAAGGAGCTGGCAAAGAGCCCGAACGCGAAAGTCATTGTCATGGGCGGCAGCAAGGACGGCACGCCCATCATCCTCGGCAACGACAAATAGCGCGGGAGCCGCGTAGTGCGGGTGCCCCGTCTGCCGCGGGCATTCGACGACCTGCGATCCGATCGCGCTCGGCATTGGCCTAAGGCGAGGGCTTCAGTCTCACTTGCCCTTGTGCACCAACGCCGCGCGCAGGTTGCTCTTGGCTTCCTGATTCCGGGGATCGGTCTTGAGCACTTCTTGGTACTGCTCGATCGCTTCGTCGAACAGCTTCATTCGGAACGACGCGTTGCCGAGCACCATCCGCGCGGGCGATCCTCCACCGACGGCAATCGCGCGCCGAGCAATGCGCGCAGCTTCGTCGTACTTCGCACGTTGGAACGCCACCTCGGCCAACCCGGTGGCTGCCGCGCCCACCTCGAGCTTCATGCTGCGGACCTGATTGAACAGCGTTTCTGCGTTCGCGTACTGACCCGCGCCGAGCGCTTGCTTGGCTTCGGCGATCTTCTTGCGGGCCTCTTGTACCGAGGCCTCATTGCCGTCGGTGGGCTTCGCGGTCGCTGGCCTCGGGTTGCGCTTGGGCAGATCCTTCGCGACCACCGGTGCGGGCACTTGCATTGACGCTGGCGTTGGCATCGGCGGTGGGATCGCCTCGACCGACTTCCTCACCACCGGGGTCACCACCAATGGCTCGGAGTTTGCGGTCGGCTGCTTGATGCGCGCGCCCGGCCACAGCAATAGACCACCGAGCAGCACCAACGCGAATGCGCCGACGATGATCGAGCTGCGCAGCGCCGTTCGACCTTCGTGGTTGCGACGATCGCCCTGGCGACGGTTGAGCGCGCTCTCGCGATCGTCCAGCAGCGCGGTCAGCTCGTCGGCCATGAGGCGCATCGACTGCGGCCGCTCGGCAGGCTCGCGCGACAACGATCGCTCGACGAGGCTCACCAGGCCGGCGGGGACCTCCGGCCGCAGCAAGCGCACGCTGGTCGGAGTCACCGTCGCTTTCTTGGTGAGCACCTCCATCACGTTGTTGCCTTCGTGCGGCGCGCGCCCGGTCAGCATCTCGTAGAGGATCGCGCCGACGGAGTAGATGTCCGCGCGTGCGTCCACATCCTGGCCCGCCGCCTGCTCTGGCGCCATGTACTCCGGCGTGCCCATCGCCGAGCCCGGCGACGTGTGGTGCGTCGAGCGCTCGCTCAC
This sequence comes from Myxococcales bacterium, assembly GCA_043741435.1. Classification (GTDB taxonomy): domain Bacteria; phylum Myxococcota_A; class Polyangia; order Palsa-1104; family Palsa-1104; genus JBDTCO01. The sequence goes on from JAYUBF010000070.1 coordinate 11,576, forward strand.
CGAGTCGATCGTCTTCGCGATCCCGAAGTCCAGCACCTTCACGAAGTCGTGACGCTCGGCGCGATCGACGAGGAAGATGTTCTCCGGCTTGAGGTCCCGGTGCAGGATGCCGGCCTTGTGCGCAGCCGCGAGCGCCTCGCAGATATCCTTGCCGATGGCGACCGACCGACTGATGTCGAATGGCGCTGCATCGCCGATGGCCTCGCCGAGGTCCTTGCCCTCGAGGTGCTCCATCACGAGGTAGACCGCGCCGTCTACGGTGGTGCCGGAGTCGAAGACGTCGATGATGTGGGGATGACCGATGCGCGTGGCTGCCCGCGCCTCGGAGCGGAAGCGCGCGACGACGTCGGGTGAGCGCGTGTACGCCGCGTGCAACACTTTGATGGCCACGCGACGGCCGATGTCGACGTGCTCGGCTTCGTACACGAGACCCATGCCGCCCTCGCCGATGATGCGGCGGATCTGGTATTTCCCGTCGAGCAGCTGGCCGATGAGCCCGGCGGCGTCCCCACCGCCATCGTAGACGGGCCCCACGGCACTGCCTGGTCGAGTGGCGGTGAGGGCCACGGCCTTGGCCGCCGCCGCCGTGGGCTGCGCGTCGTGGCCGGGATCCACATGCAAGGCCTCGAGCAGCTCGGTGCGTGCGCGGCGGTCGCGATCGATCTCGTCGGAGAACAGGTGACGTAAGAACGAAGCGACGCGTTCGTTGTCGATCGTGGGTGCCGTGCGCGCAAGGAAGCCCGCCAGCGCCGCGCGGAAGGCGTCGCAGTCCGCGTAGCGAGCTTGTCGATCCGGCGCCAAGGCTTTCACGGTGATCTGGTCGAGCTCGGGCGGCACGCGCCCCGTCAGCGAGGACGGCGCATCGATGACGGGCGCGCGCACGCGCTCGATGAGGTTCACCTCGGCTTGCGGGAAGAGCTGACGGCCGGTCAGGAGCTCCCACAGGATGACCCCGACCGCAAACAGGTCCGTGCGCCCGTCGAGCACTTCACCCCGTGCCTGCTCGGGGCTCATGTAACTCACCTTGCCGTAGATGACCCCCGGCGCAGTCTTCTCCTTCTTGATCGCGGAGGCAGCGAGACCGAAGTCGGTGAGCTTCACTTCGCCGGCGAAGGACAGGAGGATGTTGGGCGGGGAGACGTCGCGGTGCACGAGGCCGATGTCGCCCGTCGTGTGTGCGTGGTGCAGCCCCCGCGCGAGCTCCCGCGCGATGTACGCGGCGATGTCGACGGGGAACGCCACCCCCTTCTGCGCACAACGGTTCCACACGGCGCGGAGGTCCTTACCGTCGACGTGCTCCATCGCGAGGTACAGCTCGTCGCGATCACCCGAACGGACCGTCCCGGCGTCGAACACCGGCACCAGGTTGCCGTGCGTGAGCCGTACGACGACCTTGGCTTCGTCGCGAAAGCGCGCCACGTACTCTGCGTCGGCGAGCTGCGGCAACACCGTCTTGATGACGCACAGCTTCTCGAGCCCCCGCTCGCCTTGGCAGCCCAAATACAGCGCGCCCATCCCGCCCTCGGCCAAAGGCGCCAAGAGCGAGTAGCGGCCGAACGCGCGAGGGAAGCGCTCCGGCGTGGGTCGTGGCTTGGTAGCCTCCATGGGGACGCCAAACCGTATCACCTCGCGCCCTTCAATCGCCAGTTCCGGCCAGGTGCAGCTATCCTCTCGGGGGTCGGATGAAGCTCACCGAGATCGGCTACTACCGGATCGAACGCCTCCTCGGCGAAGGCGGCATGGGCGCCGTGTATGCGGCGACGCACAAGATGACCGGTCGCTCGGCGGCGATCAAGACTCTGCGGCCGGAGCTCGCGGCGCGGGCTGATCTCAACGCGCGCTTCTTCAACGAGGCGCGCACCATCAGCTACCTCGATCACCCGGGCATCGTTCGCATCATGGACGTGGGTCGCACGCCCGACGGCGCTGCCTACATGGTGATGGAGCACTGTGAGGGCCCGACGCTGGGCGAGGCCCTGCGATCCGCGGCGAGGGTGGAGGTCCGCCTCTCGCTGCTGCGGCTCGTCGCCGAGGCCGTGGCCTATGCGCACCAGCAAGGCGTCGCGCACCGCGACCTGAAGCCGGACAACGTGATCGTCACGGGTTCGCTCGGCACGACGCAGCCGAAGGTGCTCGACTTCGGGATCGCCAAGGTGATGGAAGGCAGCATCGCCGACGGTGCGCCATTCTCGGTGAAGACACGGACCGGCACCGCGATGGGCACGCCGCTCTACATGTCACCGGAGCAATGCCGCGGGGTCGGCGGCGTCATGCAGGCGACCGACGTTTACTCGCTCGGCGTCATGATGTTCGAAGCCATCGTCGGAAAAGTTCCCTTCGCCGGTGGTGTGGGCGAGGTGATCGTGCAGCACCTCACCACCCCGCCGCCCGACGTGCGCTGGCCCGACGGCGAGACCCTCCTCGGCGCACGCCCGGCGCTCTCGGCGCTCATCCGCGCCATGATGGCCAAGCAGGCCGGTGCGAGGCCCACGATGGCCGAGGTGGTCGACGCGCTTTCCGGCTACGCGCCGTTTCGCACCGAGCTGCAGAGCGAGAGCGAACCCGCGATCGGCATCGAGCCACGACCGAGCTACACCACGCCGCCCGTCGTGGTGTCGTCCATCGTCGTCACACCGCGTCGCCGCCGCTTCGTGCCATTCGCGATCATCGCGGCCGGATTGATGTTCATCGTGGGCTACGTGGCCTGGCGCACCCCGGGCGACAAGCCCTCGGTTCGACCTGCCGCCACCGTCGCCGATCCCCACGTGGCCGAGCCGGCGCGACTTGCGGTGAAGTGGCGTATCGAGAGCCAGCCCACGGGCGCGGACGTCGCCTCGGCCGACGGTCACATTCTCGGTCGTACGCCATACGACGCCGACGCAGATCTCGGCCGCGGCGAAAGACAGCTGTACGTGCGCAAGAGCGGCTTCTTGGACGAGCTTGTGAACTACGACGGCAAGGCACTAAGCTCGATCACGCTGCGGCCTCGCACCAAGCGCGTCACATCGACGCGTCCAGGTCCACGGCCGACCACGCCGCCCCATGACACCTTCGTCGTCACCCCGCTCCACTAGAACGCGCCTGTGCGCCGGCATCATGGCGTGGGTGACGGCATTCGGCCTGCTGGGCAATGCCATGGCCGCGCCGTCGAGCGCGAAGAACGACTATCAAGCAGGCGTGCAGGCCTACCAGCGCGAGAGCTACCAGGCCGCCGCCGTCGCGTTCGAGCGCGCGTACGCGGTGAGCGGCACGCCGCTCATCTTGTTCAACATCGGCCAGTGCTATCGGAAGCTCGGGCAGACGGCGAAAGCAGTCGAGGCGTATCGCCGGTTCGTGGCGATCGCCGGCGCGACGGGACCGCGGGTCACGGTGGTCGAGGCCGAGGACTACATCCGCGCGCTCGACGCACCGCCGAAGCCGCCCATTCTGATCCCCACGCCGGATCCGATTCCTGCTCCCACGCCCAAGCCGACGCCACCCCCGAAGCCGACGCCCACGCCCACGCCAAAACCGATGCCGAGTCCGACGCCGAGTCCGAATCCGAATCCGATCCCGACACCGATCCCGGTTCCGACGCCTAGTCCGAATCCGATCCCGACGCCGAATCCGACACCCACGCCCAATCCGATTCCGGCACCGACGCCTGTCATGGACGTTGCACCGACACCCGCGGTGGACATCGCGCCGACGGTTGCCGTCGAGAAACCTGTGCGGACGAGGTCGCGCTCCGTCGCACGCTCACCGTGGTTGTGGTCCGGTGTCGCTCTCGTCGTCGTGGCAGGTGTAGGCGTGGGCCTCGGAGTCGGGCTGACCCGCGACCAAGGGCCAGACCTCGGCACGCAGACGGTTCGCTTTCCATGAGCAGTCTTCGACCGCGCTGGTGCGCGTTGCTGTTCTGCGCGGCGCTCGTCGCTGGATGCGGTGGTTCGGACCGCGTCGTGATCGTGACGGTGTCCCAGATCCCGAGCAGCGCGGTGGAGCTGCAAGCGCGCGTCGTGATCGCGAACCACACCAGCGAGCCACAATATTTCCCACTGACTTCGTCTCCGGCGTCGTTGGACAAGCGCTCCCTGGGGCTTCGATTGTCAGTCGACCGCGTCGGCTATCTCAACGTCGAAATCATCGCCCGCGATGTCCACATGTGCGAAGTCGCCGGCGTAGTGCTGCTCAGTTCCCTCAACAAAAACAGCGAGGCAGAAATCAACTTCGAGCGAACGCTCGGGCCCGTCGGCGAGCCGGTGTGCGGTACACCGCGCCATCCAGGGATGGGGGTCGTTCCGCCCGGCGACTACCTCCTTGGCTGCAACCCCGGCGAACCTTCGTGTGAGAGCCCCGAAGGTCCAGCACGCACTGTTCACTTCGATGCCTTCGAGCTCGACGGCACGGAAGTTCCCGTAGGCGCATATCGCGATTGCGTCACCGCATCCGTCTGCTCGCCGGCGCAGCACGTCGGGACGGACCGAGACGACTTGGATGCACGCAATGGCGTCGACTGGAATCAAGCAACCACGTATTGCAACTGGATTGGCAAGCGTCTTCCGACCGAGGGTGAGTGGGAGGCCGGAGCGCGCGGCGGAGATCAGCGCGTCTTCCCGTGGGGCGACGAGTTTCCCGACTGCGATCGCGCGAACTTCTCCAACGGCGGCGCAACGTGCCTACCAACGGGGAACGGCAAGTTCTTCAACGTTGCCGCGCGCAGCGCGGGACGTGCACGCATCGGCTTCTACAACATGGCGGGAAACGTGAACGAGTGGGTGAGCGACTTCAGCGCGCCGCGGGCCAACCTCACCGACGAGGAATCCGCTCACGGCGGTCCCCCCAACGGGTCCTTTCGCATGTTCAAGGGTGGTGGCTTCCTCGACGACCCGCCGACGCTGCGCGTTGCCCACCGGGCGGCCTTGCTCCCGGATGGGTCGGCGCCGGACACTGGCCAAGGCCCCGTCACGCCCGAGCTGAGCCTCCCCCAGCTCGGCTTTCGCTGCGCCCTCACTCGCTAGCGCCGTTCTTCCCCCGCGCACAAAGGTTTGCTACCGTCCCCGCCGGTGGCCTCTCCCTCGATCCTCGTCATCGACGACAGCCCGACCATCCTCAAGGTGGTCGAGCTCGTGCTCACCAAGGCTGGCTATCACGTGCGCACCGCGCCGGACGGTGAGGACGGGATCAAGCAGGCTATGGAGAAGCCGCCCGAGCTGATCCTGCTCGACTTCGTGATGCCGCGGCTCAACGGCTATCAGGTGTGCCGCGCGCTGGCCGACTCCATCGACCTGCGCGAGATTCCCGTGGTGCTGATGAGCGCGAAGGGCGATCAAGTGGGCGAGCGCTTCGTGAAAGTGATGGGCATCGTGGACTACATCACGAAGCCCTTCTCGCCCGAGGCGATCACGGCCGTGGTCGAGCACACGCTCGCCAAGGCCAAGGCGCGCAGTGCCGAAGCCAATGGCTCGGGGCCGAGCACCGAGGATGCATCGGGCTCCGACTCCATTCCCACCGACGAGCTCAGCCGCACGCAACCGGAGCAGAGCAACGAGACCGCGGTGGCTCGACGGCAGGCTGCACTGGCCAAGGTGCGCGACGCGCTGGTGCAAGCGGTGGAGGAGCACGGTGGTGACAACGACCTCACGCTCGCTGCGCGCATCGACGCCGCACTCACCGACGATACCCTCGAGCGCGCGGTGAAGCCGTGGGTGGTCGAGACGCACCGGGCCGAGCCCGCCGCGGCGCTCGAAGGCCACCTGGGTCGCGTCCCCATCGCCGAGGTGTTGGTGCTGCTGCGCGAGCAGCGTCAGTCGGGCGTGTTGTCGATCGCTCGCCAGCCCGATGCCGACTTGAGCCGCGGTCCCTCGGGCACGCACGTCGACGTATGCTGGAAGGCCGGGCGAATCGAGCTCGCCATCGGCGAAGGCATGTCGGACGAGTTCCTCATCGGCCGTTACCTCGTCGAGCAAGGTGCCATCTCACGCCAGGACTTCGATCTGTTCCTCTCGAGCCGAGGTAGCGGCGACGCCGCGCGGCCCATCGGCGAGCAGATGGTTCGGCTCAACTACGTGTCCGAGGCCGAGCTCAAGCAAGCGCTGCAGCGTCAGAGCGCCGAACGCATCTACGAGCTCCTGCGTTGGCCCTCGGGACGCTTCTCGTTCCGCGCCACGCGCGAGCTCCCACCGCTCGCCGTCGACGCGGCGCTGAGCCTCGACCTCGACGTCCTGCTCATCGAAGGCTTTCGTCGCATCGACGAGTGGCACCTCATCGAGCGCGAGATCGACGACTTCGACGCCGTGTACCTGCGCAACGAGGAAGCCGTGCAACACATCGGCAAGGCAAAGCTCACGCGCGAGGAGCTGCAGGTCCTCGACCTCATCACGGGAAAGAACTCGGCCAAGGACGTGGTGCGCATGTCGCGCATGAGCTCGTTCGAGGTCTCGAAGCTGTTGTTCCGGCTGCTCAGCATCAAGCTCATCCGCCGCAAGGTCGCGCCCGTCGCGGTGTGAGATGCCGCTCGTACCCGGTGACGACGGCCTGCTCGTGGAGATCGACGGCGTACCGCGACGCATTGCCGACGTTTCTGCTCGCTTCCTGACGCCGACCCCCGTCGTCACGCCCGTCCCTTTCGCGCCGGCTGCGCTCGTCGGGCTCGCGCAAGTGGAAGGTGAGGTGGTGCCGGTGCTGCGGCCCGGCACGATCGCGCGCGACGACTGCGCGATCTTGGCCGAGACCTCGCTCGGTCGGGTGCTGTTGCTCTGCGAGCGACTGCTTGCCGACACGGTCGAAGACGCACAACCGCTGTGGGTCGAGCCATTGGTCGACGGTCTTCGCCACGCGGTGCGCGGATGAGCACCGCGGCCAATCGTGGCCTCCTCGAGGTCTTCCTCGACGAGGCGCGTGCGCTCCTGCGTCGCCTCTCGCACGATCGCGACCCGTCGGCGGCGAGTGAGCTCGTCGAGCTCGCGGGCGTCATCGGTGATGCTGCGCTGGTGGAGCTGGTGCGCGAGCTGCGCGGCGCACTGCAGCACGGCAACGACGCGTCGCTCATCGTGGACCTCGTCGCACAGAAGCTCATCGACCTCGCCGCGCCACCGCCACCGCCGTCGAGCTGGGACCCGGCCGACCTCGCGGAGATGCGTTCGCACTTCCTCACCGAGGCACGCATCCACCTCACCGCGATCGAAGAGTCGCTGCTCGAGCTGCGCGCAGACCCGAGCGCGCGCGCACCGTACGACGCCCTCTTCCGCAAGCTACACACGCTCAAGGGCTCGGCCGGCTCGGTCGACCTGCACACTTTGTCGGCAACCGCCCACCGGCTCGAGGACTTGCTCTCGGCGGCGCGCAATCGTCGCAACGCCGCGCTCGTCACCGCGGTCTCGGCCAGCTTGCCGGAGCTGCGTCGCCTCATCGGCGTCGAGCCGCGCGCGGACCACCCTGATGCGCCAGCGACGGTATTTCGCGATCGTCTGGCCGCCCCACCGGCGGCCGCGTTGCGCATGGACGAGCTCCTCGACACCACGTCTGAGCTGGTGCTCGACCGCACGCGCATCGAGCGCCGCTTGCGCAGCATCGACGATGTGAGCGAGAGCGCAAGTGCCGAGCTCCGCACCCAGCTCGCGGAGCTCGCCGCCGATGTCGCGACGCTCGCGAGGACGTCGCGAAGACTGGGTGAGCGGGTGCGCCGGCTCCGCGCCATCGAGATGTCGTCGCTGGCGGATCGCCTCGAGGTCGTGGCGCGCTCCGTGGCGCGCCGTGAGCACAAGCAAGTCCGCGTGCTCGTGCGTGGCGGCAGCGAGGAGATCGATCAGCGCTTGGCCGATGCCCTCACCGAGCCGCTTCTCCACTTGGTGCGCAACGCCGTCACGCACGGCATCGAGAGCCCGCAGCGCCGCATCGAGCGCGGCAAGGCTCCGCTCGCCACGATCACCGTATCCCTCCGACAAACGGGCGATGGCCTCGAGCTCTCCATCGCCGACGACGGGGCCGGCGTGGATGTGCGAGAGGTACGCGATGCCCTGGTGCATGCCGAGCGCCTCACCACCGAGCAAGCGGCAGCGCTCCCGAACGATGCCGTGCTCGCCACGCTGTTCCAGCCGGGCATCTCCACGCGCACGCAAGCCGACGATCACGCCGGCCGTGGCGTCGGGCTCGACGTGGTGGCCGACGCAATCGCACGGCTCGGCGGTGACGTGTCCGTCGAGTCCACGCTGGGCGCAGGCAGCGTGTTCTCCATCCGTGTGCCCGTCGAGAGCCGCGTCATGGAAGCTTTGCTGTTCAAGGTGAGCGACCAGCTCTTCGCGGTGCCGAGTGCTCGCGTCGAGGAGATCACCGAAGTACACAAGGACGAGATCCAGCGCGACACGCGCGATCGCGTGCGCATCTCGGGGGAGCTGCTGCCTCTTCTACGGCTCGGTGCGCTACTCGCGTTACCGCCCCCGCCAGGCGTGGGCGACCGCCGCACGGCGATCGTGTTGCACGCGCGTGATCGTCGCTTCGCCATCACCTGCGATCGCGTGATAGGACCGCGAGAGATCGTCGTGCGTCGCCTTCCACCGTCGCTGACTGGGCTCTCGCCGTGGGCGGGTGCCACCATCTCCGGTGCCGGCAAGGTTCAGCTGATCTTCGACGTGGACACGCTCGCGTCTCTCGAGGTGAGCGCCGATATGGTGAGTCGGCCCCTGCGTCCCGAGGGTCCACGGCGGGTGCTCGTCGTCGACGAGGCCCGCTCCATTCGCGACGCGGTGGCGCTCGTGCTCGAGCACGCCGGCTTCCTCGCCGAGCGCGCGCCCGACGGCTGGGAAGCTCTCGAGCGCCTCGCCGACCGTCCATTCGATCTCGTGGTGTGTCGCATGGAGCAAGCGGGACTACCCGGCGCCAAGCTCGTGTCGCGCATCCATACCTCGCCGCACCTCAGCGCTTTGCCGGTGCTGCTGTTGACCGATCAGCCCGAGGCACAGGTGGAGGCCAAGCTTGCCGCCGAGCCCGGCGCGAAGGTGGCAGCGATCGTCCAGCTGCCGTTGCGACGGAGACCGTTGCTTGACGCGATCGACCGGGTGTTGCTATCCGGGCACTTCGCATGAAGCTCCCTGATCAGCTCGCACGCTTCTTCGTCGCCGCGGCCTGCGTAGCCTCGCTCATCGGCTGCGTGCCGGGCATGAGCGGCAACGAGATCGACTCGATGGTGAACGGGATCGTCGGCATCGTCGGCGGCATGCTGCTCGTCGGTGCGATCTTGTTCGTGCTCATCGGCGTCTTCGTCGGCTGGCTGATCTCGATCTTGGCTCGTTCGCTGTTCTCGAGCTCGCGCGAGATTGTCGTACCCGCGCCCATCTTCATCGAGCCCGCGCCGGTTCCCGTAGAGCGCACGGCCAAGCTGCACCTCGCTGATCTCGACAACTTGCAGGTCCGCACAAAGTTGCTCGCGGCATTGCGTCAGCTCGGTGGCACGGCATCTGAGGCGCTTCTTCGGGTAGAAGTCGGCGCTCATGATTCAAAGACCGGGGACCGGCAACAGGCGACCGGCAACAGGAAATTACAGAGAGTTGCAGATATCGCGCACCGATTACTCGCGGTCGCGGTCGATTCCCCGGACCGAGCCGCTCGTCTACCGAAGGACGTTGCCGAAGGACGTTGCCGAAGGACGTTGCCGAAGGACGTTGCCGGACGTCACATTGCAGGTCAGTGGATTCGCTCAGCGACGAGCGCAGGCGCGAACTACGAAGAAGCGCGTGCAGCCGGGAGTCGCACTGACTTCGTTCACCTTGGCTACTGGATAGAGCTCGCTTTGAAGGCGCGCCTGCTGGCTCCCGAATCAACTGCGCTTCTCGATGAAGGACATCAGCTTGCAGCGACCTGAGCGCGTCCGCGAAGACCGCGAGGCACCGCCCGGCGCCGCGTGACGCCCAACCATTGCCGGTTGCCTGTTGCCGGTCGCCTGTTTTCTCTCCGTCGGAGGATGTGATGGATGATGAGAGATGTCGGCTAGAAGCCGATGAACAACACGTACGCGGCCACGAGCAGGCGATAGATGCCGAACGGCGTCAGCCCGCCGCGCTGCAGGTAGCGCACGAAGCCAGCGACGACGGCGACCGCGACGACGAACGAGACCATCAGGCCTACGGCGATCGGTGTGGCGCCGATGGTGGCGAGCGCCACGCGCTCTTTGTAGCCCTCGTACAGCGTGGCCGCGCCGAGCGTGGGCAACGCGAGCAAGAACGAGAACTCGGCGGCGACGGGCGACGAGAGTCCGCGCAGGCGCCCCCCGAGGATCGTCGCCATCGAGCGCGACGTGCCGGGGATGAGCGAGAGGCATTGCGCGAGGCCGACCCAGAGCCCATCGATGGGCTCCACTTGCTCGAGCGTCTGCTTGGGCGCCTCCTTGCCGGCGAGCATGCGCTCGAGCACGATCATCGCGATGCCACCGATGGCGAACGCGCAGGCCACGGGCACGGGTGCGAACAGGTACTTCTTGATGACCTTGCCAACCGCGAGGCCCAAGATTGCCGTCGGTACGAACCCAGCGAGCAACGCGGTGGCGAGACGGGTCGCGCGCGGGTCGCGCTTCAGCAGCCCGGCAACGCGCTCCGCGAGCAAGCGCCAATACAACACGACCACCGCGAGGATCGCGCCAAGCTGGATCACGATCTCGAACGCCTTGGCGCCATCCCCCGCGAGGCCAAGCTGTTTGCCGACGAGGATGAGGTGGCCCGTAGACGAGACGGGCAAGTACTCCGTGAGCCCTTCAGTGATCCCGAGGATCACTGCGTCGATCAAGCGCACGCGGAGCTAACCAGAGTCGCGCGGAGCGCGAGTCAAAACTGAGCAGCCGAAGGCTGCGTCGCGGCGAAGTCGCCGCGTGAGCAGGGTGGGACCCTGACGGCTCGGCCGGCAGGGCGGGCGGCACGTCCGATGGGATAGACTAAACAG